>DATLHR010000119.1:0-36472 GCA_035539815.1 Kofleriaceae bacterium
TGGACAAGACCGCGAAGGGTCGCGTCGAGTGCGCGCTCAAGGCGTCGACGCTCGAAGCCGTCGCCAAGTGCGACGAGGCTAAGTAAGCGCCTCGATCACCGCGGCGGCGACGCGCTCGCCGACCGCCGCCGACGCCGTCGCACCGTGGCCGCCTAGCGCCGCGGCCCACACGAGCCATGGCCGGTCGCGATCGCGGCCGAGCCGCATCCTGCGATCCGGCGCGAAGCTGCGCTGGCAGGCACGCTGCTCGCGGTGCATCGCCGTGGCGAGCGGCGGGGCGACGCGCGCGAGCAGCGCCGCGAGCTCTTTGGCGCGCGCGGGGTCCGGCTGCGCGTCGGTCGCCGGCTCGCGGGTCGCGTCGCACGCCGAGGCGAGCACGTGGCCACCGTCGGCGCGCACGTACATCTCGTCGTGGCCGAGGTGCCAGAGGTACGGCGCTGCCGCCGGAGGCGCCGCTTCGAGGAGAAACAGATTTCGCGTGACCGCGGCGAGGGGAGCATCGCCGGTGCACGCCCCCGCCCACGCCCCGCTCGCGTCGACGACGACCCGTGCCTCGACCGCCCCGCGCGCCGTGCGCACGCACGCGCCGAGGCCGCCCGGCTCGACCACGCTCGCGCCCGCCCCGAGCACGATCGTGGCGCCGGCGGAGAACCGCGCCAGCAGGCGGCGCGTATCGATCAAGCCGTCGCTGGGCACGAGCAGGGCGCGCTCGATCGCGAGCCCGGTGACCTCGGGCCACCGCGCGAGCACCTCCCCGCGCGCGAGTGGGGTCGCCGGGATGCCGAAGCGCTCGGCCCGTGCCGCGTAGCGCTCGGCCTCGGCCGCGTCGTCGAACGACAGGATGCCCCCGGTCGGCGACCATGCGTCGGCGAGCTCGCCGCGCAGGCGCTCCGCCCCGCGCACGGTGAGCTCGGTCGTCGTGTCGTCCTCCGCCAGCTGGCGGCCCATCCCGGCCCCACGCCCGCTCGCATAGCGACCGAGCTCGTCCTCGCGCTCCAGCACGACCACGTCGATCCCCTGTGCACGGAGTGCCCACGCGGTCGCGCAGCCCGCAAAGCCGCCCCCGATGATCGCGACGTCGATCCGTGCGGGCAGAGCACTCACCAGCGCCTTGTAGCACGCGGCCCCCGTTGACCGCGGCGGGGGGCGGTAGGCAGACTGTGGGCCCATGCCTCGGTTGATCCGCCTCGATACCGGCGACGACATCGGCAACGTCAACGACGCGCAGCTCAAGTTCCTCGTCGAGCAGCTCGAGGAGGAGCACGACGAAGACGACGACTACTACGTCGACCGCAACACGATCGAGGTCATGGCCGACAACGGCGGCGACCCGGAGCTGATCGCCATGCTCGAGAAGGCGATGGGGGACGACGACCAGATGGACATCGCCTGGGAGTGACCCCTGGCTAGCCAAGTTGCCGGCACCGGCGACCTGGCGACTGGCGCTACCGCACCACGCGGGCTGATCTCGCGGGGTTGGACACCCTGACGGGCGGCACGGCGCTTGATCTACGAGCGGCCCATGAAGCGACTTGCCGCCATCCTCGCCGCCGCTGCCGCAGCATCCGCCACCGGGTGCGTCGAAAACGACGACCTCTACGAGGGCGAGACCGTCAAGTCGGACGATGGGAAGGCCGACGCGAGCGCCCTCGCCGTGTTCCTCGACTTCGAGTTCGAGGGCAAGCTGCTCACCGACTACAGCTTCAACGACACCCAGACGATCCAGGACCAGCTCCTGTACACGGTCGGGCTGCTCAACGGTGATGACGCCGTCGGCCGCATCGATCGCCTCGTGGTCTCCGACGTCCGCCGCACCTCGGTCGGCGGCAAGACGCAGATCACGTACAAGGCCAAGCTCCCCGTCGCCTGGCGCAAGAGCAACCCGGTCCCCGACGAGTACGAGCTCGCGCTGCCGCTCGACATCTCGAGCGCCGGGCAGAGCGCGTTCGCCGACAAGTACAAGCACGACTGCGTCGACTTCGGCGCGCACGACGTCGATGCCGGCTCGATGTTCTACTACTACCGCCCGAACGCCTCGGGCTGCACGCTCGCCGACGCCGACCTCTCCAAGGTGACGGCGACCGTCGCGCCGAGCCCGATCCAGACCACCGGCAAGTTCCCCGAGTACAACAAGCTCTGGGAGGACAACACGCTCAACGTCGTCGCCATCTTCGGCAAGTACGAGGACGGCGCGACCACGTCGTCCGACTCCGGCATCGCCGCGTACAACCAGTTCATCTCGGCGATGAAGTCGGAGCTCGGCGCGCGCAACCTGACGACCGTCCCGGCGTCGGTGCCGTCGAGCCCGGGCGTCTCGACGCCCGAGATCGAGTTCAACGCCACGCTCCCCGACGGCAAGAAGATCCACGTCGTCGCGATGCTCACCGACAACGTGCGCACCGGCCTCTCCGAGACCGCGTTCCGCTCGCGCTACGAGCAGCTGTCCACGCGCGCCGACTACATCGTCTACAACGGCCACGCCGGCCTGGGCTCCAACGTCCGCGCGCTCGCACAGGCGGGCAAGTGGGTGCAGGGCCAGTACGTCGTGGTCTACCTGAACGGCTGCGACACGTTCGCGTACATCGACGACGCACTCAACAACGCGCACAAGGCCCTCAACCCCGACGACACCACCGGGTACAAGTACATCGACATCGTCACCAACGCGATGCCGGCGTTCTTCCACTCGATGTCGGGCGCGACGATGTCGCTGTTCCGCGGCATGGTGAACCACGCCGACCCGCAGACCTACGAGCAGATGTTCCGCAGCGTCGACCCGTCGCAGCTCGTGCTCGTCTCGGGCGAGCAGGACAACACGTTCACGCCGGGCGGCGGCGGTGGCCAGCCCGAGGTGTGGGGCGGCATCGACGAGAGCGGCGCGGTGACCCGCGGCGAGATCAAGCGCTGGACGACCCCGACCCTCGCGGCCGGCCGCTACGAGTTCAAGATGACCGGCTCGGGTGGTGACGCCGACCTCTACGTCCGCATCGGCCTCGAGCCCAGCGCGAACCGCTTCGACTGCCGTCCGTACAAGACCGGCTCGAACGAGACCTGCCAGGTCACCCTCGCGCAGCCCGCCAAGATCTTCGCGCAGGTCCGCGGCTACTCGACCGGCTCGTCCAGCTTCAAGCTCGTCGGCAAGCAGCTGTAGGACGTGGCAGACTGAGGGCGATGCGCTGGTCGCTCCTCGCCGTCCTGATGCCCGCGCTCGCCGCGGCGAGGCCGGTGTGGCGGCCGCCCGCCGAATCGACCGAGCGCATGGTCGCGAACGCGGTCGCCGAGCTCTCCGCCGAGATCCGCGCGCGTGACGCGGGCGCGATCGGCAAGCGCCTCGCGGTCCCGTTCAACGCGGGGCCACTCTGGTTCCCCGACGCGGCGTGCACCAAGCAGTTCGGCGCGGGTGGCCTCGTCGGCGTCAAGCAGGCGCCGGTGCTCGCGCGCTGCCTCGCGAAGCTCGACCTCCAGCTCTCGACGCGCAAGTCGGCGCTGCGCGACGGCGCCGTGCTCACCGCGAAGCCCGGGTTCGAGATCGAGGTCGCGTTCCAGGCCGCGGGGCAGGTCCGCTGGCTCGCGTCGCCCGCGCACGCGCACGGTGAGCCGGCGCGGCCGATGTTGACGGCGCAGGCGTTCGAGGCGCTGCGCACGCACGGCTCGACGCAGCTCGACGCGACCGTCGCGCACGAGCTCGAGGGCGAGCTCGGCTCGCGCCGCTCCGTCTCGGCGTGGCTCAAGGTGTGCCTCGACGCGAGCGGCAAGCTCGCGCAGACGTCCGTCCTCTCGAGCTCCTCGACCAGGACCGGCGAAGTGTTCGTGCGCGCGATCGGAGACTGGCAGTTCCAGCCGCTCACGCTGCGTGGCAGGCCCGTACCCGCGTGCTCGCTCTCGCAGCTCACGTATCCCGCGGCGCTCGCCGAGGCCGTCGAGACGCTGCCCTCGTCGGGCGCGCCCGCGACCACGGGCGAGCGCGAGCTCGAGGACTTCGTCGAGATCGATCTCTGGGGCGCGCCGCCGCCTCCGCCGCCGCCTTCACAGGCCGTGATCACCGCGCGCACGCTCGAGAGCTTGCGCCGCCGCGGCAGCTCGCTCGTCGCGCCGGATCCGAAGGCGAAGAAGGAGCTCGGCACGCAGCGCACGATCGCGTCCGCGAAGGTGTGCATCGACGCCGTCGGCATGGTCTCGAGCGTGACGCTGATCCGCGCCAGCAGGTCGCCCGCGTGGAACGCGCAGATCGAGCGCGCGGCGCGCGCGTGGATCTTCCGGCCGTACATGACCGCGGGCTCGCCGCAGCCTGCGTGCGCGATCCTGACGTTCACGCCGTGAGCTGGCGAGCAAGCTGAGTGCGCGCACGCGAGAGCTAGCGTGCGTGCACGCTGGGGCCGCGCGCTAACTGCGTGCAACCTCGGACGCGAACGCCGGCACGCGGGGTGCTCTGTGGCCCCGCATCATGAACATCAACGCCAAGCTCTTCCTCCCCAACACCCTCGCCGCGGTCGCATTCGCGACGCTCGGCTGTGCCAGCCCCGAGAACCTGCGCACGAGCACCGACGAGATCATCAGCGCCAACGCGTACACCGCGCTGCCCGAAGTCTCGCTGTTGCCGCCGATCGCGCAGGCGCGCACGACGACGGCCGCGTTCGATCCGTCGCTCGCGCCCAAGCTCGATCTCAGCGTGTGCACGCTCGTCGCCGACACGTGCGCGGCGCCGCCGGTGGCCGTCGTGCCGCCGGGCGCGGTGCAGCTCAAGTCCGGTCGCTACGTCGCGATGTGGGACACGAGCAACCTCGCGCTGCCCGCGGGCGGCCAGATCCGCATGCACGTCGATCTCGCGGGCCTGACGCTGGCGTCGGTCGACGTCGATGTCAGCGATGACGGTAAGCAGCTGCGCTCGGACCTCACCGACGAGCTGCTCGGCGCCTACGGCCGCACGCTGCCCGTCGACTTCTTCGTCGGCCGCACGCCGACGATCGCCGCGCACGCGATGCACGCCGCGGGCAACTCCGCGACCGAGATCGCGCAGACGCTGCACGGCGAGTTCGGGCAGTCGGCCGAGGAGACCGTGGGCATCCTCCAGACCGAGGGCTTCTCGATCGTCGACATCGCGGCGAGCCTCAAGACCGTGTACGGCCTCGACGCGGACGCGGCCGCGACGATCCTCGCGGACGCGGGCTTCGGCATCGACGCGCTCGCGCAGGCGTGCAAGGACGCGTTCGGGATGAGCGCGTGGAGCACGGCCGCCCTGCTCGACGGCCGCGGCGCGACGACCAACGAGATCGCCGGCGCGCTCAAGACCGTCTACGTCCTCGGACCGGAGGTCACCGCGACCATCCTGAAGGGCACGGGCGCGACGACCAACGAGCTCACGGGCGCCCTCAAGGACGTGTTCGCGCTCCAGGCGACGGCGACCGGCCTCGTGCTCGAGGGCCTCGGCGTGGTGACCGACGAGATCGCCACCGCGATGAAGGACGTCTACCAGCTCACCGCCGAGGCCACCGCCTCCGTGCTCAAGGACATGGGGACCGCGGTCGAGGAGATCGGCGGCGCGATGAAGAACGTGTTCCAGCTCAGCGCCGAGGGCATGGGCCTCGTGCTCAAGGGCTTGCAGTACGCCTCCGACGAGATCGCGCGCTCGCTGCAGATCGCCTACGACTTCTACGCCGACGGCGCGGCGATGGTGCTCGAGGAGATCGGGATCCCGGTCGACGAGATCGCCCGCTCGCTGCAGAACGTGTGGGACATGGCCGCCGACGGCGCCGCTCAGATCCTGCGTGACATCGGCATCGATCCCGAGATCGTCGCCACGACGCTGCAGATCGTGTGGGAGCTCAGCGACTTCGATCTCGCCGGCGTGATGTCACTGCTCGGCTACGACGTCACGGTGACGATCCACGCGATGGCCGTAGCGCTCGGCATCAGCGACGACGCTGCGACGGCGATCTGGTGCCTCGCGCTGCCGCCGTACTGCCCCATCTGAGCTAACGGCGACGCAGCGCGATCACGTGCTCGGCCTTGGGGCGCGAGCCAAACGCCCGACGCTCGGAACCACCGAGCATCGGGCGCTCTTGCGAGGCCCACGCCTCGACGAAGAGCTCGTCGGACAGCGCGCTGCGGACGTCGTCGAGCGCGTACATCGCGCGACCGCCCGCGAGCGAGTCTCCGATGACGATCATCGCGAGCCCGCCGGGGGAGAGAGCGCGCGCGAGCGTGTCGAGGACATCGCCGAGCGCCGAGCGCCACTTGCGATCGGCCTCGATCGAGGACGCCTGGAAGCTGCGGCGCGACCCGATCTCGCCGGCGTCGAGCTCGCGGTGGCGGAGGCCGAGGAAGTCGAAGCGCAGGCGCTGGTGCTCGGCGTAGTCGTACGTGCCGGCGTACGGCGGCGAGGTGATGATGCCCGCGGCGCTGCCGTCGGTGACGACATCGCCGAGCTTGCGCGCGTCCAGCTCGAACACGTCGGGCGGACCGCCCGCGCGCGCGAGATCCTGGAGGCCGGCGTAGAGGAGGTCGACGCGCAGCGCGAAGTTGCGAGCGGCGGCGCCGCGCGGGACGTTGCGGTCGATCCACGTGCCGTCGGTGTCGCTGGTCCGCGACGAGACCTTGTAGAGGATCGCCGACAGGCATGCGGTGAGGACGTCGGCGACCTCCGCATCTTCCTCGCGCAGAGCGTCGAGCGTCATCGCGATCAGCTCGAGCTCGCGGCGCACGTGCGGCGCGAACCACGCGGCGAGGCGGCGGTTGCGCGCGTTGGGATCGAAGCCCTTCGGCTTGCGCATGGGCGCGGCCTCGGCGCCCGAGCGACGCGCGGCCTTGCCGGCGGCGAGCACCTCGCCCGCGATCTTGTGGCCGGCATCGCGCATCGCGGCGCGGCGGCGCGAGGGGGCGGTCCACGTCTTCGCGCGCGCGACGAGCACCGCGAGGGGGTTGAGGTCGGTGCCGACGGCGCGGAGGCCCGCGGCGCGCGCCTCGACGAGGGTCGTGCCCGAGCCGCAGAACGGATCGACGACGAGCGCGTTCGCGCGCGACCGGTCCGCGATCACCTCGACCAGGATGCGCGCCGTCGCCGGGTGGAGCCGCGCCGGGTAGCTGTGGAACGGGTGCGTGAGCGACTCCGCGACCTCGTAGTCGACGGCCGGAGCGCGCAGGGACGCGACCAATGCTTCGGCGAGCGCACGGTCGCCATCGGCGGAAATCCGCCCGGGGGCGCGCGGCATCGACATCGCACGGCGCTGGCGAGGGCGTGGAGGCATGGCCGCGCAGGCTACCAAGCTGCTAAGACTCCGGCCATGCCCATGCCGCTCGAGATCATCGGCCTTGGAAAACGCGAGGTCCGGTTCGTGTGGGACGAAGGTGTGGAGGACGTCTACGGAGCCCGCGAGCTCCGCATCCGGTGCACCTGCGCGGTGTGTCAGTCGGAGGCGACCGGCGAGCGCCTGCTCGATCCCAAGACGGTGCCGGAGGACCTGACCGTGGCCGACATGCACCTCGTCGGCAACTACGGCGTCGGCATCCACTTCTCCGACGGCCACACGACGGGCATCTACCGGTTCCGCGAGCTGATGAGGAAGCGGTGATCGACGCGCTCGAGGCGGCGTGGATCGAGCGCCGCAGCAAGCGCGCCTTTCACCCCGCCCCGATCCCGCGCGCGACGCTCGAGCGCGTGTTCGCGGCAGCACAGCACGCGCCGAGCTGGTGCAACGTGCAGCCGTGGCGTGTCGCCGTCACCGAGCCGCCGGTCACGGGCGAGCTCGCGACGGCGCTGCAAGCCGCAGCGCGGTCCGGACTGCCGCACCCCGAGCTCCCGTTCCCGCTCGAGTACCCCAGCCCGTATCGCGAGCACAGGATCGCGTGCGGCGCCGCGCTCTATCAGGCGATGGGCATCGCCCGCGAGGACAAGGCGAAGCGCTATGACGCGTGGCTACGCAACTACGCCCTGTTCGACGCACCTCACCTCGCGGTCGTGGCGTGTGATCGGCGTCTCGGTCCGTACGCGTACGTCGACATCGGTGTGTGGCTCGGCTACGTCGTGACGGTCGCCACCGTGCTCGGCATCGACGCGTGTCCGATGGCGTCGATCGCTGCGTATCCCGAGCCGTTGCGCGCGCGGCTCCCCATCGCCGAGACCGACATGATCCTGTTCGGCCTCGTGCTCGGTCACGGCGACGAGGAAGCGCCCGCGAACCTGTGCCGTACGACACGGGATCCCGTCGAAAAGAACATCTCTTTCGTGTGTTAAGCTGCCGGACCTCCGGGGAGAACCGATGAACGTACGCGTCGTGAACGTGGTCTTGGGCGCCCTGCTCGCCGTGCTCGTGAGCCTGGGAGTGGTGGCGGCGCAGTCGCCGGACGCGCTGAAGAAAGCGCAGACGGCCTTCGATCAAGCGCAGCTGGATTATCTGCAGGGCAAGTACGACGAAGCGGCCGCGGGCTTTCAGGCTGCGTACGACGCGCGACCGTTCCCGCAGTTCCTCTACAACATCGGCGCCGCCCATCACATGATGGGCAAGGCGACGAGTGAGGCGACGGCGTACGCGGCGGCGGTCGAGTACTACCGCAAGTACCTCGCCGCCGATCCGCAAGCCTCCGACCGCGCCAAGGTCGAGAAGGCGATCGGCGTGCTCGAAGCCGAGATCACGCGCATCAAGAATGCACCGCCGCCCGCGCCGGGTGGGGGCAGCGCGACGACGCCGGTGCCCGTCACCCCGTCGACGGAGGTGCAGAACCTCGGCGACGTCAAGGTGCGCGGCCTCGTCGTGATCGAGAGTGAGCCGCAGAATGCGTCGATCTACCTCGACGACAGGAAGAAGGGTGAGTTCGCCAAGACGCCGTGGTCGGGCACGCTCGAGGGCGAGCACCGCGTGATCATCGAGAAGCGCGGCCACATGGTGCTCGAGAAGACGATCGCCGCCGATCCGAGCAAGCTGTTCGTGCTCAGCGTCGTGATGGCGCAGCAGAGCGACCGCGGCTGGGTCGAGATCACCTCGAACGTCCCGGGCGCGGAGATCTTCATCGACGACAAGTCGGTCGGCTCCGTCGGGCGCACGCCGCTGTCGCAGAACATCAAGCCCGGCAAGCACACCTTCTGGATCAGCGCCGAGGGCTATGACGAGTACAAGGAAGAGGTCGACGTCGTCGCCGGCGAGACGCACGCCGTGAAGGCGAACCTGCGCGGCAACCCGGTCGGCAAGCTCGAGGTGCGCGGCCTCGGCATCGAGGACTCGACGATCTACGTCGACGGCAAGGTGCTGTGCGAGCGCGGCCCGTGCCTGCGCTCGGTGCCCGAGGGTGACCACACGGTGACGGTCTCGCGCGACGGCTACAAGTCGTACTCGCGCCGCATCACGATCCAGGCGAAGACGACGGTGACCGTGAAGGTCACGCTCGCGCCCAAGCCGAGCCGCAGCGACGCGGTGGTCGCGTACATCCTCGCGGCCGGGTTCGGCGCGGGCGGCGTCTACCTCGGCATGCAGTCGCAGAAGTACAAGGACGAGCTCACCGACGAGATCGCCGCCGGCGATCCGCCGCCTGACAACAACGACGATCGGTTCTGGAAGGGCAAGGCGTTCGCGATCGGCGCCGACGCGGCGTTCGTGCTCGCCGGCGTCACGGCGCTGACCGCCGTCTACTACACGTTCCGTGACAAGGGTGCGTCGTCGACGGCCCTGATCGACGTCAGCGCGATGTCGCTGCAGCCGCAGATCGGCATCGGCTACGCCGGCCTCGGCATGGAGGTGAAGTGGTGATGCGCACGCTCGGTAAGATGATCTTCATCGGCCTCGTCGCGACGACGGGGTGCAAGTGGACCGACTTCGACGACCTCGAGGGCGAGACGTGGGTGCGTTCGGTCGAGAAGCCGAATGACGACTCCTCGGACTTCGGGATCGCGCTCGCGCGCGGCGGCGGCGCCGGCAAGCTCGCGGTGCTCGGGTCCAACCAGCCGCAGTACTTCGAGCTCGCGCTCGATCCGACGCGCAGCGTGGACACGCAGGATCCGCAGCTGCTCGAGCCGGCCGCGCCGGGCGTCGTGCTCGATCAGGCGCTCCTGATCTCGAACGACAGCGGCGTCGGTGCCGACGAGGTCGCGCTGGTCACGGCCGCGCGCGACGGCATCTACGTGCTGCAGGGCACCGGCGAGCTGCTGCCGGCGACGTCGCCGATCATCGGGACGACCGGGCCGCTCAGCGCAGCGACGTTCGGGCCCACCACGGACGCGGCGAAGCGCGCGCCGATCGTCGTCGCCGGCACGGAGGCGTACTTCGCGGACGTCGGGACGGCATGTGATGTCGGGCCCGGTCCGGTGCACGGGATCGGTGCCACCAGTGGCAACCAGATCGTCGTGTGGGGCGGCGGCGAGGTGCGCAGCTACGACGTTGCGATCGCGGGGACGGCGGTGACGTGTACCGCCGCCGGGACCGCGGCCACCTCGCCGTACGTTCCCACCGCGGGCTCGCGCATCCTCATGGCCGACGACACCCACGCGCTGCTCGTCGGGCACCAGGGGGTCACCAGCACCGTCGGCTATCTCGCGCTCTGCGATCTGACCGCCGCGACGTGCACCGCCCTCCCCGACGGCGCCCTCGAGGGTCTGCGCACGGCGACGCTGCTCACGATCGGCACCCAGCCGTACGTGTTCCTCGGCTATCCGCGCGCGAACCCGGGTGGCTCGACCGCGGGCCAGGTCGAGGGCCGCAAGCTCGACGTCGCGAATGCGACGAGCCCGTTCGGCACCGTGGAGATCACGCTGCACGACGCGCAGCCCGATGACAGCAACCAGCAGTTCGGGCGCGCGCTCGCGACGGCGGAGGTCGGCGGCATCGACATCCTCGCGGTCGGCGCGGATAACGAGGTGTTCGTCTACTTCCGCACGAAGCTGTACGGCGAGTAGTGACGTACATCTGCCCGGCGTGCCGGCGATCGTTCGACGCGGCCGGCTCGTGCCCGTTCGATCGCACGAAGCTCGTCGATGCGAAGGTGGTCTCGCAGCCGACCGAGCTGGAGCCGGTGCGCGTGCTGTCGGCGAGCGAGAGCGAGTTCGATGCGCTCGCCAC
The DNA here is from genome assembly GCA_035539815.1 of Kofleriaceae bacterium. Taxonomy (GTDB): domain Bacteria; phylum Myxococcota_A; class Polyangia; order Haliangiales; family Haliangiaceae; genus JABFXX01. The sequence goes on from DATLHR010000119.1 coordinate 11,043, forward strand.
GCTGCGGCGCGCGCGGGGTAGCTCGCAGTACGACGCGCTGCTCGGGCACACGCTCGATGGTCGCTACTTCATCGAGAAGAAGATCGGCGAGGGCGGCATGGGCGTGGTGTTCGCGGCGCGCCACGCCGTGATCGAGCGTCCGCTCGCGGTGAAGGTGCTCAAGCGCGAGGTCACGCGCGACACCGCGAACGTGCAGCGCTTCATCCAGGAGGCCAAGGCCGCGTCGCGGATCGGGCACCCGAACATCATCGACGTCACCGACTTCGGCACCACGCCCGACGGCATGACGTACGCGGTGATGGAGCTGCTGTCGGGCTACACGCTGAAGGCGCTCGTGCGCGAGGCGGCGCCCCTGCCCTCGCTGCGCGCGATCAAGATCGCGGCGCAGATCGCCCGTGCGCTCGGCGCCGCCCACGACAAGGGCATCGTCCACCGCGATCTCAAGCCGGAGAACGTGTTCCTCGTCGAGCGCGAGGGGCGCCCCGACTTCGTCAAGATCGTCGACTTCGGCATCGCGAAGGTCGTGCCGCTCGAGGGCGAAGGCGCCGGGCCGCGGCTCACGCGCGCGGGCAGCGTGTTCGGCACGCCCGAGTACATGGCCCCGGAGCAAGCGTCCGGGCGCGGCAACACCGATCATCGCGTCGACATCTACGCCCTCGGCGTGATCCTCTACGAGATGGTGACCGGCAAGGTCCCGCACAAGGGCGACAGCACCGTGCGCACGCTGGCGATGCAGATGCTCGATCCGGTGCTGCCACCGTCGAAGGTGCGCGCCGACCTCGAGATCGCTCCGCAGCTCGAAGAGGTGATCCTCAAGGCGCTCGCGAAGCAACGCGAGGATCGTTACCAGGACATGAGCGAGCTGCTCGCCGCGCTCGAGAAGGTGCACGCGGTGATCGGCCAGAGCATCACCGGCAGTCCGATCTACGCGCTCTCGCCGCTGCCGCCGGGAGCGAGCGCCGACACCCGCGCGCCGACGCGGGCGCGGACGCCGACCAATCGCGTCAAGGGCGAGCCCGAGTTCGTCACGGTCACGGACAAGCCGTCGTTCGATGCCGTCTACGACGACGACGCGCTGCCGGTGCTGCGCTCGCGCTGGCCGCTGGTCGTGCTCGCCGTGCTCTCGCTCGGCGCCGCCGGTGCGGCGGTCGCGCTGTTCGCGGCCAAGCGCGAGCACGAGCCCTCGCCGACCCCGCCGCGCATCGTCACGGCCGCGCCCGCCGACGCCGCGCTCGTCGTCGAGCCCCCCCTGGTGGACGCCGCGGTCATCGTCGAACCGCCGCTCGATGCGGCCGAGGTGACGCGCACCGACGCGGGCGTGCGGGTGCGACCGGCGCGCGATGCGGCCATGCCGGTCGGTCCGATCGCGACGCCGAACGGCCGCGGCACGATCATGATCCAGGTCGTCACCAAGCCCGAAGGCGCGCAGTTGTTCGCCGGGACCACCTACCGCGGCGACGGGGGCACCACGCTCGAGGAGCCGTTCGGGAGCAAGCTGGATCTACGCTGCCGGCAGAAGGGCTACAAGGAAGGCCGGGTCGAGCTCGTGTTCGACGGCAACACCGAGGTCGCGCTGTGCGTGCTCCAGCGCATCAAGATCTGCATCGACAACGTGAAGAATCCCTTCGACGACTGCGAGATTGTCGACGCGCCTTGATCTGCGTGTCGACGAGAGGTCAGGATAGGGCCACGTGGAGCTCACCATCGGCGTTCATGATCCGGAAGAGGAGGCGGCCACCCCCGCGACTCCGGCCGTCGCTCCCGACCGCGATACGGTGCGGTTCAGCGCGATCATCGATCTGCTGATGTCGTTCGCCCACGTCGACGGTGGGCTCGATCTGCGCGCGCAGGCGTTCGTCCGCCAGTACGTCGAGACCGTGGTGCTGATGCTCGAGCAGGCATCGATGGAGCCGCCCGAGGTCCGCGCCCAGCAGCTCGTCGGCTGGCGCGCGCACTTCCACGAGCTCGAGACCTCGTTCGGCCACGAGCTCGCAGGCATGCCGCCGGCGCGTCTGCGCGAGCGCGTGCTCGCGTTGTTCCGTGGACTCTCCTGGAGCGATCGCGCGACCGTGCTCGAGCTGATCCCCGCGCTCCTGCACGCCGACGGCACGGTCTCCGCCGACGAGCGCGCGCTCTACGAGCTGCTCGCGCAGGAGCTCTCGGGCGGCGCGGCGGCGACCGCGCCGGCGGTGGTCACCACCAAGAGCGACCAGCTGATCATCCATCCGCCGGTGACGCGCGAGCTGACGGCGCTCTCGCATCCGCTGCTCGACCCACTCGAGCAGACGTACTCGCCGCACCCCGTCGAGCGCAAGGCGCAGGTCGACTGGGACTACCACCTCGTGCAGCAGGCGATGATGGCGTGGTACCGCCAGCGCGCCGCCGGCGCGGGCCGCCTCGCCGGGCTCGACGACATCGAGCAGCTGCCCGCCGGCTCGCGGTTCCTCGACGGCTTCGTGCACGTGATGCGGCCCGACAAGCCGCTCGAGCTGATCGTCCTCGGCGATCTGCACGGCTGCTACAGCTGCCTCAAGGCGGCACTCTTGCAGTCGAACTTCATCGAGCGCGCGTGGGCGCACCAGTGGGACCCGGAGCGCTATCCGGACGTGAAGCTCGTGTTCCTCGGCGACTACATCGATCGCGGGCGGTTCAGCTTCGACGGCGTGATGCGCGCGGCGCTCCAGCTGTTCGTCGCGATGCCCGACCAGGTCATCCTCCTGCGCGGCAACCACGAGTGGCTGCGCTGGCAAGGCGACCGTATCGCGAGTGGCGTGTACCCCGCCGAGGCGCTCGCCTCGATCGTCCCGCACGTGCCGATCGAGATGCTCGAGGCGTACCGCCAGATGTTCGAGGCGATGCCGACCGCGCTCGCCTGTGATCGCACGCTGCTCGTCCACGCGGGCATGCCGCGCTGGGACACGTTCGAGTCGAAGTACCGGGGGCTCGCGAGCCTCAACGATCCCGAGATCCGGTTCCAGATGATGTGGAGCGATCCGGGGCCCACCAACCACATCCCGGTCGAGATGCAGCGCGAGAACCCGCGCTTCACGTTCGGCCGCGATCAGTTCCGTGCGTTCATGGAGCGCAGCCGGATGACGACCCTCATCCGCGGCCACGAGCAGATCGACCGCGGCTTCGACGTCTTCTACGACCTCGACAAGTACCGCCTCCTCACCCTGTTCTCCGCCGGCGGCAGCGAGAACGCCGACCTACCGGCCGACTCGTCCTACCGCGCGGTCACGCCGATGGCGCTCAGCCTGCAGTTCGGCGAGGGCACGCCCACGGCGACCCCCTGGCCGATCCAGTACCAGCCGTTCAACTTCGCACCGCACAACGGACTGTACCGGCCGCAGCCGGTCCTCGAGTTCCGCTACACGTACTGAGCGCTAACGCTGGAAGCTCGGAGGGGCCGCGAACCGCTGATCGCCGGGGAACGGATCGGCGGTCTCGCGGGTCATGATCTCGCCCTCGTCGGGCATCGGGCCGACGTTGATGCCGAGCGCCATCAGGCCGGCGGCGTCGTTGTAGCGGAGCTCGGCGATGGCGACCGGGCGGCCGGGGGCGCGCACGAACTTCGTGAACGAGGCGGCCGAGTAGCGCTGTTCGCCGAACTCGGTGCCGAGGCCGAGGCGCTCGCGCTGCTGCTGCTCGTAGCGGCGCTGCACCACCGGCGCGGCTTCGCCGCCGTTCGTGATGCCGGGGTCGGCGGCCGCGGACTCGTCGAGCGAACGGGTCGGGCGAGCGGCGCCGCCGGTCGGGGCCGGCGGAGGTGCGGCGGGCGCGGTCGCAGACGGCGCCATGCGCTTCGAGCCACTTCCCTTCGCCTCGGCCTTGCCGACGATGTCCCGGCGGCGGTTGATGTTCACATTCACGTCGACGTCGATGTCGTCGTCGTAGTCGTACGGCGGACGGAAGCCGTCGCCGGGCGGCTGCACGATGATCTGCTGCTGCTCCGGCTGAGCTTGCTCCTCGAACAGCGCGACCGCGATGACGCCGACGTTGCGCGCCTTGCCCTTCTTGCCGGCGTAGGAGTTGGCGACCGACGAGAACCGGAACGTCGCGACGTCATCCTGCGAGGTACGGAAGCCTTCGATGCGGACCTCGCCGTAGGGCGGGACCACGTAGCCGCGCTTGCGGAGATCGCCGGGCTCGCCATCGACGACGTCGAGGCCATCGACCGTGACGACGGCCTCGATACGGCGCGCGGTCGGGTTGGAGACACGGACGATGTAGCGCTCGCCGGCGGAGCCCTGGACGTAAAACCGATCCTTCAGCGCGTAGGTCGGCGCGGTCTCGCCGCTCTCGCGCAGGATCTGCACGTCGTAGGGCGCGCGGATCTTCGCAGGCGCGATCGCCAGCGCGGTGCGCGGGCCGACCGGCTCGATGCGGTCAGCGTGAGCCGCCGAGCACCCGGCGGCGAACAGGAGGGACGCGGCAAGCAGCTTCCATCGCATGGGTGTTTCAGACGCCCGACCCAAGGAAACGATCTCAACGCGTGTATAGTCCGCGCCATGGCTCCGGTTAAGAAGATCGCTAAGCCAGCCAAACCAGCGAAGGCAAAGGGGAAACCTGCCCCGAAGGCCGCTCCCAAGAAAGCCGCGAAGGCCGCGGTGAAGGCCGCACCCGTCCGGAAGTCACCGGATGTTGCCAGCAGCGACCCCACGCTGTTCGACCCGCTGACTCCGGGCGAGGTCGCCGATGCCCTCCGCACCCTGACCGAAGATCGCCGGCTCAGCTCGATGGCGAAGGTCGGCCGCTACCGCGTGATCTGCGCGGAGCCGCTGGTCGTCAAGCCTCCGCACTGGATGGCAGGTCACCGGCTCGCGCGCATCGTCGCGTACGACTACGCGGCGGATCGCTGTGTCGACGGCTGCGTCGATCTCGATGCCGGCGTCGTCGCGCACCTCGAGCTCACGCGCAGCCAGCCGATGCTGTCGCGCAACGAGGAGGCGCTCGCCATCTCGATCGCGATGACCGACGACCGCGTGCGCGAGAAGCTCTCGATCGGCGAGACCGCGCAGTCGACGATGCACTACTGGGGTCGCAACCCGCAGGACATCGCCTACGCGCGCCGCTCGGCCGCGGTGATCTTCGGGCGCGACGACGGCCACCCGTCGCTCGTCGCCGTCGTCGACCTCCTCGACAACCAGGTGACCCAGGTGGTCCCGGCGGAGCTGTGGTGATGAGCAACGTGATCAACGAGGCGAACTGGAAGTTCCACTGGCGGCTCACCGAGTCCGCCGGGATCATGGTTTACCTCGCCGACTACAAGGGGCGCCGCGTGCTGTGGGAGGGCTCGCTCCCCTACGTCACCGTCGATCATCAGCGGCAGTCGCTCGACGTCGAGGTCGATCCCGCCGACGTGCACGGCCCGTGGTGGGTGCCGCTCGGCACGCGCACGCTGCGCGGCCCCGTCCGCGTGCAGTCGTTCCGCGGCGGTATCGAGCTGTCGGCGGTGTTCCAGGCCGGGCCGTACCAGTACACCCAGCTGTGGCGGTTCCACGACGACGGCCGGCTCTGCCCGTGGCTCACGATCTACGGCCCCGGCGTCCACGATCAGCACACGTACCACCCACACTGGCGATTCGACTTCGATCTCGACGGTGCGCGCGACGACGCGTTCGAGCGGTTCGAGGAAGGCCGCTGGCAGCGCGTCGAGCACGAGGGCTGGTTCCCGTACTCGGGCGAGGCCGACGCCGATGGCAGCGTGTGGCGCCAGGTCGACTTCGGCTCCGAGGCGGCGATCAACATCCGCCCGCACAGCTGGGACGACGCCGAGGTGTTCGCGATCCGTTACCACGACGGCGAGTGGGCGCCGTTCTCGCCGCGCAGCGCCGCCGGCAGCCAGCCGTTCCCCGCGGCCTACGTCGGCCACGAGTCGCTCGACGGCGACGACGTCACGCTGTGGTACGTCGCCCACGTGCACTTCGACCAGTCCTTCCCGTACACCGCGGGACCGTGGATCAAGGTCGAAGGCCTCGCGAGCTGATCAGAGCGACGGCTTCGCGCTGATCTTCTCGGGATCGAGGAGCGTGACGTCGATGAAGCCGGCCCTGCACACCTCGTCCAACATGGAGAGGACGTCACCTGCCGTGCCGGCGTCCGCGGCGATCTCGACATCCGAGCGGTCGGCGAAGAACGCGCTCGCCTTGTGCTCGCGGAGCACCGTATGCAGCTTGTCGACGTCGGGGCGTGCGTCGAGGAGGGGCAGCTCTTGGAACTCGTTGATCCTGGAGAGCCCGAGCCACGTACGGTCCTTGGTGAGGTAGACCGAGAGGGCGACCTCGGACTCGCCCGTCTGGGCCGGCGTGTCGCGCAGCGTGGTCGTGCAGAGGATGCGTGACGCCATGACGGACTCGGGATCCTCGTTGGGCCGACTGAAGATGACCTCGCGCCCCATGAACAGCCGCAGCGCGGCCACCGCGACGCTCGCCGGCTGAGCGTCGAGATCGAGGACCACCGACGGTCGCCACTCGCCGGCGCGCTCGTGCTCGTTCTCGATGATCGCCTTGCTGATCTGCTCGCGCTTCGTCTCGAGCTCGGCGAGCGTCGCGATGACCTTGCGGTCGACGAACACGCCCGACGGGCCGATGAACACGGTGCGCCAGGTCGTGTCGTACTTCTTCGGGATCTCCTCGCCCTGTGCCCGCTTCCGCTTCACGACCGCGGCGGTCTCCTTGCGGAACTCGCGCTCGAACACCTCGAACTCGTTCTTGGGCGGCGGCTCCTTCTTGCTGCATGCACACGCGAGCACGATCACACCGACCACCAGGCTTCGCATCCGCCGAACGTACCCCGGTCACTCGCCCCACGACATACCGACGCCGAGGAACGCGCCGATGCCGTCGGCGGAGGCGTGGATGCGGAGCAGCAGGTCGTAGTCCCAGATCGCCTGGCGATCGGCCTGCACGAGTGTCATGCCCGCGTGCACCCCGGCGAACGCATGGACCGGTGCAATCACGCCGCGCATCGGATCGTCGATGATGCTGGCGCCCGCGCCCGCGTCGACGTCGAGAAAGATCTGGAACAGCGGCGACAGCGCGGCGCGGCCGAGCGTGTGGCGCACCGCGGCCTGAAGGCGGTGGCCGCTCGCGGGCAGGCCGGCGACGCCTTGCTCGATGCCGTCGAGCGGGCCGAGCCACACGTAGTCGTACTCGCCGACGAGGCGCAGGCCGCCGAGCACCGGACGATCCAGCGAGAGGCCGAGCGCGTACGACGACATCTGCACCTGATCGAGCGGCACCGATGCATAGGAGACGCGCGTGCCGAGCCGTGTGTACGAGGGCGCGGGTCGTGGCAACGGCGGCTCGACCGCGAGCTCCGCGGGTGCGACCGGTCGCTCGGCGGCCGCGGGCGCGGCGAGCGCGAGCACGACGAGCGCAGCGAGCCTCACCACGCGAGCCCCGTGACGACCATGAAGCCAGTGGTCGCGACGTCGTGGCCAGGGCACGCGCCGCGGCACGACACGGTGCGCGATGGGGAGGGCACCACGAACACGCGCACCGACGTACGGAACGCGATCCGCGAGTTCCCGGAGATCCACGCCCAGCCCGCGGCGAGCTCGGGTCGCGTGATGCCGGAGCTCGACGTGAACTGCAGGTGCTGCGCGGCGGCGAGCACCTCGAAGCCTTGCACGAAGTCGATGCTCGGCAGGCGCACCCGATGTGCAAGGAACCGCGTGCCGAGACCGCCGCGCCACAGCGTGCCCGCATGACCGTCGATGATCTCGTCGCCGAGGCTGAACGCGAGCACGCCGAGCTCGGTGAAGTGCTGCCATGCGCCGCGATCGAGCGAGAGCTCGACCGTCGCTCCCAGGTTGCGGTTGGGCTGATCGCCATAGCGCGTGGCCTGCGCGATGAAGCCGACGCCGACGCCGGCCGATGCAGTGCCGGCTCCGAGCAGGAGCGCGACCAGCGTGGTGGCGAGCCTCATGCAGATCCGGACGTGGCCGGGTCCGCACAGTCGCAGGGATCACGCGCGGCCGAGCAGCGCGAGCGAGAACCCGGCGCACAAGCCGGCGAGCGCCCACTCGCGCTGCGTGAACAGCGTGTGCGCTTCGGGCGCCGCGAGCACCGCTTCTCCGGCGGAGGCCAAGGCGTCCGCGAGCGTGGTCTGCAGCACGCCCTCCTCGACGTGAGCGAACCGGACCTCCCCGTCACCGTCGACGACGAACACCGCCTCGTCCCCCGCCTCCCGGCCGTGTCGCTGCGCGAGCTCGAGGATCGCGCGCGCGACCGGGGTCGCCGCATCACTCTCGCGCTCGAGCTCGTCGTCGGGGGCGAACGACCACGCGCCCGCGTCCGAGGCGATCACCAGCGTCGCGCCGAGCCCGCGCAGCTGCGCGCGAATCGCGGCGAGCTCCTCGGGCGGCGCCGTGCTCGCGTCCCAGCCGCGCAGCAGAGCGAGCACTCGCGGACGCCCATTGGTCACCGTCACCATGCGACGTTCTAGGTGTGCGCGTGTAGGCGAGCAACCTGGCGATGGGTTTGCACCTCCTCACGTCACGATGGCCAGCTACCGTGACCGCGCTGTTCACGATCACGCGTTGCCGCCGCTGGGCAACCACGCGACTCCCCACGAGCTCTCGCCGGGAGCTCCCGATCAGGAGGTCGCCGCCGCGCCGACCCAGCGGCTCGCGCGGGGCTCCATCCCTGTGGTGTCGGGGCCTCGCATGGAGTGGGACTCCCCTCGGGACCCCACCCCCGAGGAGCTCGCCAACACCGAGCCGTTCGGAACGATCGATCTGGACGAGCCCGACGTGATCGTCGCGGCGCGCTCGCGCCTCCCGCTGGTCGTGCTCGCGCTCGCGCTCCTCGCGGTCACGCTCGCGATCGTGCTCGCGGCGAGCTGATCACCTGTCCGCCTTAGTTGGCGAGATAGCCGGCGGCTTCCGCGTGGCGGACGTACTTGCGCGTCACGTTCCACACGAGCCAGTTGCCGCCACGGTTGACGAGCACCCACGGCGTGTACGCATAGAGCGATGCGGTCGCGTGGTTGCGCGGCGTGACCGATGACGGATCGAGCGTGCGCTTGGTGCGGTTGAGTCGCCACTCACCGGTGCCGTCCGCCGAGGCGTCGTACCACTTGCGCAGCGTGTCGGCACCGCACGCGAGCTGCTTGTCGAGCCCGAGGAACTGCGACGAGCACGAGCGGCCGTCGTGACAGCCGCAGCCGAGTGCGCGATCGATCCGGTACTGCGTCGGGCGCTTGCTCACGAGCGTGGCCTCGACCTGTATGCGCGCGAGCAACATCATCGGATGGATGTTGGAGCCCTGGGCAGCGTTGACGATCGCCTGCGCCGCACTGATCCCGTTCACGCGATAGTCCGCGAGCCACGAGCGCGTGCCGTAGGGCGATCGCTCCAGGAACCGCTGCACCTCGGCGGCCGTGAACTTGCCATCGTTCACGAAGACGTTGTTGCCGACCACGTTGTGGCGGTCGAACGTGGGCGCGATGAGGCCGTCGCCTTTGCCGTCGGCAGGCTCGGTCTCGTAGTCCGCCGGCTCCTCCGAGCCGACCTCGTCCTCGCCCTCCTCATCGATCGTGCAAGCAGCGAACACGAGGCAGCTCACTACAACGAGCAATTTCATCGCGGTCTCGTAATGCGAATGCGAGGCCGAGAATGCCGCTGCTAAGTCCGCGACTTCTCACGTGGTCTCGAGGTTGCGGCAAGTGCCCCAGGCAGCTGGGGCGGCAACTCGACGCGCCACGCGCCGCGTCAGGGTGTGCCTACGCGGCTTCGCCGTGGCACTTCTTGAACTTCCTGCCCGAGCCGCACGGGCACGGCTCGTTGCGACCGACCTTGTCGGCGGCCACGATCGTTCCCTGTTGCTCGCCAGGACGGCGGCCGCTCATCGCCGCATCGAACGCTTCGATCACGACCTCCGTCGGCTTGATGATCGTCGACGCCGTGTCGGGGGTCATCGCCGCCTCCTTGACGTCCTCGGAGATCAGCTCGGCCAGCTTCGCGTAGATGTACGGCTGGGTCTCGACCAGCTTCGGCGCGACGCGCTCGTGGATCGGCTTGTCCGCGAGGCCCTCGATGGTCGAGAGCTGCTCGGTCACGACGCGGTCCGCATCGGCCAAGTTCTGCGCAGTGAGCCGGGGCAGCGTGCCGTCCTGCCCGCGATCGAACATCGCCCAGATCAGGGTGGCGTAGAACACGGCGGCTTCACCGACGGAGTCACCGTGCTCGGTGCGGATGGCGGCGGCGTGCTGCAGGAGGAACGGTTGCTCCTTCTGCAGCCGCTGCGCGAGCTTGTTCATCGCCTTCTTGTCCCCGCGCTGATCGAGGCGGGTGAAGGCGGTGATGGTGCGTTCGACGGTCTCGGCACTGACGACGTGGGCCATGAGAGGCCGATCTTCCCTAGGGAGGGCCGCAGGTCAAGTGGCGTAGGATGTAAGCAGATGCGCGCCCCCAGTCATTTTCCGTCGCACGCCGAGCGCGAGCGCGATGAGCCGGTGCACGAGAATCCCTCGGGACCTGCCCGCGCGGGGGACGGTCGAGGGGAGGCGCGCGCACGCCGGCTGGTCGCCGAGCACCGCGGCGATCCCATCGAGATGGCCGTCGCGATCGCGCGCGAGAACGCGATGGGTGACACCGCGATGTGGGCCGCGCTGCAGCGCCTGATCGGCAACGCCGCCGTCCTCGACCTTCGCCATCGCGCCGAGACTGCGACCACCGCGCTGCCGCTGCGCGACGTGATGGACGATGTCGCCGAGGACAACGCGCGCGCGATCGAGGAGGCCTCCCGGCGCTACGACGTGCCGGTCGCGCACATCCAGGCGATCATCACGCAGGAGTCACGCGGCGACCACGACGCGAACGCGGGCGCGACGCAGCGCGATCGCGGCCGCAACGCCGCCTCCGGTCTCATGCAGGTCACGGCGGAGACGTGGCGCAACACCCAGCGAAACCACCCCGAGCTCGCGCGGTATCCGTTCGCGACGCATCGCTACGATCGCCGTATCAACATCCTCGTCGGCACGGCGACGCTGGCCGACAAGCGCCGGGCGCTCGAGAACATGGGCATCACCGTGGGCCGCAACGAGGACGCCGCGAGGTTGATGTCGATGGCGTACAACGCCGGCGAGGGCCTCGTCCAGGCGGCCTACGAGCACGCGGTGGAGGCCGGCAGCAACAACCCGGCGGCCGACTGCCTCAAGGCAGAGCACCTGATGCCGGCGATCCGCGAGTTCCCGTCGGTGTACGCCTACTACCTCACCGGCGGCGGCAAGCGGCGAAATCCGCCGCGCACCGTCGAGCGTGCGGTCGAGCTCAAGTTCCAGGAGATCTCGCGGTACCCGATCCAGATCGCGATGCTGCTCGACGACGATCACATCGCCACCGAGAGCGACGACTCTCCGCGACGCGGCGGCCCCCAGCTCGCCTGACTAACGTGCGAGCAGGTCGACGCAGCCGTCGGCGTTGACGCACGGCCGCGCGAACGGGCTTGCATCGACGATCACGAGCTCCGCGCCGACCCAATCGGGCTTGAGGTGCGCGAGCACGCGGTCCGAGCTCGGCGACAGGTTCACGACGATGCGCGGCAGCTCGGGCTTGCCCTTCGCTTCGAGCACGACCTCGAGGTCCATGCCGCCGGCGATCTCCTCGCGCGTCACGCTGAGCACGACGCCGGGGTGCGGGCGCGCTGGGTCGACGGGCTTGCCGGCCATCGGATCGACGAGGCGGATCGCGGCGCAGCCCGGGCTCTTGCACTTGCCGAGCGCGCCGACCTCCCAGCGCGCCACGCGCTCGGTGACGCCGACCTCCGTGCGCGGCGAGAGGTAGAACGTCCTCTTGCCCCAGTCGGCCGCGACGTCGTAGCCGCGGAAGAAGTCGAGGGCGAGTGTGCCCGCAGGCTCGCTCGGGAAGCGCTGATCCTCGTACGGCACGAACACGACGCGCGGGGCGACCGCGCCACCGGAGGTGACGTTCTCCGCGACCGCGACCTTCGTGGCCGTGCGGTGGGATCCGACCTCGTCGATCAGCGTCGCGTGACCGTCGACCGCCGTGAGCCCGAGCTCGCCCCACAAGCTCTCGCGCAGCTGACTCGTCGGCGCGCCGAGATCGAGGTGCATCGAAACCGGGTGGTCGTTGATCTTCGCGTCGATCACGAGGCGGTCGAGTGGTCGCGCACTGCCACCCGCCGCGCGCAGTGGTCTGTACGGCAGCGCGATCGCGCCGGCGGGCGGCTTGTACGCCGACTCGAGCGTCAGGTACGCGACGCCCTGATCGCGATCGAAGCTGAACACGAGGGAGTCGGCGAGCGCGTCGCGCCCGATCACGCCGTGGACTCGCCGCCCGTTGGTGTCGAGCGCGCTGGTCTTCACGATCATCGCGGTGACGTGCTCGACGATCAGCGAGCCGAGCTCGAGCCCGCGCACGTCGACATAAAACCGCGGGTGCTCGCGGTTCGTCTCGTCGATCCGCGCCGGGCCCTTCACCGCGGCGAGCCGGCCTTCCCTGACGACCTGCTCGTCGACGACGGACACGTTCGCATCGGGATCGATCGCGAACAGGTACGGCCCGTTGCCGTCGAGCAGCACGGGGGTCAGCAGCAGGTTGTCCTCGAGCGGGCCGACGAGCGGCAGCGCCCACCGATCCGCCTTGCCACCGAGGAAGTTGTCCGGCGTGGCGGTCGACTTGCACGCGACGAGCGCCACCGCGAGGGCGAGCAGTCCTCCGTGCGTCCGCTGCATCGCGCGGAGCGTCGCACGAGTCGCGGTCGGGCGCCTACAGCGGTGGCGGATCCGCGCCGAGCCGCGGCCGAGCTCGATCGCCCGAACCGCCTTGCCATCGGCGATCCACGCTCGTCGGTGCTCGGCTCGCTGCTGCGGCAATCGGCGGACGAGCGCTCCCTGCGAAAACCGCAGCCGCGCGCTGCGAAACCTGCAGCAGCTGCCTGCGAGGCGAGAAGTGCTCACGTCTTAGTGAGCGTCCATCTTCTACAGATCACGCAGGCGCGAGCTGTCTTACGAAGCGGCACATCACGTGCTGGGGTCGCGCCCATCATGAGCCCGAGGAACCGAATCCAAGCATGCAGTGCGGCCATCGCCCCGTGGCTCGTCGTCGCTCTCGCAGCGTGTGGCGCGCCGACCGATCCACCGCTGATCGACGGTGGACCTGGAGACGATGCGGCCGCGGTCGTGGGTGTCCACCGCGTCGAGCTGGGGGCCGTGACCGACGGCGTCCCCGTGCCCCTGCCGATCGGGCCGCATACCCTCGGAGCGCAGATCGTCGTCGAGGTCGATGACTCTAATGACTCGGAGGTCGTGGGCATTCGATCCGTGACCAGCCCCAGTGGCGAGGCCGTCGTCGCCGGCGGCGCCCTGGTCGGGCATCCATTGCCGATCGGGTCGACGCCGTTCGGGGTCGCGACGTTGGTGCTTCCGCAGACCAGCGCGACGTCCGCGATCCCGCTGGCTTCGGGGACGTGGAGCGTCGTGTTCGACGTGCCGGCGGGACACACGGCGCATGCGCATGCGTTCGTCCGCACCACCGAGGATGGCGAGTTCCATGGTGGCGCGCTGGACGTACGCATCTACATCCCGGAAGGCCTGATGCTCGCCGATCCGGGGCCGGCCCACGTGGTCACGCCAGCGACGGCGGCCACGGATCCCGCGGTGATCGCGCGGCTCGACAGCTTCTTCGCGACGCTCGCGTCGACGTTCCAGCTCGAGCGCGGAACGGTCGAGTTCCTCCCGCTGCCCGCCAAGTTCGCGACCATCGACTTCGAAGGTGAGCGTCTGGAGGCCCTCTACAACACCGTCCCGTTCGCCGATGGTTACGGGGTGCACTTCGTGTGGTCCAACGAGGTCACCCTCGGCGGCACCAGCGTGTGGGGCAACAGCGCGTGGGTGCCCGGGCTCGCGAACAGCCCGCAGCGCTGGCTGTCCGGGGTCGTGGTCGACGTCGCGACCCCGTATCCGGCGGCCGCCGATGGCATGACCATGGTGCACGAGCTCGGGCACTTCCTGGGGCTGTTCCACACCACCGAAGCCAACCGCTCGATCCACGATCCGATCGCGGATACCCCCGAGTGCACGTCCGCCGCGAGCACCTGCCCCGACGGCCACAACATCATGTTCGTGACGTTCTACGGCGCGTCCGGTGGGAGCGGTCTGACGGCGAGCCCCCACCAGCGCCGCGTCGTCTGGGGATCGCCGCTGTACCGCGCGCAGTGAGTCAGTGGCGCGTGCCGTCGGCGCCGACTTCCCAGGTCATGCCCGAGTAGAGCAGCTTGCCGAGGTCGCCCCCGCCCTGCTTCTCGATCGCATCCTGGACCTGCGCGTTCGCGAGCTGGTCGTAGGTCGGCTTGTCCTGGCGATACAGCACGCCCATCGGCATCGGGAAGTCCGGCTGCACGAGCTGCGCGAGCAGGTGCGCGTAGAGCGGCGAGCCCTGCTGCGTGTGCACGACGAGCTCCGAGATCGGGACCTTGCCCGGCCCCTCACCCACGTCGACGATCTCCGGCCGCAGGTCCTTGCCGAGGCGGATGCCCTTGGTGCCGCCCGCGAACACGAGCGGCTTGCCCTCGGCGAGGACGATCTGCTTGCCCGCCGGGTCGTCCTTCACGCCCTCCCACACGCCGTCGTTGAAGACGGGGCAGTTCTGCAGCATCTCGATCAGCACCGAACCCTTGTGCTTGTAGGCCTGCTCGAGGATCGACGCCATCAGCTTCGCGTCGGTGTCGGCCGCGCGCGCCACGAACGTCGCGCCCGCGCCGAGCACGAGGGAGATCGGGTTGACCGGGTGATCGATCGAGCCGGTCGGCGTCGACGGTGCGCGCGTGCCCACCGCCGAGGTCGGCGAGTACTGCCCCTTGGTGAGGCCGTAGATCTGGTTGTTGAACAGGATGATCTTGAGATCCATGTTGCGCCGGAGCGCGTGGATCAGGTGGTTGCCGCCGATCGACAGGCCATCGCCGTCGCCGGTGATCACCCAGACGTCGAGCTCGGGGCGCGTGATCTTGAGACCGCTCGCGATCGCCGGCGCGCGGCCGTGGATGGTGTGGAAGCCGTACGTGTTCATGTAGTACGGGAACCGGCTCGAGCAGCCGATGCCGGAGATGAACACGGTGTTCTCGCGCTTGACGCCGAGCGTAGCGAGCGTGCGTTGAACGGTCGCGAGGATCGCGTAGTCACCGCACCCCGGGCACCAGCGGACGTCCTGGTCGCTCTCGAGGTCCTTCTTGGACAGCTTGATCTTGACGGGTTCGCTCATGGTCGGGTCCTACGCGTTCGCCTGCGGCTGCTTGGTGCCGTTGACGGGTTGGGTGGCGACAGCGCCGAGCTCGCGCTCGACGGCGGCGGTGATCTCGGCCACCTTGAACGGCTGGCCCTGGATCTTGTTGAGGCCGATCGCGTCGACGAGGTACGTCGCGCGGACGACCTGGCGCAGCTGGCCCATGTTGAGCTCGGCGACGATCACCCGCTTGAAGTTGTGGATGATCTTCGCGAGGCCCGGCTCGAGCGGCGACAGCCAGCGCAGGTGCGCGTGCGCGACGCTCTTGCCTTGCGTCGCGAGCGCCTGCTGCGCCTGGCGGAGCGCACCGTACGTGCCGCCCCAGCCGATCACGAGCACGTCACCCGACGTCGGGCCCGAGAGATCGAGCTCGCCGATGTCCTGCGCGACGCGGTCGACCTTGGCCTGGCGGACCTTGGTCTGCTTCTCGTGGTTGTCGGGCGCGTACGAGATGTTGCCGGTCAGCGCATCCTTCTCGATGCCGCCGATGCGGTGCTCCATGCCCGGCGTGCCGGGGACGACCCAGGCGCGCGCGAGCGTGTCCGGATCGCGCTCGTAGACGAAGTAGCCGTTCGGGTCCGTGCGATGGATGACCGGGAACTTCGGCAGCGAGGCGAGGTTCGGCAGCGGCCACGGCTCGGAGCCGTTCGCGATGTAGCCGTCGCTGAGGAGGATCACCGGCACCATGTACTTGGTGGCGATCTTCACGGCCTCGATCGCGCAGTAGAACGTGTCGCCCGGGCTCTTCGCCGCGAGCACCGGCAGCGGCGCCTCGCCGTTGCGACCGAACAGCGACTGATTGAGGTCGCTCTGCTCGGTCTTCGTGGGCAGGCCCGTCGACGGACCGCCGCGCTGGATGTTCAGGATCACGACCGGCAGCTCGGTCATCACGCCGAGGCCCATCGCTTCGCCCTTGAGCGCGATGCCCGGACCGCTCGACGCGGTCACCGCGATCGAGCCGCCGAACGCCGCGCCGAGCGCCGCGCCCATCGCCGCGATCTCGTCCTCGGCCTGGAACGTGATGGTGCCGAAGTTCTTGTACTTCGCGAGCGAGTGCAGGATCGACGACGCGGGCGTGATCGGATAGCCCGAGTAGAACAGCTTCTTGCCGGCGAGCTCGGCGCCGACGACGAGTCCGAGCGCGATCGCCTCGTTGCCCGTGATGTTGCGATACACGCCCGGCGTGAACTGCGCGGGCGGGACCTTGTAGACCGTCTGGAACACCTCGGCGGTCTCGCCGTAGTGGTAGCCGGCCTTGAACACCTTCACGTTCGCCTCGCCAAAGCCCGGCTTCTTCGCGAACTGCTGGTGGATGCGGCGGATCTCGGCCTCGGTCTCGCGGCCGTACATCCAGAACACGAGCCCGAGCGCGAAGAAGTTCTTCGCGCGGCCCTTCTCCTTGGTCGACAGCTCGCTGCCCTCGAGCGCCGCGCTCGTCAGCTGGCTGATGTCGACGGCGTGCACCTTGTACTTCGACAGCGATCCGTCCTCGAGCGGGTTCGTCGCGTACGCGGCCTTCTTGAGGTTCGCCTCGACGAACGCGCCGGTGTTCACGATCAGCGTGCCGCCCTCGACGAGGTCCTTGAGGTTCGTCTTGAGCCCGGCGGGGTTCATCGCGACGAGCACGTCGGGCGCATCACCCGGCGTGTGGATCTCCGACGACGAGAAGTGGAGCTGGAAGCCGGAGACGCCAAACAAGCTGCCGGCCGGCGCGCGGATCTCGGCAGGGAAGTCTGGGAACGTCGAGATGTCGTTGCCTGCCTCCGCAGCGGCCTTCGTGAACTCGCTGCCGGTCAGCTGCATGCCGTCGCCCGAATCGCCGACGAACCGGATCACCACTCGATCCAGATGCTTGGTTTCCATAACGATGGCGCGGACCTTACCAGCACGCCTCGTGGAACCCAAGACGAACCTGGGCGCCCTCGGTGGCCCTATGTCGTCGAGATCCGGGGGGTGCGGCGCGTTACCACACCCGCTGTACGGAGTACGGGTCGAGGCTCTCGTCCCGACTGACGATCGGGATACCCTCGTGCAGCGCTTGCGCGATCAGGATCCGATCGAACGGATCGCGATGGTGAAACGGCAGGTGCTCGACGCGGTATCCATGGTCCGCTTCGAGCGCCAGGAGGCGAATGCCGCGATCGCGCCCACCCTGGACGAGCTGCGCGAGCGTCGTTCCGAGGGTCAACTTTCCCAGGCTCGCCTTGATCGCCATCTCCCAGATGCTGGCCGTGCTGAGCATCAGCTCTTGCCGCGCGTCCGCGAATAATGCGCGCACGTTCGGCGAGAGCTTCTCGTCATCCGTCGCGAGCCACAGGAACGCGTGCGTGTCGAGCAGATAGCGGCTCATCGGTACTCGTTGAAGTCGTCGAGCGGCGCATCGAAGTCGTCCGAGATCCGCACCAGTCCCTTCGCCCACCCGGTGACACGCTCGCGGCGTGCGCTGTCCACGACCACGAGCCGAACCACCGGCTCGTTTCCGCGTGCGATGATGATCTCCTCACCATCGAGCGCCTCCTGAACGAGCCGCGACAAGTTCGTCTTGGCTTCGTGAATGTTAACGACCTTCACGTCTTAGGCTTAGTCTAGTCAGATGACTAAGTCCATAACGAATCATGGTGCCAGCACCCAGCGTCGCGGACACCTACGCTAACGTCACCTCGTGCTTCGCCTCTTCACGACGCTCAGCCTGGTCCTGGTGGCCGGGTGCGGACCGAAGACCACCAGCCCGACGCCGACCGCACCGCCCGACCCGAGTGCACCGGCCGCAAGCTTCCCGCAGGGTCCGCCGCTCGTCACGCCGGGTGAACGCATGACCTATCGGGTCGAGCTGCGCGGCATCCAGCTCGCGCAGATGACCGTCGCGGTCGGCGACACCACCGACGTCGGCGGCAAGCGTGGCATCGTGATGCAAGCCCACGCGCAGTCGGTCGGTCTGGTGAACATGCTCGCGGCGATCGACGACACGTTCACGTCGTGGATCGACGTCGAGACCGGGCGCTCGCTGCGGTTTCAGGTCGACGAGTACCAGACCAACAGCAAGACCAACGTCGAGCACACCGTGATCGATCTCGCGGGGCGCGAGGGCGACATGCTGCCCATCCAGTTCCGCCTGAACGACGAGACGCCGAAGGACGAACCGCAGAAGGTGAGCGAGCCCGAGGTGTGGGACTGGAACTCGTTCCTCGTCATGCTGCGCGCGTGGGAGGGCCCGCCGGGCACGTCACGCGACCTGCAGATCTTCCGCAGCCGCTACCTGTGGAACGTGAAGGTGACGATCGGACCGACGCAGAAGATCACCACCGAGCTCGGCGATCTGCCCGCGCTGCGCTTCGACGCGCACACGTACAAGTACACGCGCGAGCTCACCAAGGCGCCTGGGAACGACGAGCGCGACTTTTCGGTGTGGATCAGCGACGACGCCGATCGCGTGCCGCTCCAGCTGCAGGCGCAGACCGACTACGGCCCGGTGACGATGCGGATCGTCGACTACCAGCCGGGCACCGGCACTCGCCTGCGTCCGTAGCACTCACGTGCGGTCGTAGACGCCGCGCCCGAGCTCCTTGTCCGCGCGATCTTCGTGCGCCCCGTGCAGGACACGCGCCGCCCCGAGCTGTCATGAAGAAGAACGATGAAGCCAACCTACGCCAGCATCTTGTGTGCTTCGCTTGTCTGCTTCCACTGCGCGACACCGTCGCCGAAGACGCGTCCGCCGACCGCAACCGCCGAGCCGGTCGCGGAGGTCGTGCGCGCGTTCCGCAGTGAGAATACACCGCGCATGATCGATGGTGTTCCGGGCGAGAGCTCGCTCGAACCACAGGCTCGCGACGCGTGGTGCGAGCGCCTCGTGCCGCTGGCCGAGGCGCACCTCGCTCGCCCAGGAGACCGCATCGAGAAGCGCGGAGCGTGCGCGGTCGAGCTCTATCCCGCCGCCACAGAGCAACGCGTGCCGGATGTCCATGTTCGGTTCGATGCGGCGGCGTTCTTCCGCAAGCCCTACGCGGCGGCGTCCTACGACGCCTCGACGCGGACGCTGTTCCTTCCGCTCGACGCGCTCGAGGCCGCATGGAACGAGGTGCCCGCGACGGTGCACGAATGGGGGCATGCCGCTATCCATGCGCGGGCGCGCACGGGAGATCCGATCGCGGCGGCGTTGGCCACACGCATCTCGGGGCCGGCGTATCGCCCCGATCCATTCCACGTCGACGAGCTTCCCATCAACCTGTGCGACGTCCTGCGGGCGAGGGAGCGCGGCGGCGAGCCGCAACCGTGGCAGCTGCCGATGGTACGCACGTTCCTCGCCGCGCTCGAGAGCGAGCTCGCCGCGATGAAGGAGCTGCGCGGCACGCGCGAGACGCTCGACGGGATGGAGGGGACGCGCCTCGAAACGACGAACGGAATCTCGCGCTGGGTCGGCGGGCGCGACCTCGCAAATAGCCTCGCCGTGCTCGAGCGCGTGCGCGTCGATACCGGGAAAGCGATCGAGCTACTGGAGGCGCCCGTTCTCGATGCGAACCGCGTCCGCGCGCTACACCCGTTCGATCACGGCGTCTGCCTCTGAGCCGGTCGTTACGCGCCAGCGACTAGGGCTTCGGGTCGACGACCGACCGGAACTTCTTCTCGCCCTTCCCCATGATCTCCTTGTCGTAGTACTCGGCGCCGGTGACGCCCGAGGACTCGGCGACCTTGAGCCGCTCGTCGATGATCTGCTTGAAGCCCTCCTTGGGGAGCGCTCCGCCGACGAACTTGCCGTTGATGAAGAAGCCCGGCGTGCCGTTGACCTTGAACTTCCGTAGCTCGGCCTCGTCGCTCTGGATCAGCGCCCTGCACTCGGCGCCCTCCATGTCGGCCTTGAGCTTGGCGGTATCGAGGCCGAGCTCCTTGGCGATCGCCATGATGTTCTCTTCGCCGAGCTTCGATGCGTCACGCGACTGAGCGTACGGCGTGAACGCCTTCTCCCAGAACGCGTGATAGTACGGCACGAACTTCTGCTGCTTGCCGGCCGCACAGCCGGCCAGGTGCGCCGTCGCCACCTGTTGCGGGTGGACGACCATGTTCTTGAACACGACGCGAACCTTGCCGTCGTACTCCTTCACGATCTCCTGGAGGGTCGAACTGACCCTCTGGCAGTAGGGTCAAGCAAAGTCCCAGGCCTCGACGATCGTCACCATCGCCGTGTTCGGGCCCTCGACCATTCCGAGCTTGACGTTCTGCGCGATGTCGACGGCGAACACCGCGTCGGGCGCGGGCTCCGACCGGCGCTGCTCGTCCTGCTGCGCCTTCTGCTGGGCGTAGACCTTGCCGAGGAAGTCGAGCGCGTCGGCGTGCTTCGCCCAGTTGTCCTCGAGGCGCTTCAGGCGCTCCTCGACGGTGCCCGAGTGATCGGCGACCACCGGCTGCTCGGCGGCGGGCGCCTCCGGGGTGGTCGACTTGATCGAATCGAGCTTGGACTTCGCGTTCTCGCACCCAGACGCGGACAGCACCAGGGCAGCAACGAGCATCGACACGCGCTTCATGGGGTGCATCCTGCACTGACAAGCAGGCTTGCGCAATGGCATGCTGCGCGGCCCGTGCGCGCCCTGGTCACGACGATCCTCCTTCTCACCGCCTGCGGTGACGACGGCGCGACCTCGGATGCTGGCGTTGATGGCCGCCTCGACGCGGACGAGACGTGCCAGCCGCTCGGCGCGACCGGCCAGTTCATCCGGCGCGCCGGCAACCCGCGCTTGCTCCCGCGACAGTCTTTTCCAGACGGCAAGCTCGACACCGACCTCGCCGATCCCGATGCGCGGTGGAACACGGGCGCGCAGCGCTGGGAGGTGTTCTTCGGCACGCGCCACGCGACGTCGTTCACCAGCAGCGATGGCGTCGCGGTGATCCGCCGGGCCACGAGCGCCGACCGGATGACGTGGACCGTCGATGATGCCCCCGCGCTGACGGCGAGCGCAGAGATCGACGCGTGGGACTCGATCATCGCCGCGCCGACGGTGATCGAGAACCCGGACGCACCTCCCGACCGCCGCTACTTGATGCTGTATGCGGGTGCGAACGGCTCGTTCCCGTACATGGGCTACGCGAGGCCCGCCTACCAGATCGGCGCTGCGTTCTCCGCCGACGGCACGACGTTCACGCGCGTGCCCGCATCGGCGTCGCCGCACGCGAAGGACGGCCTCGTCCTCACCCCCGCGCAGGTCTACCCGACCGCCGACGACGGCATCGTCGCGGATCCGGACGTCGTGCTCGTCGACGGCGTCTACCACCTGTTCTTCTCGAGCTTCTCGTGCCGGGGCTCGAACTGCGGCACCGTCGAGAACATGGGCGTCGCGCACGCGACCAGCACGGACGGCATCACGTGGAACATCGTCGCCGCGCCGGTGCGTTCGTTGCTCCGCGCGACGGCCGATACGACGAGCGGCGGTTCGCGGCCGTCCGTGATCTACGACGTCGCGCGCTGCCGGTGGGAGCTGTGGCTGTCGAACGATCTTCCCGCCGACACCACCGCGCAGCCCGTCCTGCTCGACAACACCGCCGGCGTGTGGCGCTCGTCCTCCCTCGACGGCAACAGCTGGGACACCATCAACTACGCGTTCACGCGCGAGCTCGCGTGGACGGCGAGCGAGCCCGGCGAGCCACTCGGCATGCGCGCCGGCGTGGAGGTCGCCGCCAACGGCAGCGGTCGGCTGATGTTGTTCGTCGGCTTCGATGACACCGACGTTCCCGCAGGTTCCGAGCTTCCTCTGCGCGCGACGGGCACGACGCCCGGCGTGCCCGCGCTCAACGTCGCGACGCGCGACCTGCCGTAGTTACCTCACTGCTGCTATGCTGCGCGCCGATGAGCGCTGCCGTAGGAGCTGATGTCGAAGCCCTGTGCTCGAAGTGCGGTGACGTCTGGCACGTCGTCGTCGCGAAGGTCGGCGAGCAGATCGTCAAGGTTCAGTGCAAGCAGTGCGGTGGCTATCACCGCTTCAAGTCGCCACACGGTGCTCCGGCGGAGAAGAAGCTGCCGTCGGCGATTCGCCCTCCGAAGGAGCCGCGCCCGTCGCGAGATCCCGTCGAGCGCTTCGAGAAGCCGGCGGTCGCCGCGGACCTCGCGAAGCCGGTGCGCCCGTATCGCGCGAGCGAGCAGTTCGCCGTCGGCGAGCGCGTCGACCATCCGAATTTCGGCCAGGGCGTGATCGAGCTGTCCGAGCCCGGCAAGATCACCGTGTTCTTCGCCAGCGGACGCCGCGTGCTCGTGCAGGCGAAGGATGGGGGAACGGGCGGAGGGGGCGGCGGATTGTCGCGCCCCAAGCCGTTCGACCACGCGAGCATCTCTGCGGGTGGCAAGCCCGTCAACGAGCAGTAGGATGGGGCGATGGCGAAGCCTCGTCCGCGGCTCGGCTGGATCGGCATCGCGATCGTAGCCACGGGTGCCGCGATCGCGGCGGCTGGCATCTGGTTCTTCATGCGCAATCACCCGCAGCCGGGTGCGGTGATCGACGAGCTCGCGATCGATGCGGACACCAAGCTGGTCGTGCGCGCCGAGGCCGACGGCCCGCGCTCGTTCATCGAGCTACACGACGCGGGCGCGCTCAAGTGGCGCGCGTTGATCCCACCGTACGCGGGGCGCAAGGGCGCACCCGGCGTCGCCTGGAGCGACATCGCGGTCAGCGTTCGCGTGGTCCGCGATCCGAAGCACGATCCGCGGGCGGAGGTGTTCCAGATCGCGATGCGCGACGCGACCAAGCTCGGCGGCAGGAGGCTCGCGACCGACCACGGTCCGATCAAGCCCGATGCGCCCGGACCGGTGACGCTCACCGATCACCTTCGTTCCTACGAGATCGTCGCCGGCGATGGGTGGAACCAGCTCGTCGCGATCGACCTCAGGCTGGGCACCGTCCTGTGGACGCGCGAGCTCGGTCCCGAGCCGATCGAGGCCGCCGCCGTCGAGAACGGAGCGATTCGCATCGCGCAGGCCGGGAACAAGCGCTGGTTCAACGTGTTTACCGGAGACCCCTCGACCGCGTTGTAACCGCGCCGTCACCGAGGCGGTATAATTTCCGCCAAATGTCCGCCGAACGACCGCTCGCTCTCGCCAACGACGTCTCGGGCGTGCATCGCCTCGAGCCGGTGGAGGAAGCGCTGCGCGAGCGGCCCTCGCTCCGCGTGATCGAGCAGACCGGTCGTACGCCGGCGGCACCCGGCATCGGTGACGCGACGCCGACGGACCTCAGCGCACCCGAGCTGTACCTCAATCGGGAGCTCACCTACCTGAACTTCTGCTGGCGCGTCCTGCAGGAAGGTAATGACGAGCGGATCCCGCTGCTCGAGCGCTTGAAGTTCATCGCGATCGTCAGCTCGAACATCGACGAGTTCTTCCAGAAGCGCATCGGCGGCCTCAAGCAACAGGTCGGTGCGCAGCTGCACACGATCTCGCCCGACGGGCGCACCCCGCAGCAGCAGATCACCGACTGCCTCGATCTGATCACGGCGCTCGAGAAGAGGAAGATCCAGATCCTCGAGAAGGTCATCGGCGAGCTGAAAGCGCTCGGCGTGTGGATCGCGCCGTACAAGGATCTCGACGTGCAACAGCAGGCGTGGGTGCGCGAGCACTACGTCCGCAACATCTTCCCGCTGGTCACGCCGCAGGCGATGGATCCGGCGCACCCGTTCCCGTTCGTCTCGAACCTGTCGCTCAACCTGCTCGTCTCGCTGCGCTACGAGAACGACTCCGAGTCGCTGCTCGCGCGCATCAAGGTGCCGACGGGCGGCGGGACCCCGCGGTTCATGCGGGTCGGCACGTCGCGCACGTTCGTCGATCTCGCCGACGTGATCGTCAACAACCTCGATCTCTTGTTCCCCGGGATGGAGATCGAGGCGTGCTCGATGTTCCGCGTCACGCGCAACGCGATCACCGAGCGAGACGAGGAAGAGGCGGAAGACCTGCTCGAGATGATCGAGATCGAGATGCGCGAGCGCAAGTTCGCACCGGTCGTGCGCCTGCAGGTCGACAGCAACATGCAACCGCTGCTGCGCGGGCGGCTCGCCTCGGAGCTCGGGCTCGACGAGAACGCCGACGTGTTCGAGGCCGAGGGCATGCTGGGCCAGCGCGACCTGCTCGAGATCGCGACGCTCGATCTGCCCGAGCTGCGCGACACGCCGCACGCGCCGGTGCCGCCGATCGATCTGCTCACCGACGGCAACGTGTTCCACGCGATCCGCGAGGGGAAGCACCTCATGGTGCATCACCCGTACGAGTCGTTCCAGCAGTCGGTCGAGCGCTTCCTGCGCGAGGCGGCCGACGATCCGAAGGTGCGCGCGATCAAGATGACGCTGTACCGGACGTCGAAGGACTCCGAGGTGATCAAGCACCTCGTGCGCGCCGCGCGCAATGGCAAGCAGGTCGCCGTCGTCCTCGAGCTCAAGGCGCGGTTCGACGAGGAAGCGAACATCAAGTGGGCGACCCGCATGGAGCGCGCGGGCATCCACGTCACCTACGGCGTCGTGGGACTCAAGACCCACACCAAGATCATCCTCGTCGTGCGCCAGGACTTCGACGGGCTGCGCCGCTACGCGCACCTCGCGACCGGCAACTACCACGCCGGCACCGCGCGCCTGTACACGGATCTCGGGCTGTTCACCTGCGACGACGGCATCGGCCGCGATCTGACCGAGCTGTTTAACTACCTGACCACCGGTTACAAGCCGCGCCGCAAGTACCAGAAGCTGCTCGTCGCGCCCAAGCAGCTCAAGCAGGCGCTGCTCGAGAAGATCGAGCGCGAGATCGCGATCCAGGGCGCCGGTGGCCGCGGCCACGTGCAGTGGAAGCTCAACGCGCTCGAGGACGTCGACATCGCGCGCGCTCTCTACCGCGCCTCCCAGCGCGGCGTGACGATCGATCTGATCGTGCGCGACACGTGCCGCCTGCGCCCCGGGCTCGAGGGCGTCTCGAGCACGATCAAGGTGGTCAGCATCATCGGCCGCTTCCTCGAGCACGGCCGCATCTACTACTTCCACAACAACGGCCGGCCCGAGTACTACCTCGGCTCGGCGGACGCGATGCAGCGCAACCTCGAGAAGCGCGTCGAGGTGCTCGTGCCGGTCGAGGATCCGCGGCTGCAGTCCGAGCTGCGCTTCATCATCGATACGCAGCTTTCGGATCAGCGTGGTGCCTGGGACATGCTGCCCGACGGCAGCTACGCGC
>DATLHR010000120.1:0-13785 GCA_035539815.1 Kofleriaceae bacterium
CGTGGCTCCGTCCGTCGAAGTTGACGTTGCCGCCGTTGACCACGCTGTCGCGCGAGCCCTTGGCGCGGATGACGATCGGCTTTCCCGCCTGACCGTCGCGCGAGAACGTGAAGCCCGCGTAGTTGCCGGCGGCGAGCTCGAGGATGTCGCCGGGCATCGCGCCCGCGGCCACGCTGGCGAACGTGCTCGGCGTCACCGCCTTCACGGGGGCGCCGGCCATCGGCGCGGGGACGGGGCGCGTCGTCACCGTCGACGTGCGGACCAGGCAGCCGCCGTCGGGATCCTCGAGCATGAGCTCGATCTCGTAGGTCGTCGCCGGCTGGAGGTCGAAGATGCTGCCGGCGTGGCGGTTCGGGAACGTGTACCCCTCGCGATAGGTCGCGCCCGCGGGGACGCGGCGCAGGGGCATACCATCCCTCCAGCTCGTGCTGCCCTGGACGCGGTAATGGACGCGGACCTCGCCGTTCGCGTTCGTGTCGCCGTCGATCTTCCAGTCGACGCTGATGTTGCGGAGCGTCGGGTTCGGGAACGAGAGGACGCCGGGCGCGGTCCCCTCGGGCAGCGCGCCCGACGAGCTCGACCCGGCCGGGCAGCTGAATCCGACCACCGGCATCGTGTTGTCGCCGCCGCCGTCCTGACCGCCACCGCCGTCCTGACCGCCACCGCCGTCCTCACTGGCACCGCCGTCGGCACCGTGGTGGACCTCGTCCTCCGCGGCGCTGCACGCTTGACCGAGGAGCGCCGTCACGACGACGAAGCGAGAGAGAGTGGCGGAGATGCGGCGGACAGGATGCTTCGAGCTCATCGCGACCTGCAAGAGCAACGTCCGTACCGTCCTGCGGCACCTGCCGGCGACGTCGCCCGTGAGGCAAGACCGTGTACCAGCGCGATCCTAACAAGCCCGTGGCCGTCCGGAGATGGAAGCTCTGTGTGCCCTAGAACACAGTCATGGTGATGAGCCCCCCATCTCCGCGAGCACCAGCTGGGCGCAGGGATGCGTCGAGCACGCGAGGCTTGCACACCGTCGTGCAGCCCCCGGGGACCGCAGTCACCGGGGGTCGCTACCAGAGCCTAACAGCGGCCCCAGGTGCGCTGCATCGGTGACCGGCGGCGCACACGTCGGGCCCGTGCACACGTAGGCACGCGCGGCGCCGCTCGGATCGGCGACCTTCGCCTCGAGGATCGAGGCGCTCGCCCACGGGCCAGCGATCGCCAGCGTCGGCGCATACGTCGCGCCCGCGGCCGCGAGCAGCGCCCCGCGCCCAGTGCCCTCGCTCACGACGAGCACCTTCGCGTGGAGGTAGAAGTCGAGCGCACCGAGCAGCGCCGAGGTCGCCCACGCATTGACGCCGGTCGGCGCGGTGAGCCGCTGGGTCAGGTACTTCTCGGCGAGCGCGAGTGCGCTGTCGTCACCGGCGACGAGGCCGAGCCGCAGCAGCGCCTGCACGGCGATCGCCGCGCCCGACGGGATCGCGCCGTCATGGTGCGACTCCGGCCGGTGCACGAGCAGCGGATCGCCGGCCGGCGACAGGTAGAACACGACGACGCCGTCCTCCTCGGCGACGAAGCGCTCGCGCAGCGTGCCGACGAGCTTCGCGCCGAGGTCCCACCATGCGCGATCGCCGGTGACCTCCGCGAGCTCGAGGAGCGCGAGCGCGACGAACGCGTAGTCGTCGAGCGTGCCGTCGAGCGCCTTGGTCTTGCCCTCGTGGAACACGCGGGCGAGCTCACCGCCGGAGATCATCCTGTCGCGCAGGAACGTCGCCACGCGCAGCGCGAGATCGAGCGCGGGCGGGTGCGCGGTGGCGCGATACGCGGCGACCAGCCCCGAGATCGCGAGCCCGTTCCAGGCCGCGAGCACCTTGTCGTCGGTGCCCGGCCGCACGCGCTGCTCGCGCGCCGCGAACAGCTTCGCCGCGAGCTCGGCGATCTGCGCCTCTTCGAGCTCGCCCCCGCGCGGGGTCACGCGCGAGAGCACGCTGGTGCCGTGCTCGAAGTTGCCGTGCTCGGTCACGCCGTATGCGTTGCCGAACACGATGGCGCCCATCGGCCCGAGCGCGGCGCGCAGCTGGGTCGGCGTCCACACGTAGAACCGGCCCTCCTCGCCCTCACTGTCGGCGTCGAGTGAGGACCACAGCCCGCCGGCGGGATCGGAGAGCTCGCGCGCGAGGAATCCGACGGTCTGCGCGATCACGTGGTGCGCGCGCGGTGCGAGCGGTCCGCCCATGGCGACGGCGCTCGCGTAGATGCCGAGCATCTGCGCCTGGTCGTACAGCATCTTCTCGAAGTGCGGCACCAGCCACTTCTCGTCGACCGAGTACCGCGCGAACCCACCGCCGAGGTGATCGTAGATCCCGCCCTCGGCCATGCCGCGCGCCCACTGCAAGAACGCGTCGCGCGCGGGTTGCCCGAACGAGAACCGCCCCGCGCGCGCGAGCAGATCGTGGCTCGAGCTCGACGGAAACTTCGGCTTACCGCCGAGGCCGCCGTGCGTCGGATCGCAGCGCTCGGCGAGCTGGCGTCCCGCCGTCACGATCAACGATTGCGCGAGCCCCGCGCGTTCGGCGCTCTGCGCACCGCGCCGGTAGTGCGCGTCGACGCGCTGGAGGCCGTCGACGAGCGCGAGCGCGTTGTCCTCGGCGTCCGCGCGCCGCTTGCGATACGCGTCCGCCATCGCCTCGAGCAGGTCGCGGAACCCCGGCCGTCCGTACCGTTCGGTCGGCGGGAAGTAGGTGCCGAGAAAGTACGGCCGTCCGTCGGGCAGGCAGAACGCCGACAGCGGCCAGCCTCCACCCTCCCCCATCACCATGATCGCGTTCATGAAGATCGCGTCGACGTCGGGGCGCTCCTCGCGATCGACCTTGATGTTCACGAACAGCTCGTTCATCACGCGCGCGATCGCGGGATCCTCGAAGCTCTCGTGCGCCATGACGTGGCACCAGTGGCACGCGGCGTAGCCGATCGAAACGAACACCGGCTTGTCGGTGCGTTTGGCTTCGGCGAACGCTTCGGCGCCCCACGGCCACCAGTCGACGGGGTTGTCTGCGTGCTGCCGCAGGTACGGCGAGCTCTCGGCGGCGAGTCGGTTCGTCATGATGAAGTATGGTGTCCCAAGGGGTGGAGCCCTGCGAAATTCCTTGATACCACCGGGACCATGACCCGTACGTCCACCCTGCTTGCTGCGATGTCTTGCGGCGCCATCGTGACGAGCTCTCTCGTTGCCCATGCTGAGGTCGAGATCGGCGGTACCGCCGGTATCCACGGATTCAGCAAGGACAGCGAGCTCGGCGTCGATGACGTCCCGGATGCTCCGAGCGCGTCCAACTCGCTCCTCCTCGGCGTCCGCCTCGGTGTGTTCTTCACCAAGTACCTCGGCGTCGAGGGCGAGTTCGGCGTGCTTCCGACCGACGCCCGCGATCTCGACTACGGCGTCACCGCGATCACGTATCGCGGACACCTCGTGTTCCAGCTGCCCAACCCCACGGTCACGCCGTTCGTGCTCGTCGGCGGCGGCGCGTTCTCCACGGTGTCGACCGATAACGCGGGGTTCGAGAACGATCCGAACACCAACCTCTACACCGACACCGACAGCGCGTTCTATCTCGGCGCCGGCGCCAAGAAGCTGCTGACCGACAAGTTCGGCCTGCGGTTCGACGCGCGCATGCTCGTCGTGCCGAGCAGCGAGAACGACATGCCGCCGAGCGAGGACGTCAAGAAGGTGACCGTGGACTGGGAGATGCTCCTCTCGGCCTACGTGCACTTCGGTGGCGCCAAGAAGGAAGCCCCGCCGCCTCCGCCGCCCGTCGACGAGGATCCGGACAAGGACGGCATCCTCGGCGCGGCCGACCAGTGCCCGACGGATCCCGAGGACAAGGACGGCTACCAGGACGACGACGGCTGCTCCGAGCCGGATAACGACGGCGACGGCATCCTCGACGGCGCGGACAAGTGCCCGACCGACGCCGAGGACAAGGACGGCTACCAGGACGACGACGGCTGCCCCGAGACCGACAACGACGGCGACGGCATCCAGGACAACCAGGATCAGTGCCCGACCGAGGCCGAGGACAAGGACGGCTTCCAGGACGAGGACGGCTGCCCGGATCCGGACAACGACGGCGACGGCGTGCTCGATCCGAACGACAAGTGCCCGACCGAGGCCGAGAGCAAGAACGGCTTCCAGGATGACGACGGCTGCCCGGACGAGATCCCGGCCAAGCTGAAGCAGTTCACCGGCGTGGTCCAGGGCATCAACTTCCGCACCGGCTCGGCCGACCTGCTGAAGACCTCGAACCGCACGCTCGACAAGGCCGTCGCGGTGCTCAACGAGTACAAGGACCTCCAGATGGAGATCCAGGGTCACACCGACGACGTCCCGCTCAAGCCGAAGAAGGGCAGCAAGTGGGCCGACAACCTCGAGCTGTCGCAGGCTCGCGCCGAGAGCGTCCGCGAGTACTTCATCGCGAAGGGCATCGCGGAGAACCGGCTGTCCGCGAAGGGCTACGGCGATAGCGCGCCGCTCGTCGACCCGACCGGTCTCAAGGGCGGCAAGCTCAAGGCTGCGCGCTCGAAGAACCGCCGCGTCGAGTTCAAGCTGATCAGCCCGCTCAATGCGGCCGGCGCGACCACGCCCGCTCCGACGACGAACTAGCGATCGCGAGCTCGGGTAAATCAGCAAGACGGCCCGCGTTTCTCGCGCGGGCCATCGTCGTTTTCGGGCCCCTTCGCGCTATACAGAGACGCCCCGATGTCCGACGCCATCGCCCCCAGCAACATCACGCCGATCTCGATCGAAGCCGAGATGAAGAGCTCGTTCATGGACTACGCCATGAGCGTGATCGTCTCGCGTGCGCTGCCCGACGCGCGTGACGGCCTCAAGCCGGTGCACCGGCGGATCCTGTTCGCGCAGAAGGGCCTGAACAACGTCTGGAACCGCCCGTACCTCAAGTGCGCGCGCGTCGTCGGCGACGTCATCGGCAAGTACCACCCGCACGGCGACTCGTCCGTCTACGACGCCCTGGTCCGCATGGCCCAGGACTTCTCGATGCGCTATCAGCTCGCCGACGGCCAGGGGAACTTCGGTTCCGTCGACGGCGACCCGCCCGCGGCGATGCGTTACACCGAGGTGCGGATGAGCAAGCTCTCCTCGGAGATGCTCGCCGACATCGACAAGCAGACCGTCGAGTGGCAGCCGAACTACGACGACAAGGAAGAGGAGCCGACGGTCCTCCCGACCAAGGTCCCGAACCTCCTCATCAACGGCGCCACCGGCATCGCGGTCGGCATGGCGACCAACATCCCGCCGCACAACATCAGCGAGATCATCGACGGCGTGCTCGCCGTGATCGATCGCCCGATGATCTCGGACGACGAGCTGCTGAAGCTCGTCCCCGGCCCGGACTTCCCCACCGGCGGCGTGATCCAGGGCCGCGTCGGGATCATCAGCGCGTACAAGACGGGCCGTGGCCAGATCGCGGTGCGCGGCGTCGCCCACGTCGAGGAGATCCGCAAGGACCGCCAGGCGATCATCGTCACCGAGCTGCCCTACATGGTCAACAAGGCCAAGTGGATCGAGTCGACCGCGGACATGGTCCGCGACAAGAAGCTCGAGGGCATCAGCGACATCCGCGACGAATCGGATCGCACCGGCATCCGCGTGGTGTTCGAGCTCAAGAGGGACGCGAGCGACCAGGTCGTGCTCGCGAACCTCTTCAAGTACACGTCGCTGCAGAGCTCGTTCTCGATCAACATGCTCGCGATCGTCGACAGCCGCCCCGTGCTGCTGTCGCTCAAGCACGCTCTTCAAGTCTTCATCGAGCACCGCCGCGAGGTCGTCACGCGCCGCACGCTGTTCGATCTACGCGAAGCGCGCGAGCGCCGCGAGATCGTCGAGGGCTTGGGCCTCGCGGTCATGAACATCGACCGGGTGATCGAGATCATCCGGTCGAGCAAGGACACCGATCAGGCCAAGGAGCGCTTGATGGCCGAGAAGCTCGGGGGCCTCGACGGGTTCCTCGAGCGCGCCGGCCGTCCGCCCGAGGAGGTCGAGGCGGCCAAGACCAAGGGCTTCGTGTTCCTGAGCGGGCGCCAGGCCCAGGCGATCCTCGACATGCGCCTCGGCCGCCTCACCGGCCTCGAGCGCGAGAAGCTGGAAGCCGAGTACAAGGAGCTCTGGGAGCTCACCGACTACCTCGAAGGCCTGCTCGCCGACGACAAGAAGCTGATGGACGCGATCATCGACGAGCTCAAGCAGGTGAAGGCCGACTTCGGCGACAAGCGCCGCACGCAGATCGTCGACGCGCAGGGCGAGATCATGACCGAGGAGCTGATCGACCAAGAGGACATGGTCGTGACGCGCACGCACCTCGGCTACATCAAGCGCACGCCCGTCCGCGAGTACGAGGCGCAGGGCCGCGGCGGACGCGGCATCACCGGTGCGACCTCCGCCGAGGGCGACTTCATCGTCGACATGTTCGCGGGGTCCACGCACGATCACCTGCTCCTGTTCACCGACAAGGGCCGCGTCTACTACAAGAAGGTGTTCGAGTTGCCCGAGGGCGCGCGCACCGCGAAGGGCCGCGCGATCGTCAACGTGCTCGACCTGCAGGAAGGCGAGCAGGTGGTCGCGATGCTGCCGTTCGCCGAGTTCAACGAAGACACGTTCGTGTTCTTCGCCACGCAGTCCGGCACGGTGAAGAAGACCGAGCTGTCGCAGTTCGAGAACGTGCGCACGAGCGGCATCAAGGCGATCACGATCGACGACGGTGACCGCCTCGTCGGCGCCGCGCTGCTCACCAAGGCCGATGACGTGCTGCTGACGTCCGCCAAGGGCTATGCGGTGCGGTTCACCGAGGACAAGGTCCGCCCGATGGGCCGCTCGGCCGCCGGCGTGCGTGGCATCTCGTTGCGCGAAGGCGACCGCCTCGTCGGCATGGTCACGTTCCCGCGGTCGACCGAACCTCAGGCTGCGGCCACCCTGATCACGGTGTGCGAGCGCGGCTACGGCAAGCGCACCGCCGTCACCGACTACCCCACGAAGAACCGCGGCGGTAAGGGCGTCATCGCGATCAAGACCACCGCGCGCAACGGCCTGGTCGCCGCGGTGCGCATCGTCACCGACGACGACCACGTCATCCTCATCTCCGACCGCGGCAAGCTGATCCGCCTCCGCGTGCGCGACATCTCGGTGCAGGGCCGCGCCACGCAGGGCGTCCGCATCATGCGCGTCGATGACGGCGAGCACGTGGCAGCGATCGAGCGCCTCGCGGAGCCGGGCGAGGAGTCGGGCATCGCCGAGGGCGCGCCGATCGAGGCCGCCGATGACGGCGACACGATCCCGAACGACAGCCTCGAGGACGAGGGCGACGAGGGGGATGAGGGCGAGGACGAGGGCGACGAGGGCGACGATGAGGGCGGCGACAGCGACGCCTGAGGGCCAGCCGGACTAGTGCGGGCTGGTGCAGTGCCAGGACATCGCTGACACTGCACCGACCAGCATTGGGGCTAACCGCGGGTCGCCGCGATCCGCGCCGCCACGATCGCGCGCAGTTGATCGACGCCGAACGGCTTCGCGAGCCAGCGGTCAGGGAAGCGCGCCGCCATCACGTGGTCCGCGCCGCTCGCGAAGATCATGCGCTCGCACAACTCGGGGCGGTGCTGCTCCATCCAGCGATAGACATCCATGCCGGAGACATCGGGCATCGACAGATCGCAGAGGACCAGATCGAGGTCGCCCGGTTCGCCGAGCCTGGCGATCGCCGCGCGTCCCGAGCCGACGAGCTCGACGTCGTAGTCATCCCCGAGCACCTGGCGCACGACCTTGCGGATCATCGCCTCGTCGTCGATGACGAGCACGCGGTGGCGCTCGGAGGCCGGCGAGGCGGCGACCGGCGCGACGCGCGCGATCGGCGCGGTCTCCTCGACCTCGACCGCGGGCAGGATCACGGTGATCGTGGTGCCGTGGCCGCGCATGCTGGCGATGTCGATCGTGCCGCCGCTCGCGGTGACGATGCCGTGGCAGATCGACAGGCCGAGCCCGACACCGGCGCCCGGATCCTTGGTGGTGAAGAACGGATCGAACACGCGCGGCAACACCTCGGCTGGGATGCCGGCGCCGGTGTCGGTCACCGAGATGCACACGCGGTCGCGCTCGTCCCAGCTGCGGATGGTGATCGTGTGGTGCTCGGCCTGCCCTTCCGGGATCGCCTGGCACGCATTGGCGAGGAGGTTGACCAGCACCTGCGTGATCCGGCCCTCGTTGCCGACCACGTTACGGAACGCGCGCTGCTCGCGGACCAACCGCGCCCGGAGGCGCAGCTCGTGCTCGATCAGCCGCACCGCCGCCTCGATCGCGCGCGCGACGTCGATCGGTCCGCGTGGTGATTCGTCCGCGTGCGCGAACCGGCGCAGCCCGGTCACGATGTCGCTGACCCGCGTCGTGCCCTCGAGCGCCGCCGCGATCCGGTCATACAGCTCCGCCGCCTCCGCAGCACCGAGCGTGCCGCCGCGCGCCGCGAACGCGCCGATCGTGCGCTGCACGCTCTCGAGGTTGAGGGCGATATAGGTCAGCGGGTTGTTGATCTCGTGCGCGATGCCCGCGGCGAGCGTGCCGATCGAGGCCATGCGATCCGCGACCGCCAGCCGCCGCTGCAGCTCCTTGCGTTCGGTGACGTCGCGACCGACGACCACGAACGCGGGCGCCCCCTGAAATGGGATCTGGCTCGACGCGATCTCCATCGTGAGGGTCGAGCCATCGCGCCGTAGCAGCTGCTCCTCGAGCCACGGCAGGTCATCGCGCCCGGCGGCGAGGGCGGCGATCCGCTGCTCGACGATGGGCAGGCTCGACGGGTGCACGATCTCGACGATCGACATGCCGATCATCTCGTCGACGCTCGAGTAACCGAGCGCCTCGACCATCGCCCGGTTGCAGTAGATGAACGCGCCCGCGCGGTGGATCGCGATCGCATCGGGCAGCTTGTCCGCGAGCGAGCGGAAGCTGTGCTCGGATTGTTGCAGGCGCAGCGCCGCCTCGGCGCGCGCGGTGATGTCGCGCGCGAGCCCGAGCAGCCGGCCGTCGGGCAGCCTGCCCGAGCTGACCTCGCAGCGCACGCGCGTCCCGTCCGCCCGGAGCAACGTTCGCTCGACGAGCAGCGTGAGGCCCGACCGCAGCTCCTCGCCGCGCAGCGGCATCACGGTGAGCTCGTCGGGCACGACCAGGTCGGCGATGTTCCGCCCGATCAGCGCCTCGCGCGGATAGCCGAGCATCCGCACGGCCATCGCGTTCACCCACTCGATCCCGAAGTGATCGCTGGTGACGAAGACGGCATCGGAGGCGTGCTCGAGGACTGCGAGCGCGGCCGCAGACGCAGTCTCCATTGGTGCTACCCATAGCAGCCCGCGTCGCCGCGGGCTACGTTCCCGCGGACATGTCGATCCAGCGCAGTCAATCGATCTTCGAGCGCGCGAAGGCGCTCATCCCCGGCGGCGTGAACTCCCCCGTGCGCGCGTGCCGCTCGGTCGGCGCCGATCCGGTGTTCATCGCACAAGGTGATGGCGCCGCGATCTGGGACGCCGACGGCAATCGCTACCTCGATCTGATCGGCAGCTGGGGTCCGCTCATCCTCGGCCACAGCCACCCCGAGATCCTCGACGTGATCCGCGAGACGATGGCCAACGGCACCACGTTCGGCGCACCGACGGAGATCGAGGTCCAGTTCGCCGAGACGCTGCGCGCCGCGGTGCCGTCGATGGAGATGGTGCGCGCCGTGTCGTCGGGCACCGAGGCCACGATGAGCGCGCTGCGTCTCGCCCGCGGCTTCACTGGCCGCGCCAAGATCGTCAAGGCGGACGGCGGCTATCACGGCCACGCCGATTGCCTCCTCGTCGCGGCCGGCTCGGGCGCGGCGACGCTCGGCATCCC
This sequence comes from Kofleriaceae bacterium, assembly GCA_035539815.1. GTDB lineage: Bacteria > Myxococcota_A > Polyangia > Haliangiales > Haliangiaceae > JABFXX01. The sequence goes on from DATLHR010000120.1 coordinate 9,920, forward strand.
CGGCTCGGCAGGCGTCCCCGAGGGCGCGGCCAAAGACACCATCGTGGTCCCGTACAACGACCTCGCGTCCGTCGAGCGCGCGTGCGCCGCCGGCGACGTCGCCGCGGTGATCATCGAGCCGGTCGCCGGCAACATGGGCCTGGTCGAGCCCGCGCCCGGCTACCTGCAGGGCCTGCGCGAGATCACCAGGAAGCACGGCACCGTCCTCATCTTCGACGAGGTGATGACCGGCTTCCGCGTCGCGTACGGCGGCGCGCAGGCGCGCTATGGCATCACTCCCGATCTCACGACGATCGGTAAGGTGATCGGCGGTGGGCTCCCGGCCGCGGCGTTCGGCGGCCGCGCCGAGATCATGCAGAAGCTCGCACCGCTCGGCCCCGTGTATCAGGCAGGTACGCTGAGTGGAAACCCGCTCGCGATGGCGGCCGGCTGCAAGGCCATGGAGATCCTCGGCCGCCCCGGCACCTACGATCGCCTCGAGCACCTGGGCAAGCGCCTGGGCGACGGCCTCCTCGCCGCCGCGACCGGGACCGGCATCCCCGCCGTCCTGAACCGGGTCGGGTCGATGCTGACCTTGTTCTTCTGCGCCGGCCCGGTCACCGACTACGCGACCGCCAAGGCAGCGGACACCCAGCGGTTCGGCAGCTTCTTCCGGGGGATGCGCGAGCGCGGCGTGTTCCTGCCCCCGTCGCAGTTCGAGGCGATGTTCGTCTCCCTGGCGCACACGGATGAGGACGTCGACCAGATCGTGGCCGCCGCTCGGGCCGCGCTGGGAGGATGATCTCCTCGTCGATTGACGATGGAATTTCAGCGTGGTACCAGGGCCGCGCTGATGCAGACCGACCCGTCCCAGCGCGGCGAAATGTCGCAGGATTCTCTCGGGGTCCCGCTGCATCCAGAGGTCGTGAGCCCCGGACGCAAGCCCGCGATCGACCCGGCCGCCCGCCGCGGCAAGCGCGCGTTCGACACGCTCTCCGCGAGCTCGGTCGGGCTCGAGCTCGGGCTCTCCGTCATCATCGGGCTGCTCGTCGGCTACTTCCTCGACAGTCGCTACGGCACCACGCCGTGGCTGATGCTCCTGTTCCTCGGCTTTGGCCTCGCGGCAGGGTTCCGCGGGGTGGTGCGTGCGGTCGCTCGCTTCGACCGGGCGGCCGCGAGAGACGCGCGGGAGGGCCACGGTGGCTAGCCCGAGCATCCATCGCATCGAGCGCCTCAACTACGCGCTCGCGATCGTCGTCACGCTCGTCGGGCTCCTGACGCAGTCACGGTCCGTCGTGCTCGGCCTGGTCGTCGGATCGGGCCTTACTTGCCTCAACTTCTTCGTGCTCCGCAAGCTGGTCGTGAAGTGGACGACCGCGGCGCGCACCGGCAAGGGCGGCGGCACCGCATCGATGCTGATGCTGCCGAAGATGGTGTTCCTGATGGGCGCCGTCACCCTGTCCGTGCTGCTCCTGCCGATCGACGTGATCGCGTTCACGATCGGCTACTCGATCTTCATCGTCTCCATCGTCATCGAGGCGTCGTACTCGGCGCTACGCACCGAGCCCTCGGCCGACCACGAGCCCGACAACAGCGAGCGTCCCAATGGGTGAACACGGAACCTGGATCGACTTCCTCGGCAAGTTCAGCTGGTGGAACGACTTGAACCACTGGGCTGAGAGCAAGCTCGGCCGAACCGCCGGGATCGACATGTTCCCGTCGGGGTTCACGCTCACCCACGTCGTGATCACGTTCTTCGTGATGCTGTTCATCGTCTGGGGGGCGCGCGCGTTCTCGAAGGACATGCGCAGCGAGGGCAAGGGCGTGGTGCCGCCGCGCACGATGAACCTCCGCAACTTCTTCGAGGTGCTCGCGGAGAGCGTGTTCGGCATGGTCGAGGGCGCCATGGGCGAGAAGAACGCAAAGCGATTCTTCCCGCTGATCGGCGCGCTCTGGTTCTTCATCTTCTTCAACAACCTGTGCGCGCTGATCCCCGGCCTCGTCGCGCCGACAGACACGCTCAAGACCAACGTCGGCATCGCGCTCGCGGTGTTCTTCCTGACCCACTACTACGGAGTCAAGGAGCACGGCTTGGCGTACTTCAAGCATTTCCTCGGCCCGACGCCCGCGCTCGCGCCGCTGATGCTCCCCATCGAGCTGATCAGCCACGTCGCGCGCCCGCTGTCGCTCGCCGTGCGCCTCATGGGCAACATGATGGCCGACCACAAGGTCGTCATGTCGTTCTTCGCCCTCGTGCCGTTCCTGGTGCCGCTGCCGTTCCTCATCCTCGGCATCCTGATCTGCCTCATCCAGGCGCTCGTATTCTCGACGCTGGCCACCGTCTACATCGGCATGGCGATCGAGCACGAGGAGCACTGATCTCGTCGATCTCACGGAAATTCCGCCGCCCCGGACCCTTTACGTCACACCCATTCCACGTTAACTAGCCCCCGCATCTGCGCCCCGCGCACCCAAAGGAGAACTTGCCATGAAGCGCACCACCAAGCTGTTCACCACCGCCGTCTCGAGCCTCTTCCTCCTCCTCGCCATGTGCGCCGTCGCGTTCGCGCAGGGCGGTGAGGCCGAGGCCGTCAAGGCTCAGGGCCTCGCGTCCAACTTCGGCACGATCGCCATCGCTGCCGGCTTCGGCATCGGTATCGCCGCCCTCGGCGGCGCCCTCGGCCAGGGTCGCGCTGCGGCCGCCGCGCTCGACGGCATCGCCCGTAACCCGGGCGCCGCTGGCCAGATCCGCGGCCCGATGATCCTCGGCCTCGCGCTGATCGAGTCGCTCGTCATCTACGCGCTCATCATCGCCCTCCTCCTCGTCCTGAAGGTCGGCTAGTCCACTTCGCGCGGGACCTCAGATGCCGAACGGCTCGGGATACCCCGGGCCGTTTTGCGTTTCGGAGGGCCCTGTGGGACGCTCCGGTTCACATGTCGGACGACGACGACGGTAAGCCGACCGAGCTCGATCTGAAGGGCAAGTCGACGCTCGAGATCCTCGCGCAGATCGACATGTTCAGCGGCCTGCCGCTGCCGCACCTGCGGCGCGTCGTCGATATCGGCCTCGAGGAGCAGTACAAGGCCGGCACCACGATCTTCGCGGAGGGCTCGCCCGGCGACAAGTTCTACCTGATCGTCGATGGCGCGGTGCGCATCAGCCGCATCGTTCCGGGCATGGGCGAGGAAGCGCTCGCGGTCATGCGGCCAGGCAACTACTTCGGCGAGATGTCGCTGATCGACGACGCCCCGCGCTCGGCGACGGCGGTCTGCCACGAGCGCTGTCGCCTGTTCGTGGTCAACCGGAAGGACCTCGAGGATCTGCTGTTCGTCGACCGCGACCTCGCCTACGAGCTCCTCTGGAACTGGGTGCGCACGCTGTCGCGCCGCCTGCGCGCCACCAACGACAAGTTCACGTTCCTCGCGACGACATCCAAGTTCTGAGGGCGATGACCGTGCGAACGTCGACCGCGGCAGCGCTCGTCGGCCTCACGGTGGTCGTGGCTCCTCTCCGCGCAGAGCCGCTCGCGCCGGGCAGCATTGGCGTCTCCGCCGGTGGCGTCGCGGGCACGGGCCCCGATGCGAACGCCCTCGGCATCGGCTACGTGCTCGGTGCACACGCGGCGTGGCAACCGACGCTTACGGAGAAGCACGTCGGGACTTCGCTGAAGCTCGCGGTGCTGTTCGGCACGCTGTACACGGGCGAAGCAGCGCGCATCAATGATCCCATGAAGACGCTGCAGCTTGACCTGATGGTCGGGATTCGAGTGCGCCCCGGCGACAACCCCTCGCGCTACCTTACGCTGCGCGCAGGCGGTGCCCTGCTGCGCGCGGATCAGCAGATCCCTCCGGACATGCACCGCGCCTACGCCGGCGGCATCGCGAGC
>DATLHR010000121.1:0-7549 GCA_035539815.1 Kofleriaceae bacterium
CGTCCCGCCGATCACCAAGACGGCGATCGCCGTGATAGGCCACGAGGTCACCGTCGATGACAGCAAGGCCCGCCGCGAGCTCGGCTACGTCGGCAAGGTCACGCGCGAGGCCGGGCTCGCCGAGATGCGCGCGACCGGCTCTGCGGCGTAGGATGGGCGGCATGCGCAGCTTCGCTCTCGTGTTGCTCGGCCTGGTCGCCTGTGGTGGTGCGCCGAAGGCCACGCCCGCCACGCCTTCGAACGCCGAGGCCGGGTCGGCTGCCGCACCGACGGAGACCGCGGCGCCGCCGGTCGACCCCAAGGCGGTGTGCGCGAACCGGCCCGACGACTACGGGCCGATCGTGCTCACGGAACAGGCCGCGGCCGCGCGCCACGGTGTCGGCGCGACGGCGTTCGCGGCGGCGCCATCGTCGAAGGATCAGCCGATCGAGGTCTGCGGCGTCGCGGCCTCGCAGGACTGGCTGGTCGCGGCGACGTGCGCGGACGGCTCGCACGCGTTCGCGACGCCGCTGGCCGCGGCGCAGAGCCGCGCGGGCAACGTCGGTGGTGGCGGCCGCTGCGGCTCGATCGTCGACCACTACGTCGCGAAGTGCCCCGAGGCCACGTACGACGTCTACGTCGACATGTACATGTGTGGCCCTACCGAGTCGTTCTGAAGCACGGGCTGCGGCTTGTGCGGCCGCGTGAAGCGGTGGAGCGCGAGGTAGGTGACGGGCGTCGTGAACAGCGTGAGCAGCTGCGAGACGACCAGCCCGCCGACGATCGCGATGCCGAGCGGTCGGCGGAGCTCGCTGCCGGTGCCGGTCCCGAGCGCGAGCGGCAGCGCGCCGAGCAGGGCGGCGAGCGTGGTCATCACGATCGGGCGGAAGCGCAGCACGGAGGCCTCGTAGATCGCGTCGCGCGGTGACTTGCCGTCGCGCTCGAGCTCGAGCGCGAAGTCGATCATCAGGATCGCGTTCTTCTTGACGATGCCGATGAGCAGGATGATGCCGACGAACGCGATGAGGTCGAGCGCGCTGTCGGTGAGCAGCAGCGCGAGCAGCGCGCCGAGGCCTGCGGAGGGCAGCGTCGACAAGATCGTCAACGGGTGGACGTAGCTCTCGTAGAGCACGCCGAGCACGATGTAGATCGCGACCAGTGCGAGCAGGAACAGCATCGGCAGCGTGGCGAGCGACTGGCGGAACGCCTGCGCGGTGCCGCGGAACGATGCGTTGATCGAGGCCGGCATGCCGATGCCGAGCGTCGCCTTCTCGATCGCGGCGACCGCGGTCGACAGCGCCACGCCCGGCGGCAGGTTGAACGAGATGGTCACCGACGGGAACTGGCCCTGGTGGCTGACCGAGAGCGCGACGTTGGTCGGCGTCGCGCGCACCAGCTCCGAGAGCGGCACCTGCTCGCCGGACGCGCCGGTGACGTAGAGCTGATCGAGCGCGTCGGGCCCGGTGCCGATGGTCGGCGCGGCCTCGAGCACCACGCGGTACTGGTTGATCTGCGAGTAGAACGTCGCGACCTGCCGCTGCCCGAACGCGTCGTACAGGACGTTGTCGATCTGCGAGACCGTGATGCCGTGCCGCGCCGCGGTGTCCCGATCGATCTCGAGGTTGAGCTGGAGGCCCGCCGTCTGCTGGTCGGTCGCCACGTCCTTGAGCTCGGGCAGCTTGCGCAGCGCGGCCAGCACGCGCGGTCCCCACGTCTCGAGATCCGCGAGCTCCGCGCTCTCGAGCGTGTACTGGTACTGCGTGCGCGAGCCGCGCCCACCCACGCGGACGTCCTGCACGTTCTGGAAGAACAGCTGCACGCCGGTGACCTTGGCGACCTTGGGCCGCAGCCGCGCGATCACCTGGTCGGCGGACGACGTGCGCTCGGGCTTGGGCTTCAGCTGGACGAACATGCGCGCCGTGTTCATCGTCGAGCTGCCCCAGCCCCCGACGTTGGCGTTGATGTGCTCGACATCGGGGTCCGCGAGCACGATGTGGATCAGCTCCAGCTGCTTGGCCTTCATCGCCACGAACGACATGTCTTGCGGGCCCTGCGTCGTGCCCGTGATCATGCCGCTGTCCTGCTGGGGGAACAGCCCCGACGGGACCTTGGTGTAGAGCCACACCGTCAGCACCACCGTCGCGAGCGTCACCAGCCCCATCAGGAAGCGATGGCGGAGCACGCCTCGCAGGAGGAACCCATAGGCGCGGATCATGCCGTCGACGGACGCCTCCAACGCGCGCGCGAACCAGCCGGGGTTGGCCGGCGCGTGGCGCAACATCCGCGAGCACATCATCGGCGTCAGCGTCAGCGAGATCAGCCCCGATACGGTGATCGAGACCGCGAGCACGACGGCGAACTCTCGAAACAGCGCGCCGACGGTGCCGCCCATGAACAGGATCGGGATGAACACCGCGAGCAGCGAGGCCGTGATGCTGACGATCGTGAACCCGATCTGCTTGGCGCCCTCGAGCGCGGCCTCCCGCGGCGGCCTGCCGTTCTCGATCAACCGCATCACGTTCTCGGTGACGACGATCGCGTCGTCGACGACGAACCCGGTCGCGATGGTGAGCGCCATCAGGGACAGGTTGTCGAGGCTGTACCCGAGCAGGTACATCACGCCGAACGTCGCGAGCAGCGACAGCGGCACCGCCGCCGCCGGCACCGCGGTCGCGCGCAGCGAGCGCAAGAACAAGAACACGACGATGATGACGAGGATGATCGCGATGACCAGCGTCCGCTCGACCTCGTGGACCGACGCGCGGATCGTGCCGGCGCGATCGATCGCGAAGTGGACGTCGATCGCCGGAGGGATCGACCTCGACAGCTCGGGCACCAACGCCTTCACCCGATCGATGACGTCGAGGATGTTCGCGCCGGGCTGGCGCCGGATGACGACCGACACCGAGCGCTTGCCGTCGAACCAACCGGCGACCTGCTCGTTCTCGACGTCGTCGGTGACGTTCGCGATGTCGCCGAGCCGGAGGCCGCCCTCCCCCGACCACCGCACGATCAGCTGCTTCCACGCCGCGGCGTCGGCGAGTTGCGAGTCGGTGCTGATCGCGAGGTGCTGATCGCCGCCGACGCCGCCCTTGGGCTGGTTCGCGGTCGCGGTCGCCATCGCGGTGCGCAGCTCCTCCATCGACATGCCCAGGCCGGCGAGCACCTGCGGATCGACCTGCACGCGCACGGCGGGCTGCACACCGCCACCGACGCCGACCTGGCCGACGCCCGGCACCTGCGAGATCTTCTGCGCGAACACCGTGTTCGCGGCCTCGAAGACCTCCTGGATCGGCAGCGACTCGGAGGTCAGCGTGAGGATCAAGATCGGCGAGTCGGCCGGGTTGACCTTGCGGTACCTTGGCCGGTTCGGGAGGTTCGGGGGCAGATCGCCGCCCGCGGCCTGGATCGCGGCCTGCACCTCGCGCGCGGCGGTCTCGACGCTCTTGTCGAGGTCGAACTGCACCGTGATGTCCGTGCGGCCGAGCGAGCTCTCGCTCGTGATCTCGGAGACGCCGGCGATGCGGCCGAACCGCCGCTCGAGCGGCATCGCGACCGCGGTCGCCATCGTCGTCGGGCTCGCACCCGGGAGATTCGCGCTGATGCTGATCGTCGGCGTGTCGACGCGCGGCAGCGGCGCGACGGGGAGGTTCAAGAACGCCGCGGCCCCCGCGAGCAACACGGCGAGCGCGAGCAAGCTGGTGCCGATCGGTCGCCGGATGAACGGCGCCGAGATATTCACACTGCCTCCGGCGGCGGAACCGCAGCCGTCGACCGGCGGAACCGCGCCCCGAGCTTCCCCATGTAGAGGTAGATGACCGGCGTCGTGTAGAGCGTGAGCACCTGCGAGAGCAGCAGGCCGCCGACGATCGTGATGCCCAGCGGACGCCGCAGCTCCGCGCCGGTGCCCGAGCCGAGCGCGAGCGGCAGGCCACCGAGCAGCGCGGCCATCGTCGTCATCATGATCGGGCGGAACCGCAGGAGCGCCGCCTGATAGATCGCCTCGTGCGGCGGCTGCTGCTGATCACGCTCTGCCTCGAGCGCGAAGTCGATCATCATGATCGCGTTCTTCTGCACGATGCCGATCAGCAGCACGATGCCGATCAGCGAGATCACGTCGAACGGCTTGCCGGTGATGTAGAGCGCGAGGATCGCGCCGACGCCCGCCGACGGCAGCGTCGACAGGATCGTGATCGGATGGATGTAGCTCTCGTAGAGCACGCCGAGCACGATGTAGACGGTGATCAGCGCGGCCAGGATCAAGATCGGCGTCGACGCCAGCGACTCCTGGAACGCCTGCGCCGCGCCGGTGAACGCCGAGCGCATCGTCGCCGGTGGGTTCAGCTCGGCGCTCGCCCGCTGGATCGCCGAGACGGCGTCCCCGAGCGAGACGCCCGCTGCGGTGTCGAACGACAGCGTCACCGACGGGAACTGCCCCTGGTGCGCGATCGAGAGCGGCGCGAGCCGGCGCTCGAACCTCGCGATCTGCGACAGCGGCACGGCCGTGCCGTTCTGCGCGCGTACGTACAGGCGCTCGAGCGAGTCCGCGGTCTCGCGGTCCTCCTCGCGCACCTCGAGGATGATCCGGTACTGGTTGAGCTGCGTGAACGTGGTCGACACGATGCGCTGACCGAACGCGTCGTACAGCGTGTCATCGAGCACCTGCGTCGTGACACCGAGCCGGCTCGCCGTGTCGCGATCGACGCTGAGGTGCAGCTGCAGGCCGGCCGCCTGCTGATCGGACGCCACGTCGCGCAGCTCGGGCAGCTGCTGCATCGCCGCGAGCAGCTTGGGCGCCCACTCGTCGAGCACCGCGGGGTCCGAGTCCTCGATCGTGTACTGGAACGGCGTGCGCGCGATGCGCGCGTCGATCTGAAGGTCCTGGACGGACTGGAGGTAGAGGCTGATGCCGGGCACCGCAGCCGCACGCTCGCGCAGGCGGGCGAGCACCACGTGCACGGAGTCCTTGCGCTCGCCGAGCGGCTTGAGCGCGATGCTGAACCGGCCGACGTTGGCCGCCGGGTTCTGGCCATCCGCGCCAATCGCGGACGAGATGGCGTCGACGTCGGGATCCGCGAGCAGCGCCTCGGCGAGCGCACGCTGCTGCTCGACCAGCTTGTCGAACGAGACGTCGGGCGCCGCCTCGGAGACCCCCGCGATCATCCCGGTGTCCTCGAGCGGGAAGAAGCCCTTGGGCACGGCGAGTGCGAGCGCCGCGGTCACCCCGGCCGTCGCGAGTGTCACCACCAGCGTCGCGAACCGATGCGCGAGCACGATGGCGAGCGTGCGCCGATAGAACCGGGTGACCGCCGCGAACCCGCGATCGAACACCCGCGCGATCCAGCCCGGATGCTCCTCGGCGTGCGATCGCAGGATCCACGCGCTCATCATCGCGGTAAGGGTCAACGACAGCAGCGCCGAGATCGCGATCGCGATCGCGAGGGTCACGGCGAACTCGCGGAACAGCCGGCCGATCAGGCCGCCCATGAACAACAGCGGGATGAGCACCGCGATCAGCGACACGGTGAGCGACACGATCGTGAAGCCGATCTGCTTGGCGCCCTTGAGCGCGGCGATGAACGGCTGCTCGCCCTTCTCGATGAACCGCGCGATGTTCTCGACCATCACGATCGCGTCGTCGACGATGAACCCCGTCGAGATCGTGAGCGCCATCAGCGACAGGTTGTTCAGGCTGTAGCCGACAAGCTTCATCACACCGAACGTGCCGATCAGCGCGAGCGGCACGGCGACGCCGGGGATCAACGTCGCGCGCAGGCTGCCGAGGAACAGGTAGATGACGGCGATCACGAGCACGATCGTGAGCACCAGCGTGAACTCGACCTCGTCGACGGACGCGCGCACCGTCGTCGTGCGGTCCGCGACGATCTCGACGTCGATCGCCTGTGGCATCGACGCGCGCAGCCGGGGCAGCAGCGCCTTGATCGCGTCGGTGACCTCGATGATGTTGGCCCCCGGCTGGCGCTGCACGTTGAGCAGCACCGCGCGCTTGAGCTCGCGCACCTCCTGGCGCGCGCCGTCCTCGATGACCAGCTCGCGGTGGCTCGCCCACCCGGCGAGCTGCGCGTTCTCGACGCCGTCGACCACGTTCGCCACGTCGCCGAGCCGGACAGGCGCGCCATTGCGATACGCGATGATCAGCGGCCGAAAGCTCGCGGCGTCCGCGAGCTGATCGTTGGTCGCGAGCGCCCAGTCCTGCCGAGGTCCGGCGAGGTTGCCCTTGGGCTGGTTGACGTTGGCGGCGGCGATCGCGAGCCGCACCTCCTCGAGCGTGAGCCCGGTGCCGGCGAGCGCGACCGGATCCACCTGCACGCGCACGGCCGGCTTCTGGCCGCCGCCGATCGTCACGAGGCCGACGCCCGAGACCTGCGAGATCTTCTGCGCGAGCACCGAGTCCGCGAAGTCCGAGACCTGCGCGAGCGGCAGCGTCGCGGAGCTCGCCGACAGGGTAAGGATCGGCTGGTCGGCCGGGTTGCTCTTCGCGTAGGTCGGCGGCGCGGGCAGCGTGCGCGGCAAGAGATTTGACGCCGCGTTGATCGCGGCCTGGACGTCCTGCTCGGCGGCGTCGATGTCGTGGTCGAGATCGAACTGCAGCGTGATCTGCGAGCTGCCGAAGCTCGAGATGCTCGTCATCTGCACGAGCGATGGCACCTGGCCGAACTGGCGCTCGAGCGGCGTCGTCACCGCCGACGCCATGGTCTCCGCGCTCGCACCCGGCAGCTGCGTGGTGACCACGATGGTCGGGTAGTCGACCTGTGGCAGCGCGGCGACCGGCAGCTCGCGGTAACCGACGATGCCCGCGAGCAGGAGCCCGATCATCAGCAGCGTCGTCGCGACGGGCCTGCGGATGAACGGCTCGGAGATGCTCACGGCTTCTTGCCCGGAGCGCCCGGCGTGGGGACCTCGACGCGGCCGCCGGGCCGGAGCTGGTTCGCGCCTTCGATCACCACCTGCTCGCCGGGTTCGAGGCCCTTGCTGATGACCGCGCGGTCCCCCGTGATGAGGTCGACCACCACGGGCTTGAGCGCGGCGGTCTTGTCGGCGGCGACGGTGTAGACGAACACGCCCTGCGGCCCGCGCTGGATCGCGACCGCCGGGATCACGAGTGCGCCCTCGCGCTCCTCGACGAGGATGCGCGCCTTCACGAACGCCTGCGGCCACAGCACGCGATCCGGGTTCGGCACCACGGCCTTGAGCCGCAGCGTCGACGTCGACTGGTTGACCTGGTTGTCGATCACCGCGAGCTTGCCCGTCGCGATCTTCTGCGTCCCGTCGCGGTTGTACACCTCGACGGGGACGTCGCCGCGCGCGAGCGCCGCCGCCACGACCGGCAGCTTGTCCTGCGGCAGCGTGAAGAACACCGCGGCCGGATCGACCTGCGTGATCACGACGAGCCCGTTGGGATCGGAGGCGCGGATGAGGTTGCCGGCGTCGACGAGGCGCACCCCGGTGAGGCCGTCGAGGAAGCGCTGCTGAACCTCGACTGGGCCCAGGTCAAGGCGCCGCTCGACGGCCGCCTGGTCGATCTTGACCGCGCCCTCGTGCTGGCCCA
>DATLHR010000122.1:0-14501 GCA_035539815.1 Kofleriaceae bacterium
GAGGAGGAGGGGGAAGAAGAGGAAGGCGAGGACGAAGAGGACGAGGACGAAGACTTCGAGGACGAAGGCGGCGGCGGAGCTGCGCCCGTAGGGGACGAGGACGAGGAGTGGAGCGACGAGGAAAAGCTCGACGAGGACAAGGACAAGGACGAGGACGAGGACGAGGGCGATGTCGGCGGCTGGCGCGACGGCTCCGAGCCGCCGTGGGGAGCGGACGAGGACGAGGACGAGGACGAGGACGAGGACGAAGAAGACGAGGACGAGGACGAGGACGAAGAAGACGAGGACGAAGACGAGCGTCCGCGGCGCGGCCCGATCCCGCCGCGTCCGCCGAAGCCACTTCCCGTGCCCAAGGCCCCGGTGACGCCGCCGACGCCCGCGAAGCCCACGCCCGCGCCCAAGACGCCTGCCACTCCCAGAGCGCCGGCCACGCCCGCGCCGAAGGCGCCGGCCACGCCCAAGCCGACGACGCCCAAGGCCCCCGCCAAGCCCGCGAAGAAGAAATGAGGAGCCGGCCACGAAGTGGCCGCAGGCGCGAAGCGACGGGCCCAGCGAAGCTGGGCGCTCCCATGTCCGCGGAACGCAAACAAGTACAGGTTAGCGAGGGACATCACAGCTCTCCCTTGTAACGAAGGACCACGCGCATCAGGACGAACGCGTAGAAGGCGCAGCCGCCGACCACGGCGATCGCGTCCTTCCACGTGAAGCGCACCTCGAGCTCGGGCGCGTGGTGACGGACCGCGGAGTACCAAGCGCCGACGAGTCCGAAGAAGATCCACAGCACCGAGTGGTAGGCGAAGGAGAGCGTGTTGATCTGGAACGTGATGCCGGACAGCGACGCGAGCAGCGCCATGCCCCAGACCTGCGCGGCCGCTGAACCGGGGACGCGTGCGAGCGCGCGCAGCCCGATGATCAGCGTCTTCATCGACAGGTAGATCACCGTCACGAACAGGCACATCCCCACGAAGCCGAGCTCCGCGAGCGTCAGCACGAACGAGTTGTGCGCCGTGAGGTAGTGGTGCTCGGCGAACAGCCGCGCTCCCACCCCGAACAGCGGGTGCTCGTTGAAGAGCGCCAGGCCGGTGGCCCAGGCCTCGTAGCGCTGTTGTGTCGAGACGCTGGCGTCGGTGCCGCCGCGGCTCGCCAGGAGGAGCGCGAGCACGCCGAGGAGGGCGATCGGGATCAACGCCCACCAGCGATACCGTCGCACCGCGTACACACCCGGCACGAACAGCGCGCACACGAGTCCGCCGCGCGATTGCGTGAGCAACACGGTCCCGATCACGAGACCGACACCCAGGATGTATGGCAGCCGACCGATCACCGTGCGTCGGCGGAGCGCGAACGCGATCAACAGCGAGAGTGCGCCGGCGCTGATCGCGAGCGAGACCTCGTTCGGATCGTGGAGCTCGCCGCGATAGCGCACGCGCTCCTCGACGCTATAGGTCCCGAACGCACCCACGTGCTCGCAGCGGTACTCCTTGCCCGGCTCGGCTTCCGGGCCGTCGCACTGTGCGCTGATGTCGCAAGCGCGCCCGTCGGGATGTCCCGTGATGCTGCCGTCGTTACCTTCCTCGCCCGCCACGCACTGCTTGGGCGACAGGCCCTGGTGGAAGCACACACCACTGATGAACAGGCACGTCGCCACCATCACGCCGGCGACGATCTGGAACGTGCGGAACCGCTGCACGCCGTGCGCGAGCGTCGCGTACAGGACGAACATGATCGACATCTCCACAGCGCGCTCGATCAAGTGCTCGGGCGCGACGACCGCCGTCCCGATCACGATCCACGCGAGGAGTGCGATCACCCACGGGAGCGTCGGTACCGCAGCCGGCTGTAGCCGACGCAGGCGGATATCGATCACCCACCCGATCACGGCGAGCACCGTGAAGACATAGAGGAACGGCACGCGCTGCAGCTCGAGGACGAACTCCTGCGGCCTCGCGAGGATGAAGATCATGAGCGCCGCGATGCCGGGAATCGCAAACACCCGTCGGCGAGTAAGCAACCGGCGGACCAGCCCGGTGAGCGCATGCGCGCATGCGTGATGACTCAGGGAGAAAGCCGACCTCGCGGCTGGGCGAGGACGCTCGCTTCACTATCCTGGATGGAAGATGCGCGAGCGAGTTGCGGGCGTGTTGCACCGTGCTGGAGCGCTGCAGGCGCTCATGCGCGCACGACAGCTGCTTCACGTGCCGACGGTCAGCATCATCACGTACCACCATCTGCACGACGACGATCCCGGTTATCCGTTCGATCCAGAAGTCGCCGACGCGACGCCTGCGCAGTTCCGCTGGCAGATGGAGACGCTCGCGCGGTACTGCACGCCGATCGGCATCGACGACCTCCTGAACGCGCTCGATGGCGGATCGCTGCCGCCCAACCCGGTGATGGTGACGTTCGACGACGGGTACCAGAGCTGCCATGACATCGCGCTGCCGATCCTGCGCGCCGTGGGCGTGCGCGCGACGTTCTTCATCGCGACCTCGTACATCTCCGAGCGCCGGCTCTACTGGTGGGAACAGATCGCGATGCTGGTGAGCCGCGCGCGTCGCGCCGGCACGATCACGTACCCGCGGCCCATGGTGCTCGCGCCTCGCAACCCGCGCACGCGCGTGAAGCTCGACGATCTCGTGAAGGACACGCCGAACCTCGATCTCCCACGCTTCCTGCGCGAGATCTCCGTCGCGCTCGGCGTCGAATGGACCCCGGAGACCGAGGCCGATGCCGCGAAGCACTTGATCATGACCTGGGACCAGGTCCGAGCCCTTGCACACGCGGGCATGGACATCGAGTCCCACTCGCGCAACCACCGCGTGCTGCAGACACTCGATGCCGCCGCGCTACACTCCGAGCTCGCGGGCTCGCGCGCGGATCTCGAGACTCAGCTCGGGCGGCGCGTGCGCGCGATCGCCTATCCCGTCGGACGACGGCTGGGGCAAGCGCACCACATCCGCAAGGCGCTGACCGCAGCGGGCTACCAGGTCGGGTTGACCAATGCGTCGGGCGTCAACGTGCTGGTGCCGTCGGCGCTGCGCCGGTTCGCGCCCATCGATCGCCTCGACGTACGCCGGCTCTCGATCGATCGCTCGCTCTCGGATGCGATGTTCCTGACGCAGATCGCGCTACCGCAGTTCGGGTACTACGGACGGCATCAAGCCGCGGTGTAGCAGCTCGCGAACAGCAGCTCGTCGGCGCGCTGGAGCTCGCGGCGGCGCACGCGATCCGTCTCGAACACGTACTCCTGGAGCGTGCGCAGGTCGCGCGTGGCGGCGAGCACGAGCCGATACCCCGTGCGCCGCATGAACCCGAGGGGCCCACCCGCCGGGCTGCGCGTCGGGATCAACCAGTCGGAGGCGACATCGCCGCGCGCCCACATCACCTCGTCCATGCCGGGCACCTCGAGCTCGAGGTGCACCTCGCGCAGCCGCTGGCCACCGAGGTACGGGCGCTCGACGCGAACGCCCATCGATGACAGATCGACCGCGAGGCAGGTCGACGCGCGGTGGCCATCGATGACCTCCCAGCACATCGCTTCCACTTCGATCCGGGGACTGGTGCGACGTAGCTCGTTCATCCCGAAAATTTTCGGCCGGGGTGCCGGGCCGGATCCAGTTTTAGGCGGCGTACAGGTCCATGTACGCGTCGACCATGCGGTCGTAGTTGAACCGGGTGAGCGCCGCGCGCCGGGCCGCCAGCCCCATCCGCCGCGCCCGCGCCGGGTCGTGCATCAAGGTCGTGAGCGCCGCGCGAACGGCGGTCTCGTCGACGGGGACCAGGAGTCCCGTGACCTCGTGGTCGACGACCGAGGGCAGCCCGCCGACGGAGGTGGTCACGATCGGCAGCGCCGCGGCCATCGCCTCGGGGACCACCAGCGGCAGCCCTTCGCTGCTCGACGTGAGCGCGAAGACGTCGAACGCGTGCACGAGGCGCGGCACGTCGAGCCGCCGCCCCGTCAGCTCGACCCACCGCGGCTCCGGCAGTGCGGCGACCGCGGCCTCCACGTCCGCACGCGCTTCGCCGTCGCCGACGATCACGAGCCGTACGCGCTCGGACAGGAGCGGCGCCATCGCGCGCACGAGCATCGCCTGGTTCTTGTAGCCGTCGAACCTCCCGACCGTGCCGACCACCCAGGCATCACCGAGCCGGAGCTCCGAACGTGCGGCTGCGCGGGCGACCGGATCGGGCGTATAGCGGTCGAGGCGGATCCCGTTGGGGATCGTATGGACGTTACGCGCATCTCCCTGCGCGCGCGCCTGCGCCGCCGTCGTGTCCGAGACCGCGACGAACGCATGCGTGCACCAGCCCGCCGCGCGCCGCAGCATGCGTTGACCGCGCGAGCCCGGATTGATGCCGTGCTTCGTATGGATCGCGCGGGCGCCGGCGAGACGCGCGGCGGGGGCGCCGTAGATCAGCGGCAACGGGTTGTGCGTGTGCACGACGTCGGCGCGCAATCGCTTGAGCTCGCGCGCGAGCTTCGGCACCAGGGTCGCATCGATGCCGGCATGCTCCTTTGGAACTCGGCCGAATGGAATCCCTGCATCGGCGAGCTCGCGAGCGATCGCACCGTCGGGGGCGGGCGCGAGGGACAACACGTACACGGAGTGACCGCGTGCGCGCTGCCCGATGGCGAGGTCGAGCGCGACACGCTCCTGCCCGCCGATGCCGAACGACGATAGGATATGGACGATCGACAGCACTCACCTGGCTACCTCCGAATACGGAGCTACGCTGTTCACGTGACTCGGATCTCACGTACTGACGCCGAGCCCGATCTCGCGCCCGTGCTCGGCTTGGCAGTGGGCGCGAACGCACGCGGCCGGCGCGCCGCCGCATGCACGCGCATCGCACATCGCCTGCGCGAAGAGGCGCTGCGCGTCATCGGCTTCGTGCCGGCCGGCGAGAGCGTCGCGGTCGCACCACTGCTCGTCGAGCTCGGCCTCGCCCTCTGCGAGCTCTCGGGCACCACGGTCGCCGTCATCGACGGCAATGCTCGTTACCCGAGCCTACCCCAGCTCGCGCGCAGCGTGAAAGGAGGCGCGGCGTACTCGACACGCTGGCTGCGCGGTCCGCTGGCGTTGATCTCGCCCACCCGCGCCGATCGTTCGGGCGAGGTGGTGCCGCGGCTCGCGCGCGTGTTGATCGAGACCGGCGAGATGTTTGGCCACTTGCTCGTCGACCTCAGCGGGTTCGAGCGGCTGGGCGAGCACGCGACCGCGGCGGCATGCATGGACGCGGTCGCGATCGTCGGACGCGCGCACCACACCAGCGAGCGTTCGCTGCACGAGATCGCCGCGCACCTGCCGCAGGATCGGTTCCTCGGCGTCGTCCTCGTCGAGTCGTGATCGCGCTCCCGCGTGCGCGCGCGCTCACTTGAAACCACTCGGGCGGCATGCTGTCCTCGTCGAGATGCGTACGCTCGAACAGGAAACCATCGCGGTTATCGGTCTGGGATATGTTGGGCTTCCGGTCGCGCTGTCCTTCGGACGCAGGTTGCCGACGGTCGGCTTTGACATCCGTCAGCGGCGCATCGACGAGCTCAAGAAGGGACACGACGAGACGCGTGAGGTCACCTCCGAGCAGCTCGCGGCCGCGAGCAAGCTGACGCTCACCGCGGATCCCGAGGCGCTCGCGGAGTGCACGTTCTACATCGTCGCGGTCCCGACGCCGATCGACGGCAACAACCGTCCCGACCTCGGCCCGATGATCAGCGCATCGAAGACGATCGGCCCGCACCTCAAGAAGGGCGACATCGTGGTCTACGAGTCGACCGTCTATCCCGGCGTCACCGAGGAGGTGTGCGGCCCGATCCTCGACGAGCTGAGCAAGCTCAAGAACGGCGTCGACTACTTCCTCGGCTACTCGCCGGAGCGCATCAACCCCGGCGACAAGGAGCACACCTTCGAGCGGATCATGAAGGTGGTCTCGGGGCAGACGCCCGAGGCGCTCGACCGTGTCGCGCGGGTCTACGCGTCCGTGGTCGCGGCCGGCGTGCACCGCGCGCCCTCGATCAAGGTCGCCGAGGCCGCGAAGGTCATCGAGAACACGCAGCGTGACCTCAACATCGCGCTGATGAACGAGCTCGCGCTGATCTTCGACCGCATGGGGATCCGCACCGCGGACGTCCTCGAGGCCGCGGGGACGAAGTGGAACTTCCTCAAGTTCGCGCCCGGTCTCGTCGGCGGTCACTGCATCGGTGTCGATCCGTACTACCTGACCACGAAGGCCCAGGAGCTAGGCTATCTGCCCGAGGTCATCCTCGCGGGCCGTCGCATCAACAACAACGTTGGTCCCTTCATCGCGCAGAAATGCGTCAAGATGCTCACGCAGCACGACGTTCCGCTGCGCAAGGCGAAGGTCGGCATCCTCGGCCTCACCTTCAAGGAAAACGTGCCGGACCTCCGCAACTCCAAGATCCCGGACATCATCGCCGAGCTCGCGCAGTTCGGGGTCGACGCGATGGTGCACGACCCGCTCGGCGATCCGCGCGAGGCCCAGGAGGAGTACAAGATCGAGCTCACCTCGCTCGACAAGCTGATGCAGCTCGATGCGCTGATCCTCGCGGTCGCGCACCGCGAGTACATCGACAACCCCGCGTCGCTGTACGAGCGAGTGAAGGACGGCGGCGCCGTGATCGACGTGAAGAGCGCGCTGCCGACCACGCTCAAGCCGCCGCGCAACATCCGGGTCTGGTGCCTATGACGGGCACGCGCTACGACGAGGTCTGCGAGGACCTCGTCAACTCACCGCGCAAGTGGCTGGTCACCGGCGTCGCCGGCTTCATCGGCTCGGCGCTGCTCGAGCGCTTGCTCGATCTCGGGCAGACCGTGGTCGGCGTCGACAACTTCCTCACCGGCCACAAGAAGAACCTCGACAACGTCCTCGCGATCAACCCCGACGAGCGCCTGCAGTTCCGCTTCATCGAGGGCGATCTGCGAGACCCCGCGGTCGCCGCCGAGGCCGTGAAGGACGTCGACATCGTCCTGCATCAAGCCGCGCTCGGCTCGGTGCCGCGCTCGATCAAGGATCCGGTCGCCACGCACCAGCACAACGTCGATGCGTTCGTGAACGTGCTGTGGGCGGCGAAGGAAGCGCGCGTGCCGCGCGTCGTCTACGCCTCGAGCTCGTCCGTGTACGGCGATCATCCGGGGCTGCCGAAGGCCGAGGACAAGATCGGCAGGCCGCTGTCGCCGTACGCGGTCAGCAAGCGCGTCGACGAGGTCTACGCGCAGGTGTTCCACGACACGTACGGGCAGCAGAACATCGGGCTGCGCTACTTCAACGTGTTCGGGCGCCGTCAGGACCCGAACGGACCCTACGCCGCCGTCATCCCGCGGTGGATCGCGGCGCTGCTCGACGGCAAGCCGTGCGTGATCTTCGGCGACGGCACGAACAGCCGCGACTTCTGCTACGTCGACAACATCGTGCAGGCGAACCTGCTCGCGGCGACGGCCACCCACGAGGGCGTGACCGGCACCGTCTACAACTGCGGCTGCAACGAGCGCACGAACCTCAAGGAGCTGTTCGTGATGATCCGCGATGACCTCGCGCAGGATCACCCGCACATCGCGAACGCAGAGCCCACGCACGAGCCGCCACGCGCCGGCGACATCGCGCACTCACAGGCTGCGATCGACAAGATCGAAGCGGCGCTCGGTTACGTGCCGACGCACAAGGTGGTCGAGGGCATGGCGGAGACGGTCGACTGGTTTTCGCAGCGCCCGCGCAAGATCAAGGGCCGAAGCTAACCAGCTGCACCAATTGAGCAAATCCGAGCGCGTGGTGTGAAGCAGCCCGAGCTATCGAGTTGCGTTCAATAATTGTTTCCACCATCGATTTCGTGAAATCTGCTGCGCGTGCGAACCCGCAGCGAGCCACCCGCGTCCGCCCATCGTCGTGTGCTCATCATCGGAGGTGGACCCGCGGGTGCGACCGCCGCCACGATGCTCGCGCGGGAAGGTATCGACGTCTGCCTCCTCGAGCGAGACGCGTTCCCGCGCTATCACATCGGCGAGTCGCTGGTCACATCGCTGATCCCGATCCTCCGGTTCATGGGAGCGCTGGACAAGGTCGAAGCGCACGGCTTCGTCAAGAAGCCGGGGGCCTACTTCCTGCTCAAGCAGGGCCTGCCGCCCGGCTACGTCGACTTCGCGGAGCGCGGCCCGTTCACGTACTCGTACCAGGTCATCCGCTCCGAGTTCGACGAGCTGCTCCTCGCGCACGCCGCGGCTGAAGGCGCCGACGTCTACGAGAACGTCGACGTGCGCGAGGTCGAGCTCGAGGACGGTCGACCGATCGCGGTGCAGTACGAGCACGCCACGACGGGCGCGCGCGGGCGGATGACGTTCGACTTCCTCCTCGATGCATCCGGCCTCAACGGGATCCTGGCCACGCGGTACTTCCAGGACCGCGGCTATCAGGAGTACTTCGCCAACGTCGCCGTCGGAAGCTACTACCGGAACTACGCGCCGTTCAAAGCCGAGCAACCGGGCGCGTTCTTCTCCGAGGCCATCTCCGACGGCCGCGGGTGGATCTGGACCATTCCCCTGCACGACGGGACGCTCAGCGTCGGTGCGGTGATTCACAAGAGCACGTTCACCAGGTTGCACGAGCGGCTCGGCTCTCATCAGGCGGTCCTCGATGACTGCATCGCCGGTTGTCCGGTCGTGGCGCGGATGCTCGTGGGGGCGACGCGTGCCACCGAGGCCCGTGTCTGGCGCGACTACTCCTACTGCTCGTCCTCGTTCGCGGGCGACAACTACCGCCTGCTCGGTGATGCCGCCGGCTTCATCGATCCGCTGTTCTCGACGGGAGTCCACATGGCGATGCTCGGGGGGATGTCATCGGCCGCGACCGTGGCGGCGGTCCTGCGCGACGGGATCGGGGCTGAACGCGCGGCGCGCTTCCACGACGGCTTCGTCCGCCGCGCGTACATCCGGTTCGTCCTCCTCGTCGCCGGCGCCTACCGGCAGATCCACAACCAGTCCGAGTACGTGTTCTTCGGCGCAGACAAGAAGTCCGAGCGCTATCTCGCGAACGTGCCCGAGCTCGACGGCGACACCTTCAAGCTCGCGTTCCACCACATCCAGCCGATCTTGTCGGGCAGCGTCGACGTCATCGAGGACCAGATCCCCAAGGAGGCGGTCAGCGAGGCGATGGATCTCCTCGCCGGCATCGCGGTCGAGGAGTACGGGCTCGAGTCCGGCAACAAGATCTCGAAGCTGATCGCCCGCGGAAAGCACTCCGAGAGGCTCGAGCTCGACGATCTCGTCGGCCGCAACGATCCGATCGATGGCATGCACATCCGCATGGAGCGGGGCAGCCTCGGCCTCGCGGAGTCGGCAGCCCGCAAGCGCCGCTGAGCCAGCGGTCGCTACTACGACTCGCTCATCTTCTTGCGCAGGCTCAGCGGCCGCATGTCCGTCCACACCTCGTTGATGTAGGTGAGGCACTCGGCCTTCTTGCCCTGCTTGCCGGCGGCGCGCCACCCCGCGGGGAGGTCGCGCCCGACCGGCCAGATCGAGTACTGCTCTTCGTGGTTCACGACGACCTCGAACACAGCTTGCTCGTCGTCGAAGGTGGAGGTGGCCATGACAACGTTCTATCCTGGCCTCCTCAGCGATGTCCACGCCCCTCGTCGCCGACGCCATCGGCCGCTACCACGAGCTCCTCGCAGGCGCGTTCGACCCGAAGGGGTGGTGGACGCACCACCGCGACGAAGTCTTGCGTCATTGGCACGACGAGGCCCCGTTGGAGGCGTTCGTGCTGCGCCCGCTCATGATCGACGAGGCGACCTACGCGGGCACGCTGGCGTCGGTCGCGCAGGTGATGCGCGGGTTCGCGATCGCGGCCGACCGGCTCGCCGCCGACGAGCCGTTGCGCCGCGCCATGGGGATTCCGACCTACATGGAGCCCCTGCTCGAGCTCGATCGCGCCAACGGTAAGCCGACCACGCTCGGCCGCGTCGACGGCCTGATGGGGGCCGACGGCCGGTTGACGCTGATCGAGTTCAACTCGGAGCCGCAGTCGGCGCCATTCCAGTACGAGCTCGAGCGGTCGTTCGCGAAGCTGCCGATCACCGCGGAGCTCGAGAAGTCGTTCCGCGTGCGGACGATCGATCCCTACGCGCAGATGTACGACACGCTCCGCGCGCGCGGCCGTGACGGGCGCATGCCCTGCATCGCGATCGTCGACAAGGCCCTGTGGCGCTCGCACCGGCGCGCGTCGATCTTCCGCCCGCTGATGTACTGCTCCGCGCGCGGCTGCCCGGTGCTCTACGTCGATCCCGAGGAGCTCGACTACCGCAACGGCAAGCTCACGGCGAACGGCATCGACGTCGATCTCGTCGCCTTCCCCAACTGGGAGCTGGTGATCAATGCGCGCAAGCGCCTGGTGAAGATCCTCAAGGCGGTCGCCGAGGGCGCCGTCGAGGTGTTCGCCGGCCTCTCGCGGGGTCTGCTCGCGAGCTACAAGACCGTGTTCGAGCTGCTGAGTAGTCCGGCCTACCGCGACATGTTCCCCGCCGAGGTGAACGCCGCGCTCGCGCAGCACATCCCGTGGACGCGCGTGTTGCGCGAGCGCAAGACCGACCGCGCGGGCGGCGAGGTCGACCTCCTGCCCTTCGTGGCCGCGCACCGCGAGCAGCTCGTCATCAAGCCCGCGGGCGGCGGCGGTGGCGGCAACATCCACGTCGGGCGTGACCTCACCGACGACGCCTGGACCGCCGCGATCCAGAAGGGCGTCGCGCAGAACTGGATCGTCCAGGAGCTCGCGATCCCGGAGCGGCAGTCGTTTCCGGTCGCCGACCTCGACGGGAACATCGGGTTCCACGAGCTCAACTGCGAGTTCACGCCCTATGTGTGGAACGGTGTCCGCGTCGAGGGCGTGCTGTGCCGGGTCGTCGCAGGCTCGGTGATCTCGGACCTCGGCGATCGCAAGATCGGCATCCACAACGGTGTGGAGACCGCAACCTGGATCATCGACCGGCGGTAGTCATGCAGATCGCGAACCTCAAGATCATCATCACCGGTGCGGCGAGCGGCCTCGGCGCGAGCGCCGCGAAGTGCCTGGCGCGCGAAGGAGCGACGGTCGTCGCGGTCGACATCGATCGCGCGGGCCTCGAGGCGTTGCAGGCAGAGGTCAAAGCGAACGGCGGTCAGATCACGATCCAGCAGGCCGACATCAGCGTGGAGCAGGACGCGATCAATGCGGTCAAGCAAGCGGTCGCCGAGCACGGCACGGTGAACGCACTGATCAACAGTGCAGGGATCTACCGCGACGGTCTCCTCGTCCACGCCGACGGCCGCAAGCTCCCGCTCGCGCAGTGGCGCAAGGTCCTCGACGTCGATCTCACGGGGACGTTCCTGATGACGCGTGAGGTGGCCGCGCACATGGTGAGTGCAAAGGTTGCGCCCGGTGTGATCATCAACATCGCCTCGATCTCGCGCCACGGGAACGTCGCGCAGGGCAACTACGCGGCAGCGAAGGCCGCGGTGGTCGCCGATACGCGAACGTGGGCTCGCGAGCTCGCGCGCTACGGTATCCGGGTGGCCGCGGTCTCCCCGGGCCTCATCAAAACTCCGATCCTGGCCGAAGACCTGATCGATCCCGGCGTGCTCGCGGACTACGTGTCGCGCATCCCACTCGGTCGCCTCGGCGAACCGCGAGAGATCGACTCGGCGATCAAGTTCATCATCGACTGTGACTACTTCACCGGCGAGTGCGTCGAGGTGAACGGGGGCTTCCTATTCTGAGCGCGGGGACAGGTGCACCTGACGTACACAGCCTTCGCATACGGTCTTTTGCGTATCGTCGACGACATTTGGCGTAGACGGACAGCTGTTTGGCACGTTAGAACGATCTGTGAGTTCCGGGGGGAACTTGCTCTAGGAGACGCATGCCCAGCGACTGGATCGTCAGCTGTCACAATGAATGGGACCTCCTCGAGGAGGTGATCGTCGGCCACGTCGACGGAACGGTCGTGACGCAGTGGGAGCCCGGCTTCGAGGCCATGATCCCACACGAGCATCGCGACACGATCCGCGAGTACCACCTTCGCAACGCCGGACAGAGCTTCACCGAGGAGCAATTCATCCCGGCGCGCGTCGAGGTCGAGGAGTTCGTCCGCGTCCTCAAGGGCGAAGGCGTGACCGTCCGGCGTCCGGACCTCGTCGACAACACGGTCCCGTACTCGACGCCTGACTTCTACTCGCCCGGTGGCTTCGGGCAGTACAACCCGCGCGACGTCGTCACCGTCATCGGCAACGAGCTCATCGAGTCGCCGATGTCGTGGCGGTCACGCTACTTCGAGTTCCGCGCGTTCCGCTCGCTCGTGAAGGAGTACTTCCGCCACGGCGCGAAGTGGACGCAGGCGCCGAAGCCGCAGATGTCCGACGAGCTCTACCGGCAGAAGCCGAAGATGGGCAAGGACTGGGAGTGGATCACCACCGACTTCGAGCCGGTGTGGGATGCCGCCGACCTCGTGCGCTGTGGCCGCGACATCTTCTTCCAGCGCAGCCACACGACGAACGACTTCGGGATCGAGTGGCTGCGCCGCCACCTCGGACCGGAGTACCGCGTCCACAAGATCGAGTTCGAGGATGATCGCGCCGTTCACATCGACGCGACGTTCATGCCGCTCGCGCCCGGCAAGCTGCTCGTCAATCCCGATCGTCCGGCGAAGCCGCTGCCCGAGATGTTCAAGAAGTCGGGATGGGACATCCGCGAGTGCCCACGCACGACGTACCCGCGCGACCTGCCCTCGTTCCGCGGCTTCGAGTGGCTCGTGATGAACACGCTCAGCCTCGACGAGAAGCGCATCATCGTCGAGAAGCAAGAGGAGCCGTTCATCAAGTTCCTCAAGGACTGGGGCTTCGAGCCGATCCCCGTCGCGTATCGCAACTGCTACAAGCACGGAGGCAGCTTCCACTGCTCGACGCTCGATGTGCGGCGCCGCGGCGAGCTCCAGTCGTACTTCGCGTGACCAGGTGACCACCGCCTTCGACTTCTTCGATCTCGACGTGTTCGCGCAAGGAACGCCCCACGCGGCGCTCGCGCGCCTGCGCGCCGAGGAGCCGGTGTCGTGGCACCGGCTCGTCTCGGGGAAGCGCGACGACGGCTTCTGGTTGGTCGCGCGTCACGCGGATATCTGCGCGATCGCGAAGACCCCCGACATCTTCTACTCGCACGGTGGCTCCGTGCTCGTCGATGCCCCCGGATCCACCGCGCCACCTCACCTCAAGATGGTGCGCGACGGCTTCTGTCACCTCGATGCGCCGGAGCACACGGTGCTGCGCAAGCTGTCGGCCCCGCTGTTCGCGTCGCGGGGGCTGAAGGCGATGGAAGGCACGATCCGCGACCGCGCGCGTGAGGCCATCGACGCCGCGATCGCCGCCGGCGACATCGATCTCGTCGCCGACCTCGCCGTCCGCTACCCGTCGACGGTCGTCTACCGAGACCTGCTCGACCTCCCCGTCGAGAAGCTCGAGCGTGTCGTGCGGTGGGCCGATCTGTTCATCCGGGCGCCCGCGGTGCCCCCGACGGATCGCGAGTTCTCGGCGATGATCCGGCAGGCGGACACCGAGCTGAAGGCGATGCATGCGTTCGCACTCGACATCGTGCGCCAGCGCCGCGAAGCGCCGAAGCGCGATGTGCTGTCGGTGCTCGCGCAGGCCAAGCTCGCGGACGGCAGCGCGCTGTCCGAAGATCAGCTCATCAGCTACTTCTGGTCGTTCGTCACCGGCGCGTACGACACGACGGCGAGCACGATCGCGGGTGGCATCGCGGCCCTCTCGGAGTTCCCCGAGCAGCACGCGCGGCTCGCCGCCGATCCGGCGTTGGTCCCCTCGGCGGTCGAGGAGATGCTGCGCTGGGTGACCCCGGTGATCTACTTCCGGCGCACCGCGCGCGAGGATCACGAGATCGGCGGACAGCTGATCCGCAAGGGCCAGCGGGTCGCGATGTGTTACGCGGCCGCGAACCGCGATCCCGCGGTGTTCACCGATCCGGACACGTTCGATATCGCGCGTACACCGAACGATCACCTCTCGTTCGGATACGGCACCCACTTCTGCCTGGGCGCGCACCTCGCGCGCATCGAGCTGCGCATCCTGTTCGAGGAGATCCTCGCGCGCGGCATCTGGTTCGCGCCGCGTGGCCCAGTCACTCGGGCGCGCTCGAACTTCATCAACCGGATCGTGGCGATGCCCGTCCGCGTGACGTCCGCATCCAAGTAAGCCGTGGCCCTACCTATCCATCGCCAGATCGAAGCACGTGCCGCGTCGCGGCCGGACGCACGTGCCGTCGTGCTCGGCGACGAGGCGTTGACGTATGCGCAGCTGAACGAGCGCGCCAACCGCCTCGCACACCACCTCGTCGCGCGCGGCGTCGGTCCCGACGTCATCGTCGGCGTCCACATGGATCGCTCGCTCGAGCTCGTCGTCGCCATGCTCGCGGTGATGAAGGCCGGCGGTGCGTACCTCCCGCTCGATCCCAACTAC
>DATLHR010000123.1:0-3854 GCA_035539815.1 Kofleriaceae bacterium
TGCTGCGCCGGGACTACTTCATCCCGAACGTCGACGGCTTCCAGCTCGTGTTCGACGTCGAGTGGATCCCGGGGCTCGGGGCGCACTTCAAGACCGGCATCGACGGCATGTCGATCTTCCTGGTCATCCTCACCACGTTCCTGATGCCGCTCACGCTGCTCGGGACCGGCAAGGCGATCACCAAGCACGTGCGCGAGTTCATCGCGGCGATGCTGGTGCTCGAGGCCGGCATGATCGGCGCGTTCGTCGCGCTCGACATCTTCCTCTTCTACGTGATGTGGGAGGTGATGCTGATCCCGATGTACCTCTTGATCGGCATCTGGGGCGGTCAGCGCCGGCTCTACGCGTCGATCAAGTTCGTCATCTACACGATGTTCGGCTCGCTCCTGATGCTGGTGGCGATCTTCTACGTCTACGTCCAGCACCACAGCGTGACCGGCGTGTACACGACGGACCTCGAGTCGCTGCTCAACGTGGCGCTGCCGTACGGCGCGCAGAACTGGTGCTTCGCGGCGTTCGCGATCGCGTTCGCGATCAAGGTGCCGCTGTTCCCGGTGCACACGTGGTTGCCCGACGCGCACGTCGAGGCGCCGACCGCAGGCTCGGTGATCCTCGCCGGCGTGCTGCTGAAGTTCGGCATCTACGGGTTCTTGCGCTACGCGATGCCGCTGTTCCCGCACGGCGCCGCGACGTGGGCACCGGCGCTCGCGATCCTGTCGGTGATCGGCATCATCTACGGCTCGTTCGTCGCGTTCGCGCAGGACGACTGGAAGAAGCTGGTCGCGTACTCGTCGGTGAGCCACCTCGGGTTCTGCATGCTCGGCGTGGTCACG
This sequence comes from Kofleriaceae bacterium, assembly GCA_035539815.1. Taxonomy (GTDB): domain Bacteria; phylum Myxococcota_A; class Polyangia; order Haliangiales; family Haliangiaceae; genus JABFXX01. Next base: position 834 of record DATLHR010000123.1, read on the forward strand.
CTGACGGCGATGGGCATCGAGGGCTCGATCTACGCGATGCTCTCGCACGGCCTCACGACGGGCGGCCTGTTCCTCGGCATCGGCGTGCTCTACGAGCGCCGCCATACGCGCCGGCTCGACGAGTACGGCGGCATCTGGAAGCAGATGCCGGTGTTCGCGGGCCTGTTCCTGATCATCACGATGGGCTCGGCGGGCCTCCCTGCGCTGTCGGGCTTCGTCGGCGAGTACCTGACGATCTTCGGCACGTTCATCTCGGGCGACACGTTCCCCGCGTCGCACCCGAACTTCCTGCCGTACCCGCGCCTGCTCGGCGCGCTCGTGGCGACGGGCGTGATCTTCGGCGCGATCTACCTGCTGTGGATGTTCCAGAAGGTGTTCTTCGGCAAGCTCGACAAGGCGAAGAACGGGAGCCTGCCGGACCTCACGGGGCGCGAGCTCGGGACGTTCGTCCCGCTCGTGATCCTGATCATCGTGCTCGGGTTGTTCCCCAAGCCTCTCCTCAAGGTGATGGAGCCGAGCGTGCAGAAGTTCACGCGTGACTTCAGCCGCCGCGTCGCCGAGCCGGACGGGCCGCCGCACGTGTACGGCACGCTGCCGACGCCGCCCGCGGCCGCGGATGCCCAGATGCAGAAGAACCTCGACGAGGCTGCGCGAGGCGCCCAGGCAGCGGCCGCCGCGCTCGACGCCCAGGGAGGTCACTAGTCATGAAGTTCAACCCTGCAGACCTCGGCTACCTGGTCCCGTATCTGATCCTCGCCGTCGTCGGCATGCTGCTGGTGCTCGCCGAGGCGTTCTACAAGGGCAAGGATCGCACGGCGCTCTCGAGCCTCGCGGTCGCCGGCTCGGTCGCCGCGGCGATCGCGAGCGTGATCCTCTATCGTCAGATCGGCACGGGCTCGCGCCAGCTGCTCGGTGAGATGCTGATCGCCGATCGCACCGCCTACGTGCTGTCGGCGCTGTTCAGCGTGACCACGGCGCTGACCGTGCTGATGACGCCTGGCCACCAGCGCGCGCACGACTGGCAGATCGGCGAGTACTACGGCGTGATGCTGCTGTCGGCGTCGGGCATGGTGATGCTCGCGCACGCCGGCAACCTCGTGACCGTGTTCCTCGGCATCGAGACGATGTCGATCGGCGTGTACGTGATGACGGCGATGCGTCGTCGTTCGCGTCGCGGCAACGAGGCCGCGATGAAGTACTTCCTGATCGGTGCGTTCGCGACCGGCTTCCTCGTGTACGGCATGGCGCTGCTCTACGGTGCGGCGGGCACGTCGAGCCTGTTGAAGATGCAGGCCGCGCTGTCGCAGACGGTCAACCCCGGCCTCGTGATCGCGGGCGCGTTCCTGCTCGTCGTCGCGTTCGGCTTCAAGGTCGCCGCGGTGCCGTTCCACATGTGGGCACCCGATGCGTACGAGGGCGCGCCGACGCCGGTGACCGCGTTCATGGCGGCGGCGGTCAAGGCGGCCGCGATCGCCGCGATGATCCGCGTGTTCGGCGTGGCGCTCGGCGGCGACATCCTGCCGTTCGGCACGCTCGGCTGGGCGAGCCCGCTCGTCGTGATCGCCGCGGTGACGATCACGATCGGCAACATCTCCGCGGTGCGCCAGGACAACGTCAAGCGCATGCTCGCGTACTCGTCGATCTCGCACGCGGGCGTGTTGCTCGTCGGCATCTGCGCGCTCGGCCTGGGCTCGGACACCGCGCACGCCAGCATCATCTACTACCTGATCGCGTACACGTTCACGACCATGGGCGCGTTCGCGGTGGTCGCGTACATCGGCAGCAAGGGCAACGAGCGCGTCCTCGTCGACGACTATGCCGGACTAGGCAGCCAGTATCCGGCGGCGGCGCTCGCGATGACGGTGTGCCTGCTGTCGTTCGGCGGATTGCCTCCGACCGGCGGCTTCTTCGGCAAGTTCTACCTGTTCAAGAGCGCGATGGAGGTCTACGACGGGCAGCTGCTGTGGCTGGTCATCGTAGGCGTCGTCAACAGCGCGATCAGCATCTACTACTATCTGCGAATCGTGACGGCGATGTACTTCCGCGAGGCGACGACGCCGTTCACGCCGACGCGCTCCGCGGGACTCTTGTTCGTGGTCGCGGTGTGCCCGCTGATCGTCCTCGAGCTCGGTATCATGCCGGGCTGGTGGCTGAAGCTGATCGGCTGATGCGCGTCGGCGCTCGTTGGTGCCGTGCGCGCCGACGAGTAGCCTTCGGCATGACGACTCTAGAAGTAGGCAAGCAGCTCGTCTCGCTCTGCAACAAAGGCCAGAACGACAAGGTCTACGACACGCTCTACGATCCCAACATCGTGAGCGTCGAGGCCCAGCCCGGCGCGGAGCACGAGCTGCGCGGCATCGACGCGGTGAAGGAGAAGTCGAGGATGTGGAACGACCACCACATCGTGCACTCGGAGACCGTCGATGGCCCGTATCCCAATGGCGATCGGTTCGCGGTGCGGTTCAAGTTCGACCTCACGGACAAGGACACGAACCAGCGGCAGACGTTCGAAGAGACGGCGATCTACACCGTCGCGAACGACAAGATCATCCGCGAGGAGTTCTTCTACGCGACGTAGCACTGCGGCGCATCGGTTCGGTATCGTATGCAGCTGTGACAGCACTCCACGAGCTGGCGAAGTCAGCAGGGCTCGATGTCGAGTACACGAACTGGCGCGGCGAGCGGACCGTCGCCAGTGACGACGCCGTGCTCGCGACGCTGCGAGCGCTGGCGCCGGAGCTCGGGATTCGCATCGACGCCGCCGAGCAGGCGACGCAGGCGATCGCGGTGCTCGAGCGCGAGCGCTGGAAGCAGATCGCACCGCCCGTCGTGATCGGCTGGGACGGGACGATCGTGGTGCCGTTCGCGGTCCCCGCCGACGACGATCAGCCGTGGGAGGTCGAGGTCACGACGGAGAGCGGCCGCGTCGTGCGCGCGCACGGGCGGATGTTCGAGCTGCCCGCGGACTCGCACGCCTGGCCCGGCGGCGTGTGCCACTGCATCCGTCGCGCGACCGTGTTC
>DATLHR010000124.1:0-10308 GCA_035539815.1 Kofleriaceae bacterium
CGCTCGCCGCCGAGCTCGCGTCGTTGCCGCTCGCGACCGGTGGCACCGTCGGTGACAAGCTCGCCGACGCCTCCGTCGCCAAGCGCATCGCGGCCGCCGTCGAGGGTGCGTACGCGATCAGCGCCGAGCCCGAGACGGATGGCTCGTGGCGCGTCACGATGGCGCTCCCCGTGGAGGCCGTGCGCCAGGCGTTGACCGGCCCACGCGCGCTCGCCGCGGGGGCGAGCGACACGGGCCCAGCCGCCGTCGTCGTCGAAGGCGTGACGGGAAAGCCGAGCCTCGGCGTCACCGTCGGCGGCGTCGCCGGTGCGGCGATCTGGGTCAAGTCTGTCCCCGCCTGGGCCAAGGATGCACCGCGCATCAAGGCCAAGGCGGTGAAGGGCGGGGCGATCGACGCCGACCCGGGCAAGGCCACGGTATCGACGCTGTTCGTGCTCGTGACGAAGTGACCGAGGGCCCGAGCCGACCACGTCGAGCAGAAACGAGGTCGGACCCCGATTTCTGCACGACTTGTGCAAAAAACGAGGTCGGACCTGATTTCTGCACAACGTGGCTGTCTCGCACGTCTCGTCACGTGATGTCCGTGGGTGCGAAGCGAGTCCTGGTGCTGTTGCTCGTCGCCGGGGCCGTCGCGTGCGGTAACGGCCGTCCACCGGGACGGACACCCCTGCCGAGACCAGCCGACGCGCCCAGCAGGCACGATGGGGAGCGCGTGCGCCCCGTCGGTGCCGCGGCGGCAGGCGACGAGGTCGACCGGGATGGGACGCTCGTGCTCGTCGGGAGGCTGCGCGAACGGCTCGGCGTTCCCGGCCTGGTCGCGCCCGAGGCGCCGGTGCCTGCGGAGGTCACCGCGTTGATCGATGCGCTCGCGGCGCGGCGTGACCCGGCGGTGGTCGACGTCCTCGTCGAGGCGCTGTTCGCGCTGCCGGGCGCGCGCGAGCGGATCTGCACCGCGCTGGTGGCGCAAGGCGCCGCCGCGATTCCAGAGCTCCGGCGCGTGCTGCGCGGCGAGCACGCGACGGTCAACGCGCGGATCGCGATGCGCGTGCCGGCGAGCACCGAGCGCGAAGAGCTCGCATCGCTCGTGCTCGCCGAGCTCCACGCCGACGACGCGACCGCGGACCTCGTCGCGGCGCTGGAGCGCACGCCTGCGGCGACGCCGGCGATCCTTCGTGCGCTGGCGCAGATCGGGGATCCCGAGGCCGATGACGCGGTCCATCGCGTGTGGGCGGATCGACGGAGCCCGTACCGCGCACTCGCGCTCGACGCGTACGGCTACGTCGCACGCGATGCGGAGGCGATGCCCGAGCTGTGGCGGCTCGCCGCCGACAAGCGGCTCCGCGATCAGGTGCTCGACACGATCGGTCGGGTGGCCGAGTCGGACGTCGATCTCGCCAAGCTTCGCAAGCTGCAACGCGCGGCGCGCACGCGATGGCGGGCCGCGCACCGTCGTGTCCAGACGAGCGCGGCGATGGGCGAGCTCGAGAGTGCGGCCTCCGAGGTCGAGCGTTCTCTGGTCGTCCGCGTCGACGGCGTCATGCGCGCCGCCCCTGATCGCTTCGAGGCCGCCGAGCGACGGCGCCAGCGCGCGATCGCGGCGCTCGAGCCGCTCGAGGCGGCAAGCCACGCAGCGCTCGACGAGCTGCGCCACCTCGATCGTCAGATCGCGCGCGTCGAGCTCGCGTGGCGGTGCCGGCGTCGCGTCGCGTGCCTGGTCGCCAGCCTGTCGACGCCGCAGGACGCCGTCGCGGATTCGCTCGGCCTGGTGTCCGACGCGGAGCTCGGCGACGAGCTCGATCACCGCGACGACCGTCCGCTCGCGCTCGCGCAGATCGATCGCGCGATGCTCGAGCTCGCGAAGCACGCCGAGCTTCCGCACGCGCGCAAGACCGGCGACGTCGCGCCGGCGGCGGCCGTGTTGCGAGCGGCCCTGAGCTGCAAGCCGGCCATGGATTGCTACTCCGATGATGCCGGCGTGCGCGAAGCGATCCTGCGCGCGCTGGCGTGGATCGAGAAGCCGGCGCCTTAGAGGATCACGAAGCCGCTATCGCACTCGGTCAGCGGGCCCGCGAGCCCCGACCAGCCGGCGTTGCCTTGCCCCGGCGTCGGACCGGTGCCGAGGGACGGTGAGAGCGTGTGCGTCGCCGGGTCCATCCGGTACAGCTGCGCATCGCTCGACAGCAGATACAGCCGCGCGGTGCCGTCGGTGAACAGCTCCTTGCCGAGCGCGTGCACACCCCACGTGCCGCCGGTGCCGGCCATCGTGCCGGCGCCGGTCTCGAAGTTGAAGTCGTAGAGGTTGCCGCTGTCGAGCGCCAGGCCCGGGTTGTCGTGGATCTCGTTGTTGACGATGGCCGGGCTCATGTCGTCGATGTCCGCGACGGTCGCCATCGACAGATCGCTCACGACCGCGAACGTGAAGTCGCTGGCGAGCGGGTTGCCGGTGAACCGCAGCAGGCGATTGCCGTCCGAGCTCCCGACGTCGACGCCGGTGTCCATGGCGTAGAGACGGTCGTCGCAGTCGGTGTACAGGCCCTCGAGGTTGATGCCGTCGGGCATCACGCCGAGCGAGGTCGCCGCGGCGGGGCTGCCGTCGCGCGGCGGGGCCGGGATGTGGAACAGGGTCGTCTCGTCGGCGGCTTGATCCTGACGACCGGCGAGCAGCGAGCCATCGGGCAGCATGGTGAGCATGCTCTGCCCGGGGGGCAGCGTGATCCCCGTGAGCGTGCTCGGCACGAACTCGACGACGTCGCCGTTGCTCGCGTCGAGCACGATCCGGACGAGCAGGGTGTCGACGGAGTACCAGAGCTCGGCGTATTGCGGCACCGGCGGCGGTGCGTCGATCGCGAGGCCGCCGTCGCCACCAGCGCCATCGCTGCCGGGGCCGCCGGCGTCGGGATCGAGGCCGCTGCGCGAGCCACAGGCGCTCAGGCACAGCACGAGAGTGAGCGCGGACAGTCTCATGGGAGACCACGATATCAGCCCGCGCGCGGCGGGAGCGGGAACATCTAGGCCGCGTCGAACGTTCGCGGTGCGAGCGTGGGCGCGTCTGTGCGCGGTTTGCTAGGCTCGGTGCGAGTGCGCACCTCGCTCATCCTCGCTGTTCTCCTCGCCTTGACCTCGGCGGCGTATGCCGAGGATGTCGCCGCGTACGAGACCGAGGGCGATGCTGAACTGTCGGGTAGCGACCCTCGGGTCGCGGCGCTCGACGAGGCATTCGCGCGTGGTGTGGCTCTCGCATTGGCAGACGTGGTCCCGGCGGACGTGCGCGTGGCGCGCAAGGCCGACCTCGACCGCGAGTTCATCGCGCGCGCCCGCCTGTGGGTCGCGAAGTTCCAGGTCACCAAGGACACGACCGCGGACGATCGCCGGCAACTCGCGGTCACCGTGCGTGTCGACCGGGACAAGGTGCGCGCCAAGCTGGCCGAGCTCGACATCGCGACGATGACCGCCGGCGAGGCCTCGCGCGGACACTCGGCCGTCGTGTTGTTGCGGGTCACGGAGCCCGCCGGCGTGCGCGCGACGTTCGGGGCCGGCGCCGAGAAGGATGTCCCGGGGCTCGCCGCGCTCTCGAGCGCGCTGCGGGGCGCGGGCATGGCCACCAAGCGCGCGCCTGCCGCGGGGCCGGCCGCGCGCCCCGACGGCGAGCTCCCTCTCTCCGACGACGAGGCCGACGCGCTCGCCCACGACGCCAAGGCCGACGTGATCGCGGTCGCGGGCGTGACCGCGAGCCCGCCGGTCGCCGTGCGTGGGCAGCCGATCGACGCCGCGCTCGTCACGGCGTCGGTCAAGCTCGTCGAGCGGAGGGCGCGCAAGGTGATCGGGCAGGGCAGGGCCCAGGTCGCCGCGCGCGGCACCGAGGCGAGCGCGAGCGCAAGCCCGACGGAGGTCGGGCGCGCAGCGGCGCCGGAGGCGATGCGGAGGTCGATCGCCCACGCCGCGGATCAGGCGCTCGTCGCCGCGATGGCGGACGTGTTCCCGCCCTCGAAGCAAGCGATCGCGCAGTCGACCGGGTTCACCGGCGACGATACGCCGCTCGCCGACGCGGGCGTCGTGCTCGTGCGGCTGCCGCCGAAGACGCCGTGGAGCCTGGTCGCCGCGGAGCTCAAGTACCTCGCGGGCGCCAAGGGCGTGCAGCGCGCGGTGCTGCGCCGGCTGTCGCCCGGTGGCTGGGTGATCGGCGTCGCGACGACCGAGTCGGTCGAGCGGATCTCGCAGATCGCGAAGAAGGCGCCGACCGCCGAGACCTCGGCCAAGGTGCGGGTCACGGGCGAGATCGTCGAGGTCTCGCTCGCGGGGGCGCCGTGACGCGCTGCCTCGTCCTCGCCGCCCTCGTCGCCTGTGGCCCCAAGGTCGGTCCCAACGGCGTCACCGCCGACGACGCGATCGTCAAGGTCGCGAGCAACGTCCGCGACGCCCAGGTCTACGTCGACGGCAGGTTCGTCGCGCCGCTGACCGTGCTGCGTGGCGGCGTCGCGGTCTCGCCGGGCGTGCACCGGTTCGAGCTGCGCCACGACGACTACTTCTCCCGCTACCTCGAGCTCGACCTCAAGCGCGCCGACCGCAAGACGGTGTCGCTCGACCTGGCTCCGATTCTTCCGTAGGACGTGGTACGCCCGGCGTCGGTGGAGCATCGACATCTCGGACAGGTGATCACGCTGCTGCGGTGGCTGCTGATCCTCGTCTTCGTCGTCATGGGGTGGGTGGTCTTGAGCTACCTCGCCGGTGTGCTCGGGCCGATCCTCGCCGCGCTCGGCATCGCGTATCTGCTCAACCCGGTGCTCGAGCTGCTCGTGCGCCGCGGCATGAGCCGGTCCGCGGGCGCCGGCCTGCTGCTGGTCACGTTCCTCGGCGCCCTCGTCGTCGCGATCACGCTCGCGGCCCCGGCGATCGCCGAGCAGGTGCAGCACTTCATCGAGGACCTGCCGCGGCTCGCCCAGAACCTCAGCGAATGGTTCGAGCACAAGTTCGGCGTCGAGATGCCGACCGAGTGGCGCGAGTACCTGGAGAGCGGGCACCTGCAGGAGACGCTCTCGGCGTCGTCCGGACCGCTCGGCCGGCTCGCCAGCGCGGCGCTCGGCGGGTTGTTCAGCGTGCTCGGCGTCCTGGCCGAGCTGCTGCTGGTGCCGGTGTTCGCGTTCTACTTCCTCGTCGACTGGCCCAACCTCCTGAAGCGCATCGAGCACATGATCCCGCCGCGCCGCCGCGCCGAGATCCGCGAGGTCGCGCGCGAGATCGATCGCGTGGTCGCCGGCTGGGTGCGCGGCCAGGCGATCGTGACGTCGATCCTGGCCGTACTCTACGCGATCGGGTTCTCGCTCGTCGGCATGCCGCTGTCGGTGCCGAGCGGCCTGCTCGTCGGCGCGCTCACCGTGATCCCGTTCGTCGGCACCTTCGTCGGCGCGACGATCGCGGGCCTCGTCACGCTGGCGGCGTCGCCGCCGCACGAGGGCCTCCACACGCTCGGGCTCGTCGCCGCCGTGATCGTCGTGCTGCACCTGCTCGAGGCCGGCTTCCTCACGCCGAAGATCGTCGGTCACCGCGTCGGCCTCTCGGAGTCCGGGGCGCTGCTCGCCGTCGTCGCCGGCGGCAAGCTGCTCGGCTTCGTCGGCGTCGTCCTCGCGGTCCCGCTCGCCGCGACGTTCGCCGTCCTCGTGCGCTACGCGGTCCGCTACTACGAGCACACCGCGTTCTTCGGCCGCGAGTCCGACGCGGACGTCGTCATCACACCGGGCATGGCGCTGATCATGCCGGGCATCAGCCGCGGCGCGAACGTCGTGCACGAGGAGCCACCGCAGACGATCCTCGAGAAGGAGCTGGAGCTGCGCGCGGGGCCGATCGCCGAGGACGTGGCGCTCGTGCCCGAGCTGGGGCCGTCGGGCGCGAGCACGAAGCCCGAAAAGCCCTGAGGCGACCTACGGCGCCGCCGAGCCGGTCTCCTCGTCGTGATCGTGGTCGTGATCGTGGCCCGGGTCGCGCTTGATCAGCAGCTTTTGGAGGCAGTCCACGACCTCCTTGGCGACCTTGCGCGTGGAGGCCGTGCTCTCGCCGGTGCCGGGCAGCTTCTTCACCGCCGCCTCGCCGCACTCGGCGGTGGTGCACGCGCAGACCTCGTCGCGGACCGCCTCGAGCTTCACCAGCTCCGGGTCGCGGCAGCCGCCCGCGAGAGCGATCGCGATGATCCACGTTCTTCCGCCTCGCTGCGGAATCACGACCCAGCGCATGTGTGGAGCATACGTCAGGCTGTGCGCCGCGCCACATTGGCGCTCGTCGACAAAACCGGAGACAATCGTCGGATGGTGAGACCGACGTTGCTCGTGGCTGCCGTCGTCCTGTCCGCGCCCACCGCGGCGCACGCCGGTGTGTTCAAGCTCTACGGTGAGGTGCACGGCGGCGGCGTGTTCGGCAAGGGAACGAGCGGTGATGTCACGACGAGCACCGTCGACGCTGCGTTCTTCGAGAAAGCGCCGCACGGCATGTATGGCGCGCTCCTCGGCGGCCAGATCCTGTTCCTGACCGGCGAGGTCCAGCACCACCAGTTCACCGATGGCGACCGCATCTCGACGTGGACCCAGTTCGGCGCGGGGCTGCGCTTCGAGGTTCCCGTGGGCAACCAGACCGCGGACGACAAGAAGGCAGGGAAGGGCGGCTACGCCGAGATCGGGGTCGGCGCGCACTTCGGGCTCGGTACCGGTCAGCAGGTGATGCCGCCGCTGTCCAACGACGAGATCACCGACAAGGCGTTTCTCCTGCAGGGGCGCCTCGGCATCGGCAAGCACCTGAACAAGGTGTTCGACGTCGGCGTCGCGCTGCCGGTGTCGTGGGGCTACTTCTTCAAGAGTGGCAGCGGCGCCGTCGCGAACGACCTGTCGACGCACTACCAGGGCGTGCAGGCCGAGGCGATGCTCTACCTGCGCGCGAACCTCCGCTTCCTTTAGCGTTTCGCACGCGCGAGCAGGTCGAGCAGGCCCTGCTTGTCGACGAGCTCGCTCAGCCGTCCGACGACCTTGCCGTCGGCCGAGATGAACACGATCGCCGGCAGGGTCTTGGCGCCGTAGCGATCGCGCGCCGCCATGTCCTCGTCGCTTCCGTCGGAGACGTCGAGCGCGAGTGGCACGAACGCAGCGTTGATCGATCGCGCCACGTCGGCGTCTTCGAACATGCGCTCCAGCTCGACGCACGGGGTGCACCAGCTCGCGGAGAAATGGACCATCACGCGCTTGCCCTCGCTGCGTGCGCGCGCAAAGCCGGCCTCCTCGTCGGGTGCCCACACGAGGCGGCCGTCTGTGGGGGAGGCGGAACCGGAGGTCGCGGGTTTGGCGATGGCGACGTTCGAGGGCGGCGGTGCGGAGGACGTGCGATCAGCGCACCCTGGCGTCGACGTTGCGAGGCATCCGATGACGAGCAGCAACCGCATACCCTTCGGACGTCGGGCGGCGGTCAGGCGTCGCAGGTCGAGGCCGACGACTCGACCGCGCGGGGTCAAGGCGTCTTCGCCTGCTTGCCGGTCGAGCGTGCCTTCGTGGCGGCGGGCTCGACGAGGCCGAGCATGCAGTCCTCGTCCACGAGGTCCTTCACGCGCGCGAGCACCTTGCCTTCGCTGTCGAGGAACACGACCGCCGGCAGCGTCTCCGCGCCGTAGCGAGCGCGGAGCGCCATGTCCTCTTCGGAGCCCTGCGAGACGTCGAACTGCACCGGCACGAAGCCGTCGGTGATCGCCTTGTGCACATCGGCGTCGCCGAACACGAGCTCGAGCTCCGCGCACGGCGTGCACCAGCTCGCGGCGAAGTCGACCATCACGCCTTTCCCTTCGGCGCGGGCCTTGGCGAACGCGGCGTCTTCGTTGGCCGCCCACGGCAGGTGCAGCTTCGGCGTCAGCACCCAGGTCCACAGCCCGAACACGCCCGCGAGCAACAGCGCCACGCCGGCGCCCTTGAGCACCTTGTCGCCGATGCCGCCGTGGAACGAGCGATGGATCGCGCCGCTCGCGACGCCGCCGACCATCAGCGCCAATGACACGCCGAGGAACCACTTCTCCGGCGAGGCGATCTTGCGCATGTCGGGGAGCAGCGGCTTCAGGAAGTAGATCGCACCGACGAGCAAGAGGATGCCGCCGAGCGACTTCACGGCGTCCATCCACCGCCCGCTCTTGGGCAGCGACATCGCGGCGGCCGCGAGCACCCAGAACAGCACGCCCATGCCGAGCGCGTAGACGAACAGCAGCGAGCCGCCGCCCACGACGTTGCGCGTCTTGGTCACGAACCCGAGCAGGCCGGCGAGGAACGGGCCGGTGCACGGCGCGGCGATGAAGCCGCCGACGAGGCCCATGGCGAACGCGCCGCGGAAGCCCTGACCGCCGACCTGGTTGAGCTTGGCCTGCCACGACGCGGGCAGGTTGAGCTCGAACGCGCCGAACAGGGACGCCGCCATGGCGACGAACAGCAGCACGAGCGGGATCACGACGTAGGGCTTCGACAGCAGCGCGCCGGCGCTGCCGCCGAGCATCGCGAACGTCACCCCGAGGACTGCGTACGTGAGGCCCATGCCGACGACGTACGCGGTGGCCAGCGCGAGCCGGCGCGAGCGCGGCACGTGATCGCCGCGCGCACCGAAGATGCCGAGGGTGATCGGGATCATCGGGTAGACGCACGGCGTGAGCGAGGTGAGGAAGCCCGCGCCGAACGAGCCCGCGAACATCCAGATCCAGCCCTTCGCCTCGTAGCTCGCGAAGTCACCACCGTCGCCGCAGGTACCCGCGAGGGCCAGAGAAGGGGTCAGCAGCACGAGGGCCGCCGCCAGGACGAAGAGGGTCCGCGGACGTCGGGACAGCGGCATCGGGGCGTCCACTATACCCGGCCTCGTCACGGTGGCATTCCACATCGTTTCCCTATCCGCGATGGCCCTGGTAGGGTCCCCGCCGTGACGGATTGGTTCGACGAGTACATCCCCCGCCACGTCCGCGATCTCGACGTCTATCAGCCCGGAAAGCCGATCGAAGAGCTCGAGCGCGAGCTCGGGATCACGGGCGCGGTCAAGGTCGCGTCCAACGAGAACCCCCTCGGGCCTTCTCCGAAGGCGCTCGCGGCGCTGCCGGCGGCCCTGCCGCAGCTGCACCTGTACCCCGACGCGGGCGGCTTCGCGCTGCGCCGCGCGATCGCGAGCAAGCTCGGCGTGGAGCTGGGGCAGATCGCGCTCGGGAACGGCTCGAACGACCTCCTCTACCAGCTCGTGCTCGCGACCTGCGAGCCGACCGACGAGGTGCTCTCGCATCGCTACGCGTTCCTGTCGTACCGGCTGTCCGCGCAGGTCGCGGGGCGGCCGTTCGTCGGCGTGCCGACCACGCCCGAGCTCGCGTGCGACGTCGACAAGTTGATCGCCGCGATCACGCCGCGCACCAAGCTCGTCGTGCTCGGTTCGCCGAACAACCCCACGGGCTCGGTACTCTCGACCGCCGGGGCCGAGAAGATCCTCGCCGCGCTGCCACCGCGCGCCCTCCTCGTGATCGACGAGGCGTACAACGAGTACGCGGCGGCGTGGCCCGAGGTCGATCACGTCGACGGGCTCGCGCTGGTGCGCCGCGATCGCCGCGTGCTCGCGCTGCGCACGTTCTCCAAGATCTACGGGCTCGCGGGCATCCGCGTCGGCTACGCGATCGGCGATCAGGCGGTGCTCGACGTGCTCGGGCGCGTCGGCCGCACGTTCCACGTGTCGAGCCTCGCGCAGGTCGCGGCCATCGCCGCGCTCGGTGACGACGAGCACGTGCAGACCTCGGCGAAGCACGCGCGCGCGATGATCGAGCGCATGCGCGCCGAGATCCAGGCGCCCAACGGCCTGGTGTACCCCTCGTGCGCGAACTTCGTGCTGATCGACTGCGGCGGCCCGTCGAAGCCGGTCTACGAGCAGCTGCTGCGCCGCGGCGTGATCGTGCGCCCGATGGCCGCGTGGGGCCTGCCCGCCGCGATCCGCGTCTCGGTCGGCCGCGAGGACGAGATGACGCGCGTGATCGCCGCGATCAACGACGTGCTGCGCAGATGAAGCGCGTCGCGCTGCTCGTGCTCGTCGCCTGTGGTGGCTCGTCCACGAAGCCACCCGTGACGACGCAGGCGCAGCGCCCGCAGATCGCGACCGCCGCCGATCGGATCCTGCCGCTGCTCCCCGAGGGCGCGCAGGTGGTGATCGAGATCGACCTCGCGCGCCTGCGCGCGAACGCGGTCGTCGGCCCTCTCGTCACCAAGGCGCTCGACGGCGAAGGGCTGCCTGCGCTGCCGGGCGCCTTCGCCGGCATCGCGCGATCGCGCAGCGCGAGCA
>DATLHR010000125.1:0-12709 GCA_035539815.1 Kofleriaceae bacterium
CGCGGTTCGACATCCCGCGCATCTCGGTGCCGACGAACACCATGCACAGCTCGGCCGCGGTCTGGCGCTGCACGCCGTACTGCACCTCGGCGGAGTCGCCGAGCAGCCCGTGGCCGTACATCACCATCGGCACCGGCGCGACGGCGTCGTACGCGCACGCCGGGATGGTCGCGGTGAACGGCACGCGGTAGAAGCCCTGCAGCGCGGGCAGGCCGTCGCCGTCGCGCGCGATCACGGTGCCGAGCTGGAAGGCGCCGTTCTTGGTGAGGAACAGCGGCGCCTCGAACGTGCCGACGATCTTGCGGCGGATCACGCTGCCATCGTCGATCGGACCGTCGCTGGTGATGGTGTACGCGAGCGGATGGTCCGCCATCGCGGCGATCGCCCGATCGCGCGCGGCGATCATGTCGCGCTGGATGAACGCGTCGGATGCGACGGTGAAGTCCCACGCGACGACCAGATCGTCGGCGGGGAACCCGGCTTCCTCGAGAGCGTCGAGCACGTCGCCGAACCGCGGGCGCAGGTGCTCGAGCAGCTCGTGATCCGTGTGGCGCCCATCGCGCAGCGCCGCGAAGCCGGGCGGGACGGGCAGGGGCGCTCCATCGGGAGCGGTGAGGCGATCCGTGATCGCGACCGCGTAGCGGTGCCCGCCGGCGAGCCGCGCGGCCGGGCGGATCAGCAGCGCCTGCGAGCCCGGCGCGCCGTCGGCCTGCACGTCGACCTCGGCGAAGTGCGGGACGCGCGCGCCCGTCGTGAGATCGAGCAGCACCGTCGGGCTGTTCGCGGCGAGCGAGAGGTCCATGTTGTCGGCCGGCGGCAGCAGCGTCGGGTCGACGCTCGTCGGGAACGACATCACCATCGGTGCCGCCGGCGAGAAGCCATCGGCCAGGTTCCACTCCGTCGGATCGGTGACCAGCCCGTCGATGTTCACCGGCAGCGCGCGCTCGGGGATCGCGAGCCGGCGGCCGGTCGAAGTGGAGGCGTCGCCGACCTCGAACACCGAGCTCGGCCACGGCGTCATGCACGCGTTGGCGCCGAGCGGGTTGCAGTGAGGCTCGATGGGCAACCCGGTCTCTCCACCGCAGGCGGCGGCGACAAGCACGCAGGAGACCAGGGCCCGCACGTCTTGCACGCTACACCCATCTCACCGGAGGCGGAGCGCGGATCGCCGCGCTATAACCGCGGGGTGCGCGCCCTGCTCGTGAGAGAGCTCCTCCTCGCCGTGGTCCTCGTTGCGTGTGGTGGCTCGGCCACGCCCGCGCCCACTGGCCCGACGGGCGCGAAGGTCACGCCCGCACCGACCGGCGGCAAGGTCCGCGCCTCGGCGACCGCAGGCGGCCGAGGCACCAGCGGACCGATCGCGATCAAGGACATCGGGTGTCCGTCCCCGACGTGCGTGTTCCACGCCGGAGCAGGCGCGTACTACACCTGCACGAGCAGCGGCTCGGGCATGTGCTTCCACTTCGGGCCGCCGTGCACGCCCGCCGCCTCGTGCATGTACGACGCGGCCGCTCGCACGTACAAGCAGTGCGCGAAGCCCATCGAGGGCACGTGCCAGCAGTGGGGCGCTGCGTGCGCGCCCGCGAACAAGTGCATGTTCGACGCGCGCGACGGGTACCATCGCCAGTGCGAGGACGTCTCCGGTGGTACGTGCAAGCGCTTCGGCGCCTTGTGCGCGCCCTAATGGTCTTCGATCGTCGCGTTGTCGTCGGAGCCGGCCTCGCCGCTGCCCTCTCCCAGGCCCGCCGCGTCGGGCGGCGCCGCGGCCGCCGGCGCCGTACCCTCGACGAGCCGCGTGACGACGCGTAGGCCCATCCCCGCATTCTGATCGTCGCCGGCCATCTCGGCGTGCAGCGCCATCGACTGCTCGCCCGTCATCATCATGCGCGCCAGGTCGACGACGCCACTGCCTTTGCCCTCACCGGCGAGCTTCGTGACCCGGATCGTCGTGCCGGCTTGCGTGATGGACTGATCGTCGCCGGTGATCGCCGAGGTCATCACGAACGTGAGCCGGTCGCCGTCGAGCGCGGACAGCGTCACGTCGGTCGTCGACGTCAGCTTCATGCCTGCTTGATCGATCAGCTGCTTGTACTGCCAGTGCGCGCCGGCGCCGACCGCCGTCGCCGGCAGCGGCATCGCGACCTGCTGGAACGTCTTCGCGAGCGTGTCGACCTGCGTGGCGAGGGCGGGCGGCAGCTTGCGTCCGCCGAGCTCGGCGGTGACCTCACCGAACGTACCGTCGGGCGACAGCACGCCCACGAACGCGATGCCACGGAGGTGATGCGCTTCCGCGTCCAGCGCGGCTGCGCTGATCAAGCTGCCCGGCCGCTCGCGCGACGACACCTCGCTGATCGTGGTGCGCATGCGCGTGCGATCGCCGGGCAGCGCGGCCTCGGCGATCGTCTCGAGGCCGAGCACCATGGTGGGGAGGTCACCGCCTTGCCCACCGGCGTCGATCGCGACGTCGAGCTCCGCGGTGATCGCCGCGCGCGCGCCTGCCGCGACGTGATAGCGCAGCACGCGGCGCGGCTCGGAGCCCGCTGCGAGCACCGCGACCGGCGAGCTGGTGGGCGAGGGCGGCGGCGCGCGCTCCTTGCTGCCGCAACCGAGCCCCACGACCGCCAGCGCGATGAGAGGGGCGATCTTCATGCCCGCTAATGATTAAGGGTTTCGAAGGGATGGGCAACCTTTTGCACAGGCCTCACGAGGCCCTTGACGCAACTGGAATTGAAAAGCATTATCAATGTCGGAACGTGCTCGTCTGCCTGTGCCACCCGACGTCCGACCGCGATCTCGACACCGTGATCGACGAGGGCGCGCGCACCGTGCAGGAGATCGGTCAGCGCTGCGGCGCGGGCACCGGTTGCGGCGCGTGCGTCGACGAGCTGCGCGATCGCCTGCAGATCAAGGGTGCGAACCAGTGCCCGCGTGATTGTGCCAATGACCTCGTCTCGGTAAGGTCGCGCCCCTAAGCGCACCCCCTTACCCGAGAGGCGTCATGAAGGGCAACGAAGAGGTGCTTTCGCTCCTCAACCAGCTCCTGACCAACGAGCTGACCGCGATCAACCAGTATTTCATCCACGCGAAGATGTGTGAGAACTGGGGCTACGACCGACTCGCCGCCAAGGTGCGTGCGGAGTCGATCGACGAGATGAAGCACGCGGACGCGGTGATCAGCCGCATCCTGTTCCTCGAGGGCGTGCCGAACCTACAGCGCTATCACAAGCTGCACGTCGGCGAGACCGTCAAGGAGCAGTTCGAGAGCGACCTGCAGCTCGAGTACTCCGCGATCGCGTTCCTTAACCAGGGCATCGAGACCGCGCGCAAGGTCGGCGACAACGCGACCGAGGACCTGATGACGAAGATCTTGGTCGGTGAAGAGCAGCACACCGACTGGCTCGAGACGCAGCTCGAGCTGATCCGCCAGATCGGCGAGCAGAACTACCTCGCACAGCAGCTGCGCGGCTGACACACCGGCACCCCCGTGGGGTGCCAGCCTGGCAAGCCGCTCGACGATCGCCAGCGCTAACCACTCGGTTCGCCACGCGGGTGCGCTGGCCGCGGCCTTGCAGCGCTCGCACGCATGCTCGTGTTTCGCTCGATCGTCGTAGGGCTCCTCGGCGCCTGCGTGCTGCTCCTCGCGCAGCGCCCGATCACGCACATCCACGTCGATGCCTCGCAGCCAGTCGTGGATGCGGCGGCTGCGGCAGCGCCTTCGCCTCCCTCCACGACGATCATCGATGTCGGGATGCGGCGCTGCCTGCCGAGCGTCAGCGGAGGCTACCCATGCTTCGCGAGCGATCCGCTGGCATTGCTGCGACTCGCGGCCGACGAGCGAGTCACCGCGGTCGGGGACGTGCAGGTCGACGACTGGTCGGCGCTCAAGGAAGCGCTCGACCGCTACACCTACCGCGCCGACGGGCACTACATCGAGCTGACGATCACGGGCGGGCACGGCGAGCGCCGGGCGCTGCTGCTACTGCATGGCCCGTAGCTACGGCGCTGGCTTGGCGCCATCGCTCGCCGGCAGCTTCACCCACGGCACGAGCTGACCCGAGTCGTAGTCCGTCGTGCCGCCGTCGGTCGCTGGCTGGTGCACCGGCTGGGGCACGGGCTGCGGCTGGCCGTCGATGATCGCATTCTCGTCGAACGAGCCGCCGGTACCGAACACCACGTTCTTCGTCGTCGAGAAGATGTCGCCGAGGATCGCCGCGGCGGTCGCCGCGGTGGTCTCGACTCGCCGCAGCTTCGGCGACAGCTGCTGCCGGCTGTGCTCGGGCCCGGGCCGCGCGTTCGACTGGTTCATCACCGCGTCGCGCTTGCCCGGATCGCCGGGGAGCTCGGTCATGTTCGGCATCACCGCGATGCCGGGCCCCGACGCGCCCGACGCCGATCGACCGCACCCGGCGGCGAGGACGATGGCGACGAGCAAGCTCGAGCGCATGCCCTCATGTACCACGCACCGCGCTCGTGCGCGGCGGGTTTTCCGTCGTGCTCCCGTCGAGGGCGCTACTGCCGGCAGGCGGCGCGCAGCCGCTGCTCGAGCCGAGGGAATGCATCGAGCTGGCGTAGCTCGACGTTGAAGCCCTCGAAGTCGCCGGTCTGGCAGTGGATCTTGCCGCGCAGCACGTGCGCCTTGGCCGCTTGCAGTGGGTTGCCCTGGTTGATGACGTCGTTGCTGAGCCGGAGCGCTTGCTGGGTATCGCCCGCGCGGAACGCACGGGTCGCTTGCTCGAGCAGCGCGGCTACTTCGCGCGGCCCATCGCGATCGGCGGGCTCGGCGTCCGGGTCGCCGGAAGGCGCGGTCGGCTTGCCGGCGGTCGGCTTGCCGGCGGTCGGCTTGCCGCTGGCGAGCTTATCGAGAGCTGGCTTGTCACCGGCGGGGCTGTCGACCGCGGCGCTGTCCGCTGCGGCCTTGCCGTCGGCAGGCTTGTCGTCGCCGGGCTTGTCGGCGCCCGCGCTGTTGACGGCGACTGGTTTGTTGGCGCTCGTGCCGTCCATGCTCGGCGTCGGTGCCTCGGCCGGTGGCGTGTTGCCCGCGACCTTCGCGGCCTGCGGTCGTTCGCCTTCGCCGCGCAGCGTAAGCGCCGCGATGACGCCGCCAGCCGCCAGGCAGGCGACGAGACCGACGATGAGCCCCGTGTGCTTGCGCGGTGGCGCTGCGGCCGTGCTCGCGGGATCGAGCTCGGTCGAACGCTCGGTCGGTGCCGGCTTCGACGAGGTCGCTGCGACGGCTGGGCCGGCGAGCGTCTCCGGTGTCGTCGGTGTGGTCGGCGGAGCCACCGCGGTGTTCGACGTACGCTGCGCGGTGGAGGAGGCCGCGACCCCCGCGAGGGTCGCCTGCGCTGCGACGCTCGCGGTCGCGGGCACCGAGCCACGCTGTGAGTCGATCGTCGGCGCGCTGACGTCGACGAGCTTGCCGGCGTGGTTGCCCGAGTCCATCGTGTGGGCGAGGGCGGCGGCGCCGAGCTCGGGAACCGGTGTGGTGCCGCGCGCCGTCGTGGTGAGCGGCTGGCCGGTGACCGCCTCGACGAAGTCGCCGACGCTCGCGAACCGCGCTTCGGGCGCCTTCGCCATCGCCTGCTTGATCGCGGCGGCGATCGGCGCCGGCACCGTGGAGGGCAGGGGCGCGGGCTCCTCGTAGACGACCTTGAACACGACCTCGGGGATCGAGGCGCCCGAGAACGCCGGCTGGCCGGCGAGCATCTCGTGCACGATGGCGCCGAGCGCGAACACGTCGGTGCGTGCGTCGACGCTGTCGTGCTTGCCGGTCGCCTGCTCGGGCGCCATGTACTGCGGCGTCCCGAGCAGCGCGCTCTCCTGCGTCTTGACGGTCTGCGAGCCGCGCCACTTCGAGATGCCGAAGTCGAGGACCTTCGCGATCTCGACGAGCTTGCCGTCGACCTCCGTCGGCACCAGGAAGATGTTCTGCGGCTTGAGATCGCGATGGACGACGCCCTCGCGATGCGCCGCCGCTAGCGCCGAGCCGACCTGGCGCAGGATCGAGGAGATCTGATCCACGGTGAGCGGCCCCCGCTGCAGCTTGTGCGCGAGCGTCTCGCCCTCGAGGTAATCGAGCACGAGGTACGGCATGCCGTCGGGCGTGACGTTGAAGTCGTGGACCCCGACGATGTTAGGGTGCCCGAGCATCGAGGCGATCTGCGCCTCTCGCCGGAACCGCGCGAGCAGCTCCTCGTCGTGCACCTCGGCGTGCAGGACCTTGATCGCGACGCGCTTGCCGGGCAGCCGATTGTGGCTCGCGAGGAACACGGCCCCCATCCCGCCACGCCCGATCAAGCCCTCGATCTTGTACGTGTCGGCGATCACCGAGCCGACATCCACGACGGAGCGGGCCGTGTTCGCCATCTGCACGAGCGTATAATGCCAGCTCGATGCGCGCAGCAAGATGGGTGTTCGTCGCGATGGTCGCGTGGAGCAGCGCGGCCGCCGCACAGGCCAAGCTCGTGGACCCCAAGCCGCGCGCGATCGACAGCTCGCCGTTCAAGGACCAGCTGCGCGTGTTTCAAGATCAGCGCGGCGGGACGTACGTCGTCCTCGGCGAGGCGCTCGGCGCGAAGGAGACACGCGTCTGGTACGGCACGGGGAAGGCGCTGTACGAGCAGCTCCAACCTCGCCGCAGCCGCAACGGCGAGCGGTGGTCGATCGCGTTGTGGGCACCCCGCATCCCCGACTTCCAGCCGGCGCGGGTGGAACGCACCGAGGACGGCCGCTACGAGGCCTCGTGCGGCAACGACCCCGCGGTCGCGCTCGTCGAGCTGACCGGCGACAAGGCGGCGGCCGCGCTCGGGGCGACGACGCTGTACACGACGGCGACGATCCGCCAGGCGCACATGCTCGCGCGCGACGACAACGGGGTCTATTACTACGTCGACCGGCTGCGCGACGTGTACGGCGGCAAAGGCTACCGCGTGCTGGTCGGCCGCAAGGGCGGGCTCAAGCAGCTGCCGCTCGTCGATGTGGCGACGGATTACCAGGGCGAGGTGTTCTCGACCAAGTCGGGCAATCTGCGCCTGATTCACCACGAGGATCCGGACAAGCCGGTGCAGTCGCGGTGGATCAAGGGCAAGAAGACGGTCGATCTGCTGTCGCTCGACGTCGTCGAGGCATCGCGGATGATCTATCGCGACCTCGGCATCTATAAATCGATCGGCACGTTCTGCGACAATCTCTAGATGAAGCTCGCAGGTTCGGTAGTCCTCGTAACAGGTGGTGCGTCGGGGCTCGGCGCTGCAACGGCGCGGCGCCTCGTCGCCGGCGGCGCGAAGGCCGTCATCGTCGACCGCGATGAGACGCGCGGTCCCGCGTTCGCGAAGGAGCTCGGCGCGGTGTTCGTCAAGGCCGACGTCACCGACGCGGATCAAGTTCAGGCCGCGATCGACGAGGCCGGCAAGCTCGGGCCGCTGCGCGTCGCGGTGTCGTGCGCCGGCGTCGGCTGGGCGGCGCGCACGCTCGACAAGACCGGCAAGCCGCACGATCTCGATCTGTTCAAGACCGTCGTCGGCGTCAACCTCGTCGGCACGTTCAACGTGCTGCGGCTCGCGGCCTCCGCGATGGCGAAGGGCGAGCCCGAGGGCGGTGAGCGCGGCGTGATCGTCAACACCGCCTCGGTCGCCGCGTTCGACGGTCAGATCGGTCAGATCGCGTATGCCGCGTCGAAGGCCGGTGTCGTCGGGATGACGTTGCCGGCCGCGCGTGACCTCGCGCCCGCCGGGATCCGCGTGATCACGATCGCGCCCGGCATCTTCGACACGCCGATGCTCGGCGCGCTCCCCGAGGACAAGCGCGCGGCGCTCGCCGCCGACGTCGTGTTCCCGAAGCGCCTGGGCGATCCGGCGGAATACGGCGCGCTGGTCGCCGCGATCGTGGAGAACGCGTACCTGAACGCCGAGACGATCCGTCTCGACGGCGCACTGCGAATGCCGCCCAAATAGGTCCGCGCGATGCAAGTCAGGCCTGCATGCAACAGGCCGCGCTGGAAGCTGAGTGGGAAAAACTCGCGGCGCGATGCGGAGCCGAGCCGTTCGCGCGCCCCGCGTTCGTGATGCCCACAGCGCGCTGGCTCGCCCCACCCGGTGTGCTGGAGGTCGTGCTCGCGCAGCGCGACCGGCAGCTCACTGCGGTGCTGCCGCTCGTCCGTCGGGGCGGGCGCTTAGTGGCGCTACGCAGCATGCACACGCCTCGCTTCGACATGGTGGGCGCTGCGGCCGATCTGTGGCGCGTGCTCCGCGATCAGGTGGCGTGGCATACGCTGGATCTAGGTGCCGTTCCGCACGACTCGCCGCTGCTCACCGAGCTCGTGGCGTACGCGCGCGCCGACCGGTTCCGCGTGCACACCGTGCTCCGCTCGCGCGCGCCCGTGCTCGCGCTGGACGGCTTCGAGGAGCGGCTCGATGGGCACTTCCGCCGCAACCTCAAGGCGCGCCGCCGCAAGCTCGGCGACCTCGAGCTGGAGCGCGTCGCGAACTACGACGAGACCGCGCTCGCGGATCTGTTCCAGCTCGAAGCTGCGGCGTGGAAGGGCGACGCCGGCACCGCGATCGCGTCGAGCGCCGCGACGGTCGCGTTCTATCGCGATCTCGCCGCGCGATTCGCACCGCACGGCGCCCTGTCGCTCACGTTCTTGCGCCACGCCGGTCGCCGGATCGCCGCGCACTTCGCGCTCGAGGATGGCGACACGTACTACCTGCTGAAGCCTGGCTACGACCCCGAGTTCGCCGCGTACGGCCCCGGTCACCTCCATATCTACGAGACCGCCGTCGACGCGCGCCGGCGCGGGCTGCGCACGTTCGACTTCCTCGGGCAGGACCTCGCGTGGAAGCGGAGCTGGACCTCGGAGGCGCACCCTCAGGTCGCGCTCGAGCTGTATCGCCCGTCGCTGCGGGGGAGGGTCGCCTATGCCCTGAAGCACCGCGTGCGCCCGGTGCTCGGCGCACTCAAGCGCCGGCTCACGGCTTCGGGAGCAGCTCCGCCGGGATCTTGTTCGGCATCGCCGGCACCGTCCCCTCGTACAGCCACGAGTACGTGAAGAACGTCCCGAGCACGCGCTTGGAGTAGTTGCGCGCCTGATCGTCGACGATGCCCTCGATGAACTCGTCGGCGTCCCACGTGCCGCGCACCTTCAGCATGCGGTTCACCGCGCCCGGCCCCGCGTTGTAGCCGGGCGGCACGAGCAGCGTGAACCCCTTGAACCGCGCGAACAGGTGACCGAGGAAGCGGCCGCCGACGGTGACGTTCATCTCCGGATCGAACATGTTCTCGCGCGTCGGCGCGATGCCGGTGCCCTTCGAGAAGTCCTTCGCCGTCGGCGGGATCATCTGCGTGAGGCCCCACGCATTCGCGTACGACTCGGTCCGCGGATCGAACGCGCTCTCCTCGCGCACGATCCCGATCTGCATCGCGATCGGCGTCTTGTTGGCCGCGGCGTGGCGCGACAGGAGCTCCCAGTACGCCTTGGGGTACGCGATCAGCCAGCGTGCGCGGTTCGCGCCGGTCGGCCAGCTCTTGCGATAGTCGAGGATGTGCCAGCGCGTGGGCCAGTGGCTCGTCGCGTAGCGCCCGGCGCGGTCGTACAGATACGCCATCGCCCACAGCTTCTCGATCTGATCCGGATCGTTGACGCGCTTCTTGCCGGCGGGCGCGGTGAGCCCCAGCTTCTTGAGCTCGAGCGCCGCCGGATCGCCGAGCCCCATGCGCAGGAGCTCCATCGCGCGCTGGAAGCCCGGCGCACCCCACTCGACGCGCGGCTTGAACGTGAACGCGGGCGTGTTCGGATCGTAGGCGGGCGGTGCGGCCGACAGCTCGGCGATCAGCGCCGCGTAGCGCTTGGCGTCGGTCTCGCGGATCCGGTTGAGCCCCTGCAGCGCGTAGTACGCGACCGGGTACTGCTTGATGCCGGCCTCCCACGACGCGAGCGCGTCGGCCTTCTTGCCCTTGGCGAGGTACGCGCGGCCGAGCCAGTACTGCGCCTGACCTTCACCGAAGTAGTTGTCGTCGTGGGGGACGAGCTCGATCTGCTTCTTCCACCACTTGATCGCGTCGTCGACGCGCTGCTCGCGCCACGCGCGCCAGCCGAGTCGCCACATCGCCTCGGCGACGTTGTCGCCGGTCGGGAACCTCGTCGGCAGCGCCGACAGCGTGGCCTCGACCTTCTTGCCATCGTTGAGGCTCGTCCACTCCTCGGCTTCGCGCAGCAACGCATCGTCGGAGTAGCTGTGCTTGGGATCGACCTTCTGCGCGGCCTGGTACTTGGTCGCGGCGAGCTCGTGCTGCCCGATGAACGCGTACGACCGGCCTGCCTGATAGATGCTCTTGATCTCGAGGTCGACGTTCGCCGCCGCCTTGCACGCCTCGGCCGCGGCGTCGAACATCGGCGCCGCACCCTTGCGATCGCGCGCCTTGAACCGGCTCTGCGCCTGGTGATACGCAGCGACGCACTTCTCCGGCCTCGAGATCTTCGGATCGGCGAGCGCCGCGGTGAACGCCGCCTCCGACTCCGGGTTGCGCATCGCATCGAACAGCTCCGTGCCGCGCGCGATGTGCTCCGCCGCGGTCAGCGGCCTGTCGAGCTTGAGCTCGGTGAGCCGCTTGCTCGCCTTGGTCGCCCACGACGACAGCGGATCGTCGATCGTGATCCGGCGATACAGCGCCCCGTAGTCGTCCGCGGGCGCCTTGGTCTCCTCGAGCGCGGCCGCGAGCCGGAACCGCGCCTCCGAGCGACGCGGGCCCTCCGGACGGCGCGCGAGGTAGTCCTTGTAGTGCGCGGCGACCTTCGCGGCGTCCTTCTGCGCGACGAGCAGGTCGCCGATCAGCATCTCGGCCTCGGCGCCGACGATCGAGTCGCGGGCAATCGACGTCGCGATCGCGAGCGCGGCGTCACGCTGCTGCGCGTAGTACAGCGCGCGCGCCTGGTGATAGCCGATGTAGTCCGCGAGCAGCGGCAGCCCGGTACGCGCGGCGCCGAGCTGCGTGGCCGCCGCGGTCCACTGGTTCAGCTGCGCGTTGGTCAGCCCGAGCAACAGATCGAGGCGCGCCGCGGTGTCGCCGGTCGCGGTCTTGCGCGCGGCCTCGAAGGCGGCGCGCGCCTCGCTCCACTTCTGGGCGGCGAACGCCTGCACGCCGGCCGCGGCGTCGCCGCTCTGGAAGTACGGCACCGCCATCGCCTCGGAGAACGGGGCGGGTGTCCCGGGCGGCGCGGTCGGTGGCGCCGGTGTCGGAGGCGCCGCAGGATGGGTGTCCGCCGCGGGTGCGGAAGGCGCACCGTGGGTGGGCATGGTCGGTTGGCGGTGGCCATCGTCACCCGAGCAGGCGACGAGACCGAGGAACACGCACAGGCGCCGCATCGCTTGACCCTAGCAACGCGGATCTCCGAGGACAAATTCCCCGTGTGGTGCGAGTCCGCGCTCAGCTCAACGTCGGGTGCCGCACGCAGTTGCGCCCGCCGCCCTTGGCCTTGTACAGGGCGCGATCCGCCGCCGCGATCAGCGCCTCGACGCTCTCGGCGGGCGTCGACGGGTAGCCGGCCGCGCCGATCGACGCGGTCGCCTTGAGCTGCAGGCCCCCGTAGGGCGTCAGCGTGTGCTCGATCAGCTTGCGGAGCCGGTCCGCGAGCGAGATCGCCGTGGACAGGGGGATCGCGCGCAGGATGATCGCGATCTCCTCGCCGCCGAACCGCGCGACCACGTCCTCGTTGCGCAACGCGCGGGTCAGCACGCGGGCCAGGTTCGCGAGCACCGCATCGCCTGCGAGGTGACCGTGGGTGTCGTTGATCGACTTGAAGTGATCGAGGTCGACCATGAGCAGCGACAGCGCGGTCTCGTGGCGGCGCGCGAACCGGAGCTCGCGATCGAGGCGATCCAGCAGGTAGCGCTTGTTGAACAGCCCGGTCAGGGGATCGCGCAGCGCGGACGTGACGAGCTGATCATGGAACGACGCGTCGAGCTCGTCGCGGTACTCGAACCGCAGCACCGTGGTGTTGCCGAGCTGGACCTTGTCTCCGTCGGCGAGCTGCACGGTCCGCGCGAGCCGCTCGCCGTTGACGAACGTGCCGTTGCGGCTGTCGCAGTCCTCGAGCCACACCTCGCCATCGCCGACGCGAAGCTTCGCGTGCGTGCGGGAGACACCATCATCGTCGAGGCGAAGCTCGGCCTTCGGCGCGCGCCCGATCGTGCCCGCGCTGGTGAGCTCGAACACCTGGCCGGCGGACGTTCCGGTGATCACCGTGAGGCACGGTCGCCCGAGGCGCTTCGCGCTCGCGGACCGGAGCTCCGAGGCGTCGATCGCAGTGGCCGTGATCTCGTCGTCCCAGTCGTCGGCCACACCCCATCGTACCAAACGGGCGCGCGCGGGATCTACGCGCGCGATGCGAACCAGGTCGCGATCGCTTCGAGCCGCGCACCGCGTGGGCCGAGCGAGGCTGCGATCCCTCGGGCCTCCGCGCCGAGCACGCGCATGCGCTCCGCGGCCTCGTTCGCCAGCTCGCCGAACTCGTGGTCGTCGCGATCATCCGCGTGCTGGAACGCGATGCCGATCGCCATGCCGTAGCGGCCGAGCGCCGTGCACGTCTCGGCCGGAGCCCCCGCGGCGATCGCGCCGAGCTCGGCCGCCGCCGCGAACAACGCGCCGGTCTTCGCCGCGTGCAGGCGCTCCACCGCGGCGAGCGTGCGCAGGCTCTCGCGCGGCGCCGTGAGAT
>DATLHR010000126.1:0-4841 GCA_035539815.1 Kofleriaceae bacterium
GCTATCCGGCGTGGGTCGCGCAGGACACCGCGCCACGGTCGTGCTCGATCGTCGCGCGCAATGCCGCGTACGCGCGTGCCTCGAGCTCCGCGCGCCCCGCGTCGTCGAGATGTGGCAGCAGCGCCGCGATCCCGAGCGCCCACACGACGCGATCCGTCGACACCGGGTAGCTGCCTCCCGTGCCGGTGTCCTGGACGATCTGCTCGTCGCCACCCCCGCGCGGCGCGCTCAGCTTGAATGCGAGCGAGTTGGCCGCGCGCTGAGGATCGACGCCGGCGAGCCCGAGGTCCACCGCGTACGAGACGTCGCGCGTCCACACGTACGTCCACAGCCGCCCCGTCTCGAAGCAGCCACCGGTGGGGCAGGGCAGCGGCGCGCCGCCCGCGAACGCGCCGTCGTGGATCGCCTCGACCGACGCCTCCTCGACCTCGGCGAGCGCGAGCGCGTACAGCGCGTCGAACAGGTCATGCCCGGTGCGCAAGGTCGGCATGCCCTCGCGCTCGCGGATCACGCGCGGGGAGCCCGGCAGGTCGTCGCGCCGCATCGCCGTCGAGCTCAGCGCGTACTCGCGCAGGCACGGCGTCAGGTCCGTGATCTCGACGCTCGCGGTGCCGAGGCCGTCTGGCAGCCCCGCGGTGCCGGCGCGGTCGGCGTCGGGCGCGAGGCAGGTCCGCGGCTCGTCGACCGGCGGTGCGTCGTCGCCGTCGCCGATCGCCAGGCCGCAGCCACCTGCGAGGACGAGGACGGCGATCAGGCTCGGCGAGCGCATGCCCGACCGCGAGCAGAAGTCATGCCCGCGCGGACCGCGAGATTCCACGCGGTTGCCCCCGCGATCGGCGCGCCCGCGTTGCCGTTCGCAACGGGAGGGCAAGGCCGACGAACGTCGGGCGCATAGCGGCGCCGAAGGCGGCGCGGAGGTAGATCAAGCCGCGCGGCGGCCGACCGTCGAGTGGCCGAGCGCGATCGCGAGCGGTAGCGGCGCCGGCGCGTCCTGGCCCTTGGCCTCGACGTCGGCGGCCCACAGGTACAGGCACGTGTAGTAGGCCATGCGGACGTACGTCGAGAACGCGACGAACAGCGCGAACAGCGTGCCGCCGCCGACGATGGCGATCACGAGCCCCGCGTTGCCGCCGATCGTGTCGAGGGCGACGTAGACGACGCCGAACGTGACGAGGAACCACACGAGGCCGATCAGGCCGGTGATGCCGCGCACGCCGACCTCGCCGACGCCGACGAGCAGCATGTGGCCCTTGTGGAGGTCACGCACGCGACGCATCGCCTGGCCGAAGCCCGCGTCCTCGATGATGATCGCAGGCAGCAGCAGGAACGACAGCGTCGTCCACACGGCCTCGACGATGCCCGCGATGATCTTGCCGACGATCGAGTCGTTGTCGCGAGCCGCGCGCGCGAACAGGTCGACGATCGTCGAGACCAGCGACAGCCACATGATCGCGACGATGTTCTTGCCCGCGTCGGCCATGCCCTCCTTGAGGCTCGGCGCCCCGCCCTTGAGGTGGACATCGATCATGTTCACCGTCACGCCGTTGAAGAAGTAGAAGATCAAGAACGAGACGAACGTCGCGACGATGCCGAACACGGCCCACGTCCCGTTCGACCACCGCGGGTCCACCGCGATCAACAGCATCACGAGCGCGATGAAGTACGTGATGCTGATCAGCACCTGATACAACGACGGCAGCAGGAGGCGCTTGTTCTCACCCGCCATGCGGAACGCCGCCTTCAGGAATCCCCACCCCTTCTGCAAGCTGTCGATGAAGCCCATGCGGGCCATCGTATCAGCTCAATACTCGTCGTGATCGACGCACGTGAACACGCCACCGCTCGCCTGGGACAGCGCCTGCTGCGCATCTTCGGCCGTGGTCACCGCGACCGTGACGGCGTCTTCCGGATGCAAGTGGCGGCGGCACGCGGCGCGCACGTCGTCGGCGGTGAGCGCGCCGAGCACCTCGGGGAGCTTCGACGTGTAGTCGGGCGGCAGCTCGAACACCGCGTCACGCACGGCGAGCTGCATGCGCTGTCGCGCGGTCGCGACGTGGAACGGCATCGCGCCGATCAGGTAACCGCGCGCGAAGTCGACCTCGTCATCGGTCGGCCCGTTGGCCGCGTAGTCGGCGAACAGATCGAGCGTGAGTGCGACCGCCTGGCCGGCGACGTCGATGCCCGCCGCCATCCAGATCTCGAACCAGTGCGGCAGCCGCGAGCGGCGCAGCGCGCAGCCGGCGCCGTAGCTCCAGCCGCGCTTGACGCGGATCTCCTGCATCAGCCGCGAGCTGAACATGCCGCCGAACACGGCCTCGGCGATCGCGAGCGCAGCGGTGTCCGGATCACCGTAGCGCGCGCTCAGGTGACCGATGCGCAGCTGCGCCTGCGTGCGGTCCGGCTTGTCGACCAGGATGGTGCGGCGGCCGCGCGTGGGGGCGGGGGGCGCCTCGAGCTGGGCCGCCGGCCTCGGCGTGGGCGGCAGCCGCTCGGTCAGCCGCGTCACCACGCGCGCGGCGGCGCGCTCGTCGATGTCACCGGCGAGGCCGAGCACCAGGTTGTCGGCGACGACCTCGCGCTTCCACAGCTCGATCGCGCTCGCGCGATCGATCCGGGTCAGCGACGTCTGCGTGCCGAGCGAGGTGCGGCCATACGCATGACCCGGGCTGCATAGCCAGTCGAACCATCGCGTCGCGAGCGCGCTGTCGTCGTCACGGATCTCGTCGAGCACCTGCGGCGTCTCGCGCAACAGGCGCGCGTGCTCTCCTTCGTCGAACCGAGGCTCGGCGAGCACGTCGGCGGCGAGCTCGATCACCGCGTCGAGGTGGCGCGACAGCACGACGCCCGACAGGGAGACCGCGTCTCGCGAGACGCCGATCTCGAGCGCCGCGCCGAGGCCATCGAGCGTTTCGTCGAGCGCCGCGCGATCACGCCGGCCGGCACCACGGCGCGCGAGCAGCGACGCGTGGCGGTGCAGCCCTTCGACGCCGCGCGGGTCGGCCGATGCACCGCCGCCGATCGCGATGTCGAACCACACGAGCGGCGTATCGGGCGACGCCTCGACGATGACCTTGGGGCCGCTCACCTTGGAACCGCTCACTCCTCGTCCTCGTCCTCGGCGTCGGACTCGCCGCCGGGCTCCGGGTGCGCGATCACGATCGTCCGGCGCTCCGGGACGAGGTACGTACGCACCACGCGCGCGACGTCATCGGCCGTCACCGCGGCGAGCCGCGCGGCGAGCGTGTCGAGCTTGCGGAAGTCGCCGAGCGCGATCTCGTGGTGGCCGAGCGCCTCGGCCTTGCCGTCGATGTCGGCGAGCGAGGTCCAGAAGTCAGTCTCCGCGATCGCCTTGGCCTTCTCGACCTCGGCGGGCGCCGGCGGCGTCTGCGCCATCGCCGCGAGCTCGGCGTCGATGACACCGAGGATCTCGTCGGCGTCGTGGCCGCGCGCGGCGGTGACGGCGAGCCGCAGCAGCGACGGATCGCGAAATGGCGTCAGCTGCGCGTCGACGCTCGACGCCGCCTCGCGCTCGATCACGAGGCGCCGATAGAGGCGCGCCGAGGGGCAGCCGGCGAGCAGCGTCGACACGATCTCGAGCACCGCCCAGTCCGGATCGTCCTGGCCGGGCGCCTTGTAGCCGACCAGCAGGCGGTCGGTCGCGATCGGCTTGGGTGCGCGCACGACCCGCTCGCGCGTCTGCTCCGGCTCGACGACCTCGGCCACCTCGGGCAGCGTCGCCGCCGGGATCGCGCCGTAGTGGTGCGCGATGAGATCGAGGAGGGCGGGCTCGTCGAAGTCGCCGACGCAGATGATGGTCGCGTTGTTCGGCGCGTACCACGTCCGGTAGAACCCGCGGATGTCGGGCAGCGACAGCGCGCGGATGTCTTCCATCCACCCGATCGTCGGCCACCGATAGGGATGCACCGTGAACGCGTGCGCCATCAGCTGCTCGTCGAGCCAGCCGTCGACGTCATCCTCGACGCGCTCGCGCCGCTCGTTGGTCACCACGTCGCGCTCGGACTCGACCGGCCCGGTCTCGAGCACGAGGTGCTGCATGCGCTCCGCTTCGAGCTGGATGCCGAGCGGCAGATCGCGCGCGGGCAGGCTGAGCCGGTAGTACGTCCAGTCGACCCAGGTCGCCGCATTGGACTCGCCGCCCGTGCGCTCGACGACGCGGTCGAACTCGCCCGGCGGCATCGCCTCGGTCTGGCCGAACATCAGGTGCTCGAACAGGTGCGCCATGCCGGTCGCGCCCGGGCGCTCGTGGCGCGAGCCGACGCGGAACCACGTCTGCAACGCGACGATCGGCGCGCGCCGATCGATCGTCGTGATGACGGCGAGTCCGTTACCGAGACGATAGCGGCGCGCGACGGTGCCGCGGCCGGCGGGTGCCTCGGCCTCGAGCTGCCAGCGCGCGGCCGGTGACGACGACATGCGCCTTGATACCACGTCACGTCACTCGCAGCTCGGCTCGACCGCGAGCGTCGTCCGCCGCCGTTGGGGTGTGATGCCGGATGGTTGTAGCTGAGCGATTCCTTCGGCGATTACGAGGTCAGTAAGATCGATCGGTTACGTCACGGCCGGGAAGGCGGGCACCGGCGACGTGATCGTGGTCGTACCCGTGATCGTGGTCGTGGTCGTGCCCGTGATCGTGGCCGCGCTCGTGATCGGGAACGCAAACGTGGGCGTGGCCGACCCGTCGGAACAGGACAGGACATCGCTGACACTTCACCGTGCACCTGAGTGACGGGTGTCTGCGTGTGTCAACCCTGCGTTGATGGGCGTCAGCCCGCAGCGCGATGTAGCTGGTCAGCGGTCACTCCTGCAACCTCGACCTCGCC
>DATLHR010000127.1:0-22280 GCA_035539815.1 Kofleriaceae bacterium
CCCAGCGACGAGGTGGAGGGCGAGCGACCGGGGCAGTACTCGCAGCATCGCCGCACGGGGAGCGATCGCATCCCGGTCGACGTGATCAAGAACGAGCGCCCGGCGTCGCCGAGCTCGCCGATCCCGAACGTCCCGCGCACCGGTAGCAGCCCGCTTCCGCGGACCGCTCAGCCGCCGCCGATTCCCCATCGCGCTCCGCTCCAGGCACCCGACGCGGCCTCGCGCCCCGAGCATCGCCCGCGTAACCCGACGCCGGCGCGCGTCTCGGGTAGCGCGCCCGCACAGGGGCGGTCGCCGTCGAGCCAGAGCGGCGGCGTCGTGATGACGCGCCCGGCGGTGATCGTCGGTGCGCCCGCGAAGCAGCCGACCACGCAGCGCGTGCGCAAGGCGCGCGAGGACGAGGGGCGCGGCTTCGGTCAGGGCCTGATCTCGGAGAAGTCGCTCGACGAGGTCATCCTCGCCTACCTCTCCGAAGACTCCGACGACAAGTAGCGCTACCGGCGGCGCCGCCGACCGACGAGCCAGAGGCCCATGGTCAGCAGCGCGGCGGTCGTCGGTCCGGTCGCGACGCCCGACTGGCAGCAGCCATCGCCCTCGGGCGGCTGCGCGTAGTCGGGGATGACGTCCGCCGGGCACATCGTCGGGTCGGCGGTGATGCCGAGCTGCGCGCGCAAGCAGCACCACTCGGTCGCGCACGTCGTCACGAGGCGCTGCTCGACGCAGAGATCTCGCTGCAGCGTGCCGACCGGGCAATCCACCGGACCGTCGACGTCCTGGTAACGGAGGACGGTGGTCCACGTCATGAGGTCGCGCGACTTCATGATCGCGGCGTCCTCGGGACCGAGGTTCTGGGTGCACACCCAGACCTCGCCGTCCTCGGTCTCCTCCACACAGTTCGCGGTCAGCGGCGGCGACAGCGTGGTCCACGCCGCTCCGTTCGACGGCGCGGTCGAGACGAACATCCCGCCCGCATCGGCGACGGCGACCAGATCTCCGTTCGCGCGCACGAGGAATGACAGCGTGTCCGGCTTGCTCAGGATCATCGTCCACGCCATTCCGCCGTCGGTGCTGCGGTAGATGGCGTCGCTGACCGCCCCCGCGCTCTGCTTGGTGACGCGCAGGTAGACGGTGTCGGGATCGTCCTGCTTGATCCCGACGACCTCCATCTCGGACTGCTCGGTCGTGGCGATGCCGGTCATCGGCAGCGGATCGAACGTGGCGCCGCCGTCGTCGCTGCGGAACAGCAGCTGGGTGCGCGTCCCGCCGACGAGTCGATGGCCGGCGAGGTACACGCGCTGCGCATCGCTCGGCGCGACGCCGAGCCCGCTCCACCAGTCCCCGGCCTGGCCTGGATTGGCCTCGCCGGGGAACGTCACGCCGCCGTCGGTGCTCTTGTAGATCCGCGAGTCGGCCGGATCCGCGGCCGCGGCATAGACCGCGTTGTCGGGCCCGAGCGCGAGCGTCGAGACCACCTTGGTCCCGAGCGCGGTGGGCACGAACTCGCAGCCGTCCATGTTGCCTTCCAGCGTGTCGGGCGTCGTCGCGAAGACATGCCCGTCGCGCGTGGCGACATACACGGGATCGAAGATCCCGCCGTACTGGATGGCTCGCTCGCACATCCAGTGCCAGGTCGCACCGCCGTCGGCGCTGACGACCAATCCGAACGTCATGCCGGCGACGACGTGTTGATCGTCGTTCTGGCGAAACGTGATCGTCGAGGTCCCCGGCGGGCGACCATTGGCGTGGGCCGCGGGAACGGAGGCGCCGGCGATCAGGCCGGCGCAGACCATGCCCGCGAAGGTGCGGCGAAGCATGGCCCGATTAGATACCGGATTTCAGGGGCAGCTGTCGGCTCCTGCGGGGGCCGGTTGATCGATGCGCGGCGCCGAGCCGGTGGGCACGATGTACTGGACGTTCAGGGTCGCCGGGACGTCGCTCAGGTTGCGCGCGATGTGCGTGTTGGTGCCGCCCGGATCGAGGAAGCCGGTGCCGGCGGGGTAGGTCGCGCCGCTGCACGGGCTGGTCGCGTAGTAGACGCTCATCGCGCCGGTCGCGACGGACACGAACACGGGGCCGGGGTGCGTGTGCCAGCCGGTGTGGCCGCCCGGGGCGACCACGATCTGCTGCGAGATCACGTTTGTCGGGCCCTTCACCTTGGAGATGAAGCCGTTCCATTTGACCTGGAACTCGCCGTCACCGAACGTGACGTTCGAGAGCGTGGTCGCGACGGCCCCGCTGCCCGCGGTCAACTGCTCGACCTCACCCGTCGCATCTTCGGTCACGCAGCCAAACAGCAGCGCGCCCGTCATGACAAATCCACACAGCTCGACAATCTTGGTCATGGTTCTCCTTTTCGTTGGCCCCGCGGGTGTGTAGAGCAAGCGCAGTGCCGTTGTTGGACACTCGTAGGTTCAATCGGTTAGATCCCCGCGAGGCCTCCTCGCGATCACGGTGATCGGACAGATTGATCGCTCGCCGAACAGTTTGTTGTTACCCTCGGTCGGGCGATGTCGCGGGGAAACGATCGCATCGTCGACCTCGGGCTCGACGACGACACGTCGCTGGTGGGCGGGAAGGACGCACCGGCGCGCGACGTCGTCGAGGACGTCTCGCTCGTCGTGATGTCGCCGGTGTTCACGGCGACCTATCGCCTGCCCGCGCAAGGCGAGGTGATGATCGGGCGCGCGAAGACGTGCGAGATCCACATCGATGACCACTCGGTCTCGCGCCAGCACGCGATCGTGACGATGTCACCGTTCGCGGTGCGCGACCTCGGCAGCTCGAACGGCACGCGCGTCGGCGGCGCGGTGCTGCCCCCGGACGAGCCGCATCCGCTGCGCGTCGGTGACGCGATCACCATCGGCGCGGCGACCCTCCTCGTGCAGCCGGCCGGCGTCGGCATCAAGCCGCGCCGGTTCTGGAGCGGGGACGACTTCGAGGCGCGGATCGAGGAGGAGTGCGCGCGCGGGTCCCGCAGCGAGGCCGCCTTCGCGATCGCCTTCCTGAAGGTCGACCGCCTGGCGCTCGACGTGGGCGTGCGCCAGGTCCTGGCGCAGCGGCTGCGCGGCAGCGACGTCGTCGGCGAGTACGGGCCCGCCGAATACGCGATCCTGTTGACCGACGCACACCAGGTCCAGGCCGACGGGGTGATGACGCGGATCGTCGCCGACCTCTCCGCCAAGTCGATCTCCGCGCGATGGGGCGTGGCCGAGTTCCCTCGCGACGCCACCGCCGCGCACCGCCTGATCTCGGTGGCGCAGGTCGCCGCGCAGGATCCGCCGCCGCCCCCGTCGACCGCGCCGGCCTCGGGGCCGCGCCCGGTGCTCGCCGATCCGCGGATGCGCGAGACCTGGGAGTTCGTGAAGATGATCGCCGCCGGCGAGCTGTCGGTGCTGATCCTCGGCGAGACGGGCGTGGGCAAGGAGGTCATCTCCGAGGAGGTGCACCGGCTGTCCGCGCGCGCCGCGGGGCCGTTCGTCCGGCTCAACTGCGCCGCCCTCTCCGAGCAGCTGCTCGAGAGCGAGCTGTTCGGTCACGAGAAGGGCGCGTTCACGAGCGCGGAGAAGGCGAAGGCGGGCCTGCTCGAGACCGCGGCGGCGGGCACGGTGTTTCTCGACGAGATCGGCGAGCTGCCGATGCGTCTACAAGTAAAGCTGCTGCGCGTCCTCGAGGACAAGCAGGTGCTGCGCGTCGGCGGCCTCAAGCCGCGCCAGCTCGACGTCCGGTTCATCGCCGCGACTAACCGCGATCTCGAGCAACAGGCGGCGCGCGGCCTGTTCCGCGAGGACCTCTACTACCGGCTCGCCGGTGCGACCGTCTCGATCCCGCCGCTGCGCGAGCGCGTCGAGGACATCCTCCCGCTCGCCTCGATGTTCCTGCGCAACGCGGCGGCGCACCTCGGCGGTCGAGTGCTCGAGCTCGACGCGGGTGCGCGGGAGGCGCTGCGCGCCCATGCGTGGCCGGGCAACATCCGCGAGCTGCGCAATGCGATCGAGCGTGCCGCGCTGATCTGCGGCCGCGGCCCGATCACCGTCACGCACCTTCCTCCGTCGGTGACCGCGCGCGCACCCGCCGCTCCTGCCTCCCTGCTCCGCGGCCGGATCTCCGAGACCGAGCGTCCCGCCGGCGCCGTGGACGTCGAGGCAGATCGCATCGTCGAGGTGCTCAATGCGTGCGGCGGCAATCAGAGCCGCGCGGCGAAAGAGCTCGGCATCTCGCGCGCGGCGCTGATCCGCCGCCTCGAGAAGATCGGCGTGATCCGCCCGCGCAAGGGCAGCTAGAGGTCGTCTTCGGGCGGCGGCGCCTCGAGCTCGGGGCGATCCTTCGCGTACTCGCTCATCCACTCGGCCAGCTTGGGCATCGCCACGTCGAGGCGCTGGCTGCCCTCGCGGTCCTTGGCTTCGCGCCACGCGAACTTCGCCTCGTCGTGATCGCCGCGATGCGCGTAGCACCAGGCGCACAGGAGCAACAGATCGCGCCCGGCGGTCATCGACAGGCCCTTGCGCATGCGCTCGTGCAGCTCGCTCTC
The DNA here is from genome assembly GCA_035539815.1 of Kofleriaceae bacterium. Classification (GTDB taxonomy): domain Bacteria; phylum Myxococcota_A; class Polyangia; order Haliangiales; family Haliangiaceae; genus JABFXX01. Next base: position 4,529 of record DATLHR010000127.1, read on the forward strand.
GTCGAGCGCATTGGCAGGGATGGCGCCCTCGGCGACGAACAGGTGCATCTGCGCGATCCAGTAGCTGAGCTTGAGCACCTCGCCGGTGGGCACGGGCCCGCGCGCATCGAGGACGACCCGCGCTTCCTTCGTACGGCCGAGCGCGGTGAGGAGGTTGATCTCCGTGTAGTAGGAGAACTGGTGCTGGATCAGCCGCGGCGACAGCTTGGCGCGCGCGCGGCGCACGCGATCGAGCGCCGCGGCCCCCTTGCCGTCGAGGGCATCGGCGATCGCGACGCGCAGCTCGGCCAGCGCGCGCACCCGGCCGGGTGCCCACCACGAACGCGCCACCGGCTCGGCGAGCGCGCGGCCCGCGAGCGCATCGCCGTTGGACAGCGCGACGCTCGCCTCGTTGACGCGCTTGACCGCGCGCACGGTCCCGACGAACCGCCCCCCGAGCATGAGGTAGAACGGGATCAGCAGCGGGAACGACGACGCCGCGAGCGCGACCCCCGCCGCGGTGATGCCGCCGAACGCGACGTAGGCCGCGAGCTGACGGTTGCGCACCCCGGCCGGATCCTTCACCTCGCCGTCGCGCCCGACGTAGACGAGCTGGCCCTTGCCCGCCTTGTCGAGATCGCGCGCGATCATCGGACGCGCGAGCGCGGTCGTCGGGCCAAGCGGCTTGGAAGACGGGTCGTCGGGCATCGCTACGCCGCGTCGTCTTGCACGCGCCAGTCGGTGCCCTGCGGGGTGTCGAGGAGCTCGATGCCCAGCGCGGTGAGCTCGGTGCGGATCGCGTCGCCGCGCGTGAAGTCCTTGGCGGCGCGGGCCGCGGCGCGCTCCGCGATCAGCCGATCGATGTTGGCGACGTCGATGCGCTTGCGCGCGACCAGACGATCGCGACGCTCGCGCAGGAACGTCGCGGGTGCCGCGCCGAGGATGCCGAGCGCCCCGCCGACCGCGCGGAGATCGGCGCCGAGCCGCGCGATCGTCCGGCGGCGCAGCTGCTTGTCGATGCCCTTGCCTTCGGCGAGCAGCTTGTTCGCGAGCGTCGCGGCCTCGAACAGCGCGGCCATCACCTTGGGCGAGTTGAAGTCATCGGCCACCGCCTCGCGCGCGCTCGGGACCAGCTTCTCCGCGTCGGGCAGGACGGCGCCCGCGCCGCCATCGCCGGTCGCGACGAATGCGTCGATCTTGGCGAGCGTGTCGTAGAAATAGGCGAGGTCGCGGTCGGCCTGCTCGAGGCTGTGGAAGCGCACGCCGTCGTCGCGTCGCTCGACCTCGAACTCGATCGGCGAGCGGTAGTGGTGCTTGACGAAGTAGAAGCGCAGCGCCTCGCCACCGACGGTCTCGGCGATCTGCTCGCAGCCGAGCACGTTGCCGAGCGACTTCGACATCTTCTCGCCGGCGAGGTTGAGGTGGCCGTTGTGCAGCCAGTAGCGCGCGAACGTCTCGGTGCCGTACGCGCCCTGCGACTGCGCGATCTCGTTCTCGTGGTGCGGGAAGATGAGGTCCTTGCCGCCGCCGTGGATGTCGAACGTCTCGCCGAGGTGCCGCCACGTCATCGCCGAGCACTCGATGTGCCAGCCCGGGCGGCCCTTGCCCCACGGCGAGTCCCACGCGGGCTCGCCGGGTTTCGCCGCCTTCCACAGCGCGAAGTCGGAGAACGCGCGCTTGTTCTTCTCGACGAGCTCGCGGTCGCTCGCGCCCTTCTTGAGCTCCTCGAGCTCCATGCCGCTGAGCTTGCCGTACGGCGGGAACGTCTCGACGGAGTAGTAGACGTCACCATCGGCGGCGTACGCCTTGCCCGCCGCGACGAGCTTGGCGATCAGCTCGATGATCTCCTCGATGTGCGTCGAGACCTTGGGCTCGATGTCGGGCGACAGGACGTTGAACCGCCCCATGTCGCGGTTGTAGTCGGCGGCGTACCGCGCCGCGAGCGCCATCGGGTCCTCGCCGCGCTCGTTGGCGGCGCGGATGATCTTGTCCTCGACGTCGGTGACGTTACGGACGTAGCGTACGTCGTAGCCGAGGAACCCGAGGCCGCGGCGGATCGTATCGAACGAGATCGCCGAGTACGCGTGCCCGAGGTGCGCCGGCGCATAAGGCGTGGGCCCGCACACGTACATGCCGACCTTCCCGGGAACGAGAGGTTCGAACGCCACCTTCTGGCGGCGCATGGAGTCATACAGTCGCAAAGGAACCGGGGAGGTCACGGCCCTCCGGTTGTAGCATCACGCGCCCAAAGGCGTTCAAGGCCGTAGCAGGTCGCGCTTGACCGCGCGCACGAACGCCCAGCCGAACAGCAAGCCGACCACGGCGAGCCCGATCGTGATCCACAGGACGTACCAGTACTGCTCCGGGTTCTCGTCGACGATCAGGGCGTACGCGCCGTCCGGGATGCCCTTCGCGACGTACAGGCCGACGAGGTCGAGCTGCGCGTCGGGGATGGTCGCAGTGCCGACGTTGAAGCCCGCGGCGGTCGAGCCCTTGAGCTCGCCCCACGTGGTCTCGTAGTGGCGCCCGATCGGATCGACGCGCGCGGCGAACAGCTTGGCGGTCTCGAGGGCGCGCGTCGTCGCGGCGACGGCGTCGGGACCCTTCACCTCGAAGCGCACGATGCCGTTGACGGCGGTGACCGGCGGGCCATGGACGATACCGGCCTTGGCGAGCGAGTCGGTCCACACCTGCACGCTCGGGTAGATGCTGTTGAGCGAGGCGACGATCGTCGCGGCGTTCGCGTCGATGACATCGAGCGCGACGCGATCCGAATCGACCAGCGCGAGCGTCTCGCCGCCGACGCTGGCGACCTTGTTGGTGGCGAACCCGGTGCGCGTCGCCGCGGCGGTCGCGAACAACGGACGCGGGTTCGCGGCGGCGTAGTCGCGGAGCGCGTCGGCGAACGGCAGTTTCGAGAACACGCGCAGGCGGCCGGTGTACTCGCCGAGCGCGGGCGCGTTCCAGGCGTCGCCGCTGACGACGAGCCACAGCTTGTCGTTGGTGCCGCGCGCGGGCACGACGCGGAGGCCGAGGCCGCCCTTGCGGCTGCGCGCCGCGGTCATCACGTGCGACATCATCGGCTCGGCCTGGAGCGAGACGTACGAGTCGTCGTCGACCTTGCCCGCGACCACGTCCGCAGGCGTCACCACGCGTGGCGTGTCGGCGCCGCTGAACCGGCGGTCGCTGTTGAGGCGGACGATGAAGATGATCGCCAGCACCACCACGCCGAGGCTGGTCACCAGGCCGATGCGGCTAGGCGCACGGCCGAGCTTCACCAGGTCAGGGTCGATCGCGTCCGGGGCGATCGGGGCCCCAGGGTCCTCGCGTGCGTCAGAAGAATCACCCATGACCGAAGCGACTGGCATCCTATCGTGCAGATCGACAACGCGCCACCGGCCCCGGTTGCGGTGATTTCGATGCTCGGATGATAGGGTGCGGCGTGGCCGACCGCCCCGGAGGAACTCGCGAGCAACCACTCGGGGTTGCCGAGGTGGTGCGTCACGCGGGCCGCGTCCTCGACGGCCTCGGGCTCGTCTGGCTCGAGGGGGAGGTGGCGCAGGTCAGCCAACCCGGCTCGGGACACCTGTACTTCTCGCTACGTGACCGCGACTGTGTGTTGCCGGCGGTGATGTGGGGGCGCGACGCGCAGCGCCTGCGGTTCAAGCTCGAGGCGGGCCAGCGGCTGCGCGTGCGCGGCCGCCTCGGGGTCTACGACCGCGACGGCAAGATGCAGCTGTACGCCGATTTCGCAGAGCCGGCCGGCCTCGGCGCCGAGGCGCTCGCCCTCGAGCAGCTCAAGGCAAAGCTCGCCGCGGAGGGCATGTTTGCGGCCAGCAAGAAGCGCCCGCTGCCCCGGTTCCCACGCCGCATCGGCGTCGTCACGTCGAAGACCGGCGCCGCGGTGCACGACATCATCCGCACCGTGCACCGGCGGTTCCCGACGGCGATCCTGATCGCCGACTGCGCGGTGCAGGGCCCCTCGGCACCGGCGCAGATCGTCAACGGCATGGCGATGGTCGTGCGCGCGGGCGTCGACGTCGTGATCGTCGGGCGCGGCGGCGGCGCGGTCACCGATCTCACCGCGTTCAACCACGAGCGCGTGGTGCGCACGATCTCGCGCTGCCCGGTGCCGGTGATCAGCGCCGTCGGGCACGAGATCGATCTGTCGCTCGCCGATCTCGCGGCCGATGCGCGCGCGTCGACGCCGACCGCCGCGGCCGAGCTCGCCGTCCCCGACGGCGCGATGCTCGCCGACGTGCTGACCAAGGAGCGGCGGCGGCTCGATCGCGAGCTGACGCATCGGCTCGATCGCGCGCGCCAGGATCTCGATCGCGCGGCGATGGCGCTGCACGCCCGGGGCGAGCGCGCGCTGACCGTGACCCGCCGCCGGCTGCACGAGCTGCAGCAACGGCTCGCGGGGCTGCATCCCAAGGCGCGCATCCTCGCCCGGGGCGCCGAGCTCGGCGAGCTGCAGCGTCGCCTGCTCGCCGCGCATCCGGGCCCGCGGCTCGCCCGCGCCCAGCACGCCCACGCGCAGCTCGTCGCGCGTCGCGACGCCGCGATGCACCGCCTCCTCGAGGCGAGGCGCGGCGAGCTCGCGCGGATCGGTGCGCAGCTGCACGCGCTGTCTCCGCTGGCGGTCCTCGATCGCGGCTACGCGATGGTGGCGCGCGAGGCCGACGGCGCGCGCGAGATCATCCGCGATGTGAACGACGTCGTCGACGGCGAGCCGCTGCGCGTGCGGCTCGCTCGCGGTGAGCTCGACGTGGTGGTAAAGGGACGCTCGTGATGATCAACGGCCGGACGCGGCTGGCGGCGGTGCTCGGCTGGCCGGTGTCGCACTCGCGCAGTCCGCAGATGATGAACGCCGCGTTCGCCGCGCACGGTCTCGACGCCGTGCTCGTGCCGATGGGCGTGCGGCCCGAGGGCCTGCGCGAGGTCGTCGCGGCGCTGCGCGCGGTGCGTGCGATGGGCGCGAGCGTCACCACGCCGCACAAGCTCGAGGTGATGGCGCTGTGCGACGACATCACGCCGGCCGCGCGCGAGATCGGCGCGGTCAACTGCCTGCAGATCACCGACGACGCGCGCGTGATCGGTCACAACACGGATGCACCCGGGTACGTCGCGGGCCTCGTCGAGGCGGGCGTCTCGCTCGCCGGCCAGCGCGCGGTGATCCTAGGCGCCGGCGGGGCCGCACGCGCCGTCGCGTACGGGCTGCGCGGGGAAGGCTGCGCCGTCGAGGTGATCGCGCGCCGCCCCGAGGAGATCACGTGGGACACGGCGCGAGCGTGGACCCCCGACAACCTGCGCGACGCGTTCGAGCGCGCGGACGGCATCGTCGACTGCACGCCGATCGGCCTCGCCGGCGACGAGCCCGCGTGGGTCGCGTCGCTCCCGCTCGACGCGCTGCGCCCTTCGGCGTGGATCTCGACGCTGATCTATCACCGCATGACGCTCTTGCTCGAGCGCACCAGCTCCCGCGGCCACAAGACGATCGACGGCCGCGGCATGCTCGTCCATCAAGCGGCGCACGCGTTCCAGCACTGGACCGGCCTACCGGCGCCGACGGCGGCGATGTACCGCGCCGTCGCGATCAGCCTCGCCGGTACATGACCGAGCGTTCCGTGCACGTGGCACGTGCTCGTCCACGTACGTGCACGTGCACGAGCACGAGTACGAGTACGACGCCTCACCGGTACATGACCTGCACTTCTGCCCTCGCGCATCCACACCGCGAGGTGCAACGTGAGGGACTTACGAGGACTGGCCGCCTGCGCGGCAGCGTTCGTGTGCCTTGGCTTCACAGGGGCTGGTGTCGCATGGGCGGACGCGGCCCACGATCGCGAGCACTGGGCCGACAGTCCGTACGCGCCCCACACGACGAAGGGCCCGGTCGCCAAGCTCGGCACCGTCGTCGGCTTCATCCACGGCGAGCGCGTCGACGTGACCGCGGTCGGCCTCGCGGCCGCGGCGGGCCAACGGTTCGGCCGGTTCACGCTCGAGAGCGAGTACCAGTACCTGCAGTTCCAGGAGCGCGGTCCGTCGTCGATCCGGCTCGGTGATGGCCATCGCCTCGGCGTGCTCGGCCGCTTCGATGTCATCCGGATCGGCCCGCGCTACGTCGGCGGCAACTCGCTGCTCTCGGTCTATGTCGAGGGCGGCGCCGCGGTCGCGTGGAACGTGTGGTTCGAGCCGCAGTACGGCGAGCCGTCGCGCGTCGTGCCCGGTGACACCAAGCGCGTCGAAGGCCAGGCCGGCTTCGGCATCGAGATCGATCACCGGCTGCAGGAGCCGATCGGCTTCCCCAAGCGCGTGGGTTGGTTCCTCGGCTGGCGCCTCGGGCTCGCACCGCACGAGGTCGGCCCGGCCTCGATCTGCCGCGGTGTCTCGTGCCGGCCGGCGCCGATGATGGAGATGGAGAACTACACCGATCGCTCGATGCTGTTCCAGTCGAGCCTCGCGGTGACCTGGTAGTCAGCCGTCGGAAACGACGGCGTCACTCGGGCTCGGCGGCGTTCTGCTGCTCGCACTGCACCTGGTCGACGCAGGTGCCCTGCTTGGCCGAGCACTCCATGACGTTGCCGACCTCGTAGGTGGGCTTGGCGTCCTCGCTGGCGATCGGGACCCACTTGCAGCAGCAGGTCTCCTGCGCGTTGTCCTTCGCGGTGGTGTCTTCGACCTTCTTGGGCGGGCTGCTGCACGCGGCAACGACGAGCGACAAGGCAACGAGGGGCAAGGCCCAGCCTCGCTGGGCCGCGCAGCACCGCCGAAGGGCGGTGCGGAGGTTAACGATGCGCATGCCTTCGTCCTAACACGAGACTCAGACCGCGCGCCACGACGCGGTCAATACGCCGATCACGGCACCCAGCCAGAGCGTGGCCGCGACCAGGTACGCGAGGGACATCACGACCGGCTCGATCGCGCGACCGTCGCGCCGCGGATCCCACAGCATCAACACGAGCACGAGGCCGGCGCACGTGATCACGCCGAGCGCGACCCAATGCTCTTTGACGTCAAACCATCTCGCCGCCTTGACGGCCCGCTTGACCATCGCGGACGTGGCCTCGCCCCGCGGCGCCACCGTACCTTCGCGCGTGGCGAGCTTGTCGTACTCCGCCTGCCGCGCGGTGTGATCGCTCGCGAGCGCGGCCGCGTTCTCGAGGTACGCGGAGCGGACCTGGACCTTGTACGTCGGGTACATGACGTTGCCGGCGAGGAACGCGAGGATCTGAAGGACGAACGTGATCACGGCGAACCGCCGCACACTGCGCAGCGCGCCCGCCCCGCGCCGCTCCTTGCGTAGCCACACCACCAGGTGCGTCGCGGCGCCGACGGCCGCGACCCCGAGCCCGGTGTGGAGCACGAGCAGCCAGCGTGCGGCGGACTCCGTCAGCACGCGGCGAGGCTACAACACAAATGGCGAGAGGGCCCGCGAGGGCCCTCTGTGCGCCACCGGGGTGACGGCCGGATCAGGGAGGATTGGGAGTCACCAGCCCCGCATCGGGTGATGCGATGCGCCGGGTGGCGCTGGGCTCGGAAGATAAGCTAACGAGCGAAACCTACTGCTGCGTCGCGCCGTGGCGGCGGATGAACGCCGGCACGTCGAGCTCGCTCTCGGTGTCGATCTCGCCCGAGAGGACCGCCTTCATGCTCGGGCGCGACTGCGCGCGCTTGCGCTCCGGCTGGACGAGCGGGTGACCGTCGACCGGCGTCGGCGCCGAGCCGTGCGCGAGGCGGGTCTCGCCGTCGGGGATCGGGTTGGACAGCTCGTCGAGCGCGCGCTCGACGGCCGACACGTCGCCGTGGTCTTCCCACTCGATGTTGACCTCGGGCTCGTCGACGATCTGCGCTGACGGCCGGCGCGCCGCCGTGGGAGCCGGGTACTCCTTGGTGATCTGGGCCCCGGCGTCGTACGGCAGGTGGATTTGCGACTGCGACGCCGCGGCGAGGCGCGTGCGCCCCGAGGTGACCGAAGGCACCTGCGTCTGGACCTCGGGCACGAGCATCGTGGTCTTCGCCGCGCGATCGAAGCCGGTCGCGATCACGGTGATGCGGACCTCCTCGGAGAGGTTCGGATCGATCACCGAACCGAAGATGATGTTCGCGTCCTCGTGCGCCGCCTGCTGGATCAGCGACGACGCCTCGTTGACCTCGTGCAGCGTGAGGTCCGGACCGCCGGTGATGTTGATGAGGATGCCGGTCGCGCCCTCGATGTTGACGTCCTCGAGCAGCGGCGAGCTGATCGCCGTCTCGGCGGCCTCGGTCGCGCGGCGCTTGCCGGTGCCGACGCCGGTGCCCATGAGCGCGCGGCCCATGCCCGACATGATGGTGCGGACGTCGGCGAAGTCGACGTTGATGAGGCCGGGGACCGTCATCAGGTCGCTGATGCCCTGCACCGCGTTGAGCAGGACCGAGTCCGCCTTGCGGAACGCCTCGACCATCGACGTCTGCTGGCCGACGAGGCCGAGCAGGCGGTTGTTCGGGATGACGATCAGCGTGTCGACCGCGGCGCCGAGGCGATCGATGCCCTCGATGGCCTGACGCGCGCGCTTCTTGCCTTCGAAGCCGAACGGCTTGGTGACGACGCCGACCGTGAGCGCGCCGCAGTCACGCGCGATCTGCGCGATCACCGGCGCGGCGCCGGTGCCGGTGCCGCCGCCCATGCCGGCCGTCACGAACACCATGTCGGCGCCCGAGATGAGGTCGGCGATGTTCTGCATGCTCTCCTCGGCAGCACGGCGGCCCACGTCCGGGTTCGCGCCGGCGCCCAGGCCCTTGGTCAGCGAGTTGCCGAGCGCGATCTTGTGGGGAGCCATGTTGGCCTCGAGGGCCTGCAGGTCCGTGTTCGCCACGACGAACTCGACGCCGTCGAGGTTGCCGCTGATCATCGTGTTGACCGCATTACCGCCGCCGCCGCCAACGCCAATGACGAGGATCTTTGCGTGAGAGACGTCGTCGAATTCGATGAGTGCCATGGTCGTTCTGGTTCCCCCTGGTGCACCCCATATGAAAGTGGGGGGGATCGACGGGCAACTTTTTGATCCGGACGCGCGGCAGATTTGTTGCGATCCGGATCTCTCCGCGCATTTTTCGACTCCGCGCGCGGCCCGGCCAGCCGGGAAGGGGAGGCTTGCCCCACACATTCGTATGTGTAACGATCTACACATGCCCACGAACCTCGCGATCGACGACAAGCTGCTCACCGCAGCGGTGCGGGTGGGGGGCCACAAGACGAAGAAGGCCGCCGTGACCCAGGCGTTGCGCGAATACATCCAGCGTCGGGAACAGCTCGGAGTCCTGCGTCTCTTCGGGACGGTCGACGTCGATCCTGCCTACGACAGCACGGCACAGCGCAGGCGCAAGTGAGCGTCATCGTCGACACGACGATCTGGTCACAGGCGCTGAGGCGTCGCGACCGCGTCACGAATCATCCGGTCGTCGTCGAGCTGACGAAGCTGGTCCAGGAGGGGCGCGTCACCATGATGGGCGCGATCCGTCAGGAGCTGCTCTCCGGCCTCAAGAGCGAGGCGCAATTCGTCCGGCTACGCGATGCGCTCCGGCCGTTCGACGACGTACAGCTGGAGCCCGACGACTATGAGGAGGGCGCCCGATGCTTCAACCGTTGCATGCAGCGAGGCGTGCAAGGCTCCAACACCGACTTCCTGCTGTGCGCCGTCGCGCTCCGGCGCGATCTGAGCGTGTTCACGAGCGATCGGGACTTCCTCCGGTACGCCGCCGTCCTCGGCGTCCGTCTGCACGCAGCCGCGTAAGCGAACGTCTCAGAACATCTCGGCGAGGCGCGACCAGGCGCGCTTGAACATGCCCGGGCGCTCTTCGCCGCGGCTCGGCAGCTGGACGCTCTTGCCCTGCTCGGCGCCGAACATCACGAGGCCGACGCCGGTCGAGTAGCTCGGCGAGCGCACGACGTCGACGAGGCCACCGATCTTCGTCGGCGCGGCGCGGCGGGTCGGGACGCCGAGGGTCTGCTCGGCGACCTCGGCCATGCCCTCCATGACGGTCGCGCCGCCGGTGAGCACGACGCCCGCGGCGAGGCTGTCGTACCAGCCCGAGCGCATGAGGTCCTTCTTCACGTACTCGAAGATCTCCTCGATGCGCGGCTCGATGACCTGCACGAGCTTCGCGCGCTGGAGGTTGCGCGGACCGCGGCCACCGACGGAGGGGACCTCCATCATCTCGCCCGCGTCGACGAGCTGGCTCCACGCGCAGCCGTACTTGCGCTTGATCTTCTCGGCCGCGTCGAGCGGCGTGCGCAGGATGGTCGCGATGTCGTTGGTGACGCGCTCGCCGCCGAGCTCGATCACCGACGTGTGGACGATCGCGCCGTCGGCGTAGACCATGATGTCGCAGGTGCCGCCGCCGATGTCGACGAGCGCGACGCCGAGCTCCTTCTCGTCCTCCTCGAGGCACGCCTGCGAGGCGGCGAGCGACTCGAGCACGATGTCGGCGACCTGCAGGTTGCAGCGGTTCGCGCAGCGGATGACGTTCTGCACGCTCGACACGAGCGAGGTGACGATGTGGACCTTGGCCTCGAGCCGGACGCCCGCCATGCCGAGCGGATCGCGGATACCGTCCTGATCGTCGACGATGTACTGCTGCGGCAGCACGTGCAGCACCTCGCGATCCATCGGGATCGCGACCGCCTTCGCCTGATCGAGGACGCGCGCGACGTCGTGGGCGCGGATCTCCTTGTCCTTGATCGCGACGATGCCGTTGTTGTTGATGCCCCGGACGTTGGGGCCCGAGATCGCGGCGTACACGCTCGAGATCTCGCAGCCGGCCATGTTCTCGGCCTCGTCGACGGCCTGGCGGATCGAGGACACCGTGGCGTCGATGTTGACGACATTGCCGCGGCGCATGCCCTTGGACGGCGCCGTGCCGATGCCGATGATGTCGACGCCGTCATCCTCGGTCACTTCACCGACGATGCAAGCGATCTTGGTGGTGCCGATGTCGAGGCCGACGATGATCTCGCTGCTCTTGGGCTTGGCCATGGTGTGCTACTGGTCCTTGGCGGATGCGGGTACGGGGTGAAGCGCGACGATGACGCGGCCTTCGCTCGCGTCGAGGTGGAGGGCAGAGGTGCGGGTGCGCTCGGTGTCCGCGAGCGAGGCCCACGCGGCATCGAAGGTGCGCATGCGCTGCGCGAGGTCCGGGCCGAGCGTGCCGAGCTCGATCGCGGCCGCGTGCTCGTAGGTGCGCAGCGTGAGCGCGCGGTGTGCGTCGACGTGGATCTCGCCGATCGCGGGACGCGCGGCGTTGGTGCGCCAGGCGGCGAGCGCCGCGAGTGCGTCGGTGATCGTGGCGGCGACGTTGGCGGAGTCGCGCTCGTAGCTCTCGCGCGCGATCCCGGTGATTACGGGCAGGCCCTCACCGTCGCCGGCGTCGAGCTGCGCGCGCTTGAACGGGTGACCGGTGGCGTCGACGAGGTACAGGCCGCCGAGCTCGACGACAGCGACCGGTGCATGCTCGCGGACGTCGACGACGAGCGTGTGCGGCAACACGCGGTGCACGTCGGCGTCGGCGATCCACGGCGTGGCCTCGAGCGCGGCCGCGACGTCGCCGAGGTTGGTGGCGAACACGTTGTCGCCGAGGCGCACCGGCATCGCGGCGAGGATCTGATCCTCGGTGAGGTGGTGCTCGCCGCGGACCTCGATCGAGGTGATCGCGAACCGCGGCGACGTGGTGACGAAGCGATAGCCGGCCCACACGCCCGTGCCGACGCCGCCGATCGCGATGGTCGCGACGAGGGCGGGCACCGAGCGGCGCAGCGCGCGCCCGCAGCCATCGAGGATCGCGGCGGGCCGCGGCAGCCGCGACCACACGGAGCCGGGGCGGCGACGATTGCGCTTCGCGCGCAGGGTCAGTCGCGACGCCGCCGGGACCGGCGGATCCGTTTTCGTCCCCCCGCGACGGGATCGATCCATGTTTGGCAAATACGCACGCGTGGATCACCCGGGCAATTTTTTGGAATCAATCCGGATCACTTCCGGATCTCTTCGCGCCGCGACCTGAACAAGCGACTCGTGAACGAACGTGCGCTACGCGCGCGCTACTCGTCGTCGTCTTCGATCACGACGTAGTCGTCGGCCTCTTCGGGCGCGACCTTCTTCGGCGCGGCTTCGGGGTCCGGTGTCAGGTCCTCCGTGCGGCCCTTGGTGGCGAGGCGCGACTTCTTCTTCGGCGTGGCCTTCTTCGCAGACGCCTTCTTCGCGGACGCCTTCTTCGCGGACGCCTTCTTCGCGGGCTCCGTCTTGGCCGGCTTGCCGCGCGGCTTGAACGCCTGGGCGTGGGCAGTACCGGAGACGAGCAGGAGAGCCAGGAGCCACCGCATGACCCCTATGCTGCCACAGCGAGCAGCGCGATCCACGGGAATCAGGGGATCGGGCACGACGGCAGCTCGGTGATCGTGATCCGCGCGAGGTAGCTCTGACCGCCGATCGTCTTGAGGCCGAGCTCGTACTGGCGATCCGACGACGTGCATGTGGTCCCCTTGCACGAGCGGAACGCGCGCACGAAGTCCTCGACCTCGTAGAACGAGACCTGCGCGCGTGGCATCAGGAACTCGTTGCGCGTGCGCGGATCGCCGTCGCCGTCGTTGTCGTCCCCCCACCCGGACTCGGTGGTGAACCGATTCGTCACGATCTCGAGCCCCTTGGCAGGGACGTACCCGGGGAGCAAGGACGGCGACTCGTCGGACTCGTCGGCGAGCTGCAGCTGCTCGTAGCTCGCGAGCACGCACAGCGCGCGCATCATCGCGCCCGCCGAGCGGCCGCGCGGGCGCCGCGGCAGGTAGCGCTGGTCGCCGTGCGTGACGAGCGCGCGGCTCGCGGTGGCGGCGACCAGGCAGTCCTTCGCCTTGGTCGCGGTCGCGAGCGCCTTGGTCAGGTCCGGCGGCAGCGCGGGCTCGGCCTCGACGAGCTCGCCGATCGCGGTCGCACGCGCGCGAGGATCGAGCGCCTCGTCGTTGATCGCGGAGAGGTACACGGCGCGGTGCCCCTGCGCCGACAGCACCTCGAGCCCCGCGGAGACGTGATGCTTCTGCACGGCCTCGATCAGGTGCGCCTCGTCGAGCTTGCCGAGCTTGCTGCCGGCGACGTCGCGGTTGCCGGCCCGCTGCGCGATCGCGATCAGCTCGAGGCGGCGATCGTGATCGTCCTCGCCGATCGCATCGATCGCTGCGGCGACGAGCTGCGACTCCGGCGGCGGCAGCGCGGCGATCGCACGCAGCGAGTCCATCACAGTCGCGATGTCGACGTCGTCGACGAGCTGGCTGGTCGCCCACAGCGCGAGCAGGCGGCGCAGGCACGGATCGTCGAGGCCTGCGGTCGGCGCCGGATCCGGCACCTCGACCTCGCGCGGGCAGCCGGCAGGCGCGGGCGGCACCGGGCACGCGAAGTTGCCGCCGTGGAGCATCGCGATCGCCAAGGGGCGCGCGTACGCGACCGGCACCTCGCCGAGCTTGAGCTCCCAGTCGTCGCCGGTCGGCGCGATCTTCGCCCACACCGCATTCGCGTCGGCATCCGTCGCGAGCGGCGTGGTCGCCCAATCGATCGAGATCCGCAGTGCCGGCGCCGGTTCCTCGTCGACCGGTGGTGGTGCGGGTGCCGCATCGATCACGGGCGCCGCGGCGCGCGGGGGCGTGATGCCCGCGCCTTGGGGCGTTCCGCCACACGCCGCCAACCAGGCAAGCGCGGAGATCTTCACAAAGCTCGATGTGGACGCCACGTCTCTAGGACTCACTTCCAGCGCCTGGGTTTCGCCGAGTTTATAGTGCGCCATCATTCCAAGGAGGCGAAGGATGAAGACGTTCTCGAAGCTCGTGCTCTCGATGTGCTCGACGGCCGCGCTGGCCGCGGTCGCGACCGCTCAGCCGGCGCCCGCGACCAAGGTTGCGCCGGCGCCCGCCAAGAGCGAACCCAAGCCGGTCGCCGGCGCGCCCGCGATGCCTCCCGCTGCGAAGGCCGAGGTGCCGGCGATGCCCAAGCCGCCCGCCGAGCTCGCGTCTCATCTCAAGTCGCTGCAAGGCAGCTGGCGTTGTACGGGCAGCGCCCCCGGCCTCGACGGTCAGCCCGCTCCGCTCAAGGCGACGATCAAGGCGAAGTCCGATCTCGATGGCTGGTTCATCCAAGAGGTCTACGACGGCACGGCCGGCAAGATGAAGTACAGGTTCACCTCGTACACGACCTACGACGCCGGCTCGAAGAAGTGGCGCCGCGTGATGCTCGATAGCCTGGGTACCCAGATGATCGGTACGTCCGACGGCTACAAGGACAACAAGATGGACTTCAACCTCGACTCGCTCAGTCCGATGGGCAGCGGACAGTTCCGCGACCACGTGGACCTCAGCGATCCCAAGGCCAGGAAGAGCTGGGGCGAGGCCTCGAACGACAAGGGCAAGAACTGGATGAAGGTCTACGAGATGACCTGCAAGAAGTAACTCAGCGCTGGCCGCGACCGCGCACGCAGAAGCGATTACGCGCCTGCGTCGCGAGGCGGCCGCCCCCGGCTCGGTGCTACGTCGTCGACGCGCTCGCGAGGATCTCCTCGCAGAGCGTGGCGTAGTCCATCCCGACCGACTTCGCGATCTTCGGCAGCAGGCTCGTCGCGGTCATGCCCGGCAGGGTGTTGACCTCGAGCACGAACGGTTCGCCCGCGCTGGTGATCCGCAGGTCGGGGCGCGCGTGTCCGCTGCAGCCGAGCGCGGTGTACGCGGCGAGCGCGATCGTCTCGATGCGCGCGACGGTGTCGGCCGGCAGCTCGGGTGGGATCAGGTAGCGGGTGTCCGTGCGCTTGTACTTCGCCTCGTAGTCGTAGAACTTGGTCGCGGGACGAACCTCGACGGAGCCGAGCACGCGGCCGTTGAGGATGCCGACGAACACCTCGGTGCCGGCGACGTAGTCCTCGACGATCACCGGACCGTGGAACGTGCGCGCGAGCGCGACGGCCGCAGCGAGCTGCGCGCGATCTTCGACGACGCTGACGCCGACCGAGCTGCCTTCATTCGCGGGCTTCACCACGCACGGCAGCGGCCAGCTCGCGAGCGCCTCGAGCGCATCGCTGCCGTCGGCGGGGCCGTCGTGCGGTAGCAGCAGCCAGCGCGGCGTGGGTACGCCGTTGCTCTCGAACATGCGCTTCGACGTCACCTTGTCCATCGCGAGCGCGCTCGCCAGGATCCCCGACCCCGTGCACGGCAGGCCCATGCACGCGCACAGGCCCTGCACCGCGCCGTCCTCGCCCCACGTGCCGTGCAGCGCGTTCCACACGACCTGCGCGCTGGCGTCCTCGAGCAGGCGCGGCAGGCTCGTGCCGGCGCGCCAGTCGACCGCGACCGCGTCCCACCCCTTGCTCTGCAGCGCGGCGAGCACCCCCGTGCCCGTGCCGAGCGAGACCTCGCGCTCCGCCGACAGGCCGCCCATGACGACCGCGATCCGGCGGCCCGCGTACGGATTAGACATGGCTCGTTCTACCTCCGGTTTCTAAAGGACGCCCAACGGCGGAGGATCATTCTGCCGATCGGTGTTGCTACGATGGGCGCATGTCGACGCTCGACCCGTTCGCCAGCACGCTGGAAGCGATCGCCGCGGCCCTCGATCACGCGGGCTACGAGCTGCCGCACGCCAGCCTCGAGCAGTTGCCGGCGCCGCACTACCTCATCCACGGTGACTCGACGCTGTCGGCGCTGCCGCTGACCACGGGCACCGTGGTGGTGACCGGCTCGTTCACGGTGACCGGGCCGCTCGACTTCCATCAGACGGGACGACCGATCGCACACCTGATCGTGACGGAGGACTGCACGCTCGGCCTGGCGTACGTCGACGGCTTCCTCGTGGTGCGGCGCAACCTCACCGTCGGGACCCTGATCGCCGACAGCAACTGGAGCGGCGGAGTGTTCGTCGGCGGCGACCTCGTGGGGCACACGCTGGTGATCAAGGACGTCGGCGTCGAGGTCGATGGACGCCAGCACGTGGAGAAGGTCGCCGACTTCGATGACCTCGATGCCGCGCGCATCGCGGTGCCCGCGTTGTTCGAGCACTCGGAGGATCCTCGCTCTCTCTACATCGCGCTGCGCGACTCGAGTGATCCGCTCACGCCGGCGCGTCCGGCGCATCCGGCGCATGCGCCTGCCGCGGCTGCGCCAAAGGCCATCGCGCCGAAGAAGGCTGCGCCGAAGAAGGCTGCGCCGAAGAAGGCTGCGGCAACGAAGAAGGCCGCGCCGAGGAAGGCCGCGAAGAAGCGCCGCTCGAAGTAGCGCGCTGCAGACCGCGTGTGGAAGAAACTAGGTCGGACCTAGTTTTCTGCACAACTTGTGCACGAACGAGCGAGCGCAAGAGCGGCAAAGGTGGCGTGGGGATCGGCCAGACGAGAGGGATCACTAGGTCGGATCTGGTTTCTGCACAACGTGGGAGAAAACTAGGTCGGACCTGGTTTCTGCATCGGCCCGGCGTTGGGAGGTGATCAGTGCCTGCTTTCTGCACACTGACGTCGCGCAAAAGCGACCGATGGTGGCCCGGCGATTGGCCAGACGAGGGCAGTTGCCGGTATGCCGCACGCGGCGGGCCGTGATCTGTCGCCGAGTTGCGAGGCGGGTGAGGGGCGCGAGGAGCTGGCGCGCGATCTGGATGGCGTTGGCCGCATGAACAAGCTCGCTGTCACCGCCATCTCGCTCGTCGCGCTCTCGACCTCGATCGCCGCCGCGAAGGACCAGGCGGATGGGAGCGTGACCAAAGCCGCCCGCAAGGGCGATGTCGCGACCGAGTACACGCTGCGGCCCGATGGTGCGTTGTTCCGTCAGATCGGGAAGCACACGTGCCAGGTCTCGACGGAGGTGTACGACTTCAAGGTCGCGCAGCACCCGAATGATCCGTCCGCGATCTACGTGGTGAAGAAGGGCGGGCTGTTCGCGCTCGTGCCGTCGCCCTCGGATCGGAACGCGGCGAGCTGCCCGTCGGCGAAGCTGGACGCGCTGGTGCCCGGCGTCGAGCGCGTGCGCGACCAGTGGATGTACAAGGTCGTCGATCGCAAGGACACGCCGATCTCGCTGGTCGCCCAGGACACCGATGGCCGCGTGACGGCGTGGGATGCCAAGGGCGTCGCGGTAACCGTGACCGGCGCGCGCGACATGAAGCTCAACAGCTGCTTCGGCAGCAAGAAGAGCTTCGGCTCGTACGTCGCGTTCGTGATCGACGGCGACGGCAAGGTCGCGAAGATCGGCGGCAAGGACCCGCGGAAGTCGAAGCACGATCCGCAGCGCTACGAGAGCCTCGACGCCTTCATGGCCGTCAACAAGGTCTGCAGGTAGCTCGCGACCGCGCTCGCCGCGCAGCCAGCGGGCGCCTCACGCGCTCGCCGCCGCGGGAGAACGCTTGGTCGCCGCCGTGAACGCGATGATGGCGTCGGCCGCGGCTGCCGCGCCGTCCACGCCGGCATACAGCTGCTGCATGCGCGCCGCGCTCGCACGGAACGCAGGCTCCGCGAGCAGGCGGCGCACCGCCGCGGTCATCGCTTCGGTGGCAGCGGCCTTGGGCGATAGCCGGAGCGCCATGCCCTGCCGCTCGGCGAGCGCGACGTTGAGCTCCTGCTCGCCGTGATACGGCATGCCGACAAACGGCGTCCCGCTCGCCATCGCGGTCTGCACGCTGCCCTGGCCGCCCATGATCACGCACGCCGCCACGCGCTTCATCACCAGGTGGTTGGGCAGCACCCCTTAGATCATCACCCGCTCGCTCTCCAGATCGCGCACGTCGTGGAG
>DATLHR010000128.1:0-36635 GCA_035539815.1 Kofleriaceae bacterium
GTTCGAGCGCGAGCGCCTCGAGCTGGTTGCCGAGCTCTGCGCGCTCGCCGGCGGGGGCGCGCTGCATGCGCTCGGTCAGCGCCGCGATCTCCGCGCCCGCCACGGCGCGCCGCACGCGCGTCGAGTCGCCCGGCAGTGCGCGCACGGTCGCCGTGCGATCGCCGACGTGCACGACGACATCGCCCGTTCCATCGCGCAGCCCGTACACCCAGATCGGCGTGCCGGGCGCGAGGCCTCGCGTGGTCGCCGGCCAGCTCGCGAGCGCGCCCTCGACGCGGATCGCGACCTCCGCGGGCACCGCACGCTGCAGCTGCGCGACGAGCCGCGTGGCATCACTGCCGTCGAGGATCGCGCCGGGCACGCGGCCGGCGGCGACGAGCGCGCGCAGCGTGTCGCGATCGAGGCTGGCGCCGACCTGAACGACATCGAGCCGCTCGACGCCGCTGTCCGCGAGCGACGCGGCGAGCTTGCTCGCATCGGTCTCGCCGAGTGTCGGCACGCCATCGCCGGCGAGCACGACGCGCTTCGCGCCGGCGGACTGGGCATGCACGAGTGCGGCGCCGAGATCCGACGCGCCGAGTGCGCCGTGGTCGAGGATGGCGGTGGCGATGTCGCGTGTCCCGCCAGCCGTGCCCTCGTACAGCGGGGTCACGCGGTGATCGAACGCCGCCACGCTCACGCGCGTCTCGCCAGGCAACTGCGCGAGCAGGTCGCGCACGAGGCTCGCCTGCGTCGCCATCACCGGCGCGCGCGACGCACTCGTGTCGACGAGCACCAGCAGCGAGTCGATCGGCGGGATTGTCTGCGGCACGGTGGAGGACGGCGCGGCGCTCGCGAGGACGTCGGGCGACAGGCGCGCGACGAATGCCGTGCGAGACGTGACGGCGCTCGCGCTCTCATCGATTGACTCGACGATGTCGGCGAGCTTGTCGCCGCGCGTCGTCACCTTGCGAGCGACGCCGTCACGGCGGATCGTGATCGCCGTCGTCGGCACGTACGGCAGCCCCGTGAGTGCGAGCCGGTATGGCGCGTCGCTCGAGACCCCGTGCTCGTAGGCGATGATGATCTCCTTGTCGGCGTTGGCCTCGATCGGGAACACGCGCGCCGAGAACCGGTTTCCGAGGTCCTGCTCGAGGAGCGCCGGGTCGACGCCGCGGTGGAGGAACGTCTCGTAGACCTGGCGGCCTTTCGTGCGCGACACGATGCGCGCCTCGCGCCACTCGCCGCCGACCTTCATCGCGAACCGGCCCACGGTCGCGCCCGGCGGCAGCGTGATCGCGAACCGGCCCTCGCGAACCCGAGCTTCGGGGTTGTGGAACACGAGGCGAAGCTCGGTACGGGCCAGCGGCCCGTCGATGTCCACCGCCGCCTCGAGCGAGCGCAGCGCGAGCTCGCTGCCGTCGGTCGGCACCAGCGCGAGCGGCTCCTCCGGAGCGGCCCCCGCCTCGCGATAGGTCGCGTGCATCGCGGCCGCCAGGTGCGCGTCGAGCAGGCCCAGGCCCGTGCTGCGGCCTGCCCCCGCCGGCGGCGTGAGGTATCCGAAGGAGCCGAGCGATGCGCGCGGCGCACACGCCGACAGCGCGACGATCGGAGCGAGCAGTCCAGCGAGGCGTCTCATTCCTCCATCGCTACGCCCCCGGGAAGGCGCGCGACACGTCGCCCTGACAACACCTGGTGCCGCGTGTGTCGACCGCGCGCCTCGTCGCAGGCCGCAGTCAGCTCGCGGGAACGAGCTTGTAGATCGCGCCGAGCAGCGAGACGACGTAGACCTCGCCGTCGCCGTCGACGCCGAACGAGCTGATCTGCGCGAGGTCGCCGCCGGGATCGAGCGCCTGCTTCCAGTCCCAGTGGTCGCGCACGGCGCCCTGGGACCACCGGAAGCTGCGCACGAGGTTGGTGCAGAAGTCGGCGTAGAAGTACGCGCCGTCGAGCATGGGCAGCGCCTTACCCCGATAGACGACGCCGCCGGTGACCGAGCAGCCGACGTCGTGCGTGTACTCGACGACGGGCGGCGTGAACCCCGCGCGGTCACACGTCTTCGCCTCGAAGCAGTGGTTGCCCTCGACGACGTTCCACCCGAAGTTGTGCACCTGCGGTGCACATGCTCGCTCGCCGCTTCGCGGCGCCTGTCGCTCCGCGCCGGTCGGCTCCTGCGGAGCCGGCTCGCATTTCTTCTTCGCGTGGTCGGTCCCGTCGACGACGTAGATGTTCTCCCACAGGTTCTGGCCGACGTCGCCGATGAAGAGGTCTCCGGTCTTCGCATCGAACGCGAACCGCCACGGATTGCGCACGCCCAGGTGCATGCGCTCGGGCGTCGGCTTCGCGGCATCGACGTCGAAGCGCAGCATCTTGCCGAGCAGTGCGTCGGGCTTCTGGCCGTTGCCGTGCGGATCTCCCGCCGCGCCGCCGTCGCCCATGCCGGTCCACAGCTTGCCGTCGGGCCCGAACACGAGGTGGCCGCCGTTGTGGTTCGAGAATGGCTGCTTGATCGTGATCAGCTCGCGACGAGACGCCGGATCGACCTGATCGGGGTTCGTCGCGGAGACGTGGTACTCGACGATGCGCGTGTCGTCGTCGGCGCCGGTGTAGTTGACGTACAGCTTGCCGTTGGTCGCGAACTGCGGATGGAACGCCATCCCGAGCAGACCCTGCTCGTTGCCGCGCGACACCGGCCGGACCTCGAGGAACGGCTTCGGCAACAGCTTGCCGTTCTCGACGATCCGCACGCGGCCCGCGTGCTGCTCGAGCACGAACAGCCGCTTGCGCGCATCGCCAGGCGCGACCAGGACCAGCACCGGGCGTGCGAGCCCTTTCACCACGGGCGCGAGCTTCACCTTCGCGGCGACCTCGGCCGGCACCGGCACGAGCTTGTCCGTGCCCGGAGGCGCGACGGGCCGCGTGTCGGCGACCGGCGCCGCGGGGGCCGGCGGGGCGGCTGGACCTGGGGCCGCGGGCTCCGCGCCACTGGTCGTGGGCTCGGCCTGCTTGCCGTTCCCGCGGCATCCGACCACCGTGGCCATTCCCGCCAGAACCAGGGCAATACGCGTCCGCATCACGCACGAAGTCGTGCCACGGCAGCGCGCGTTAACCAATCGACTTGCCGATGTTTGGTCGGCCAGCCGGCCACTCGAGTAGCCGGTCGAGGCGCCGAGGGCGCAGCGGCCGAAAATGTTGGCGCCCAAGCCCTCGATCCTGCGTCCACGGTCGGGCATCTTGCGTCCGAACCGCCATGGCACGCGATCTGCTCGAAGACCCGCCAAGGAACGCAGTCATGAACATGACCTCTTTCATGGCCCTCGGCTACGGCAGTGCGAAGAACAAGTCGGACCTCCGGCACTACTTCGAGGCCTCCTCGCAAGGTGTCGATGTCGTCGAAGACGGCCTCAAGGAGATCTCGTTCGGCGAGTTCCTCGTCGACCAGGGCGTCCTCGACCGGTTCCAGCTGTTCCGCGCCCTCCAGATGCAGGACCGCATGCCGGGCGTTCGCCTCGGCGAAGCTGCGGCGGCCCTTGGCTTCGCACCGATCGGCGCCATCGAGCGCCTCTACCAGCGCTTCGCGCAGCTCTCGACCGTCGACGTCGACGTCGAGCCCTGAGCACCGTACGCCTGCTGCCAACGAGCCCGCCACCCGGCGGGCTTTTTCATTTGGGCGGCTGTTCGATCACCGTCTCGCAGTCATCGGCGAACCGCTGCACGAAGGAGACGTTGCGCGGGGCGTCGGTGATCGAGAACCTCCACGGCGTCGGGGCACGGGCGGGCTCGTACTCGATCACCGCGACGGCATCGCGCGGCGCGCCCTTGTCGAGCGCGCGCTTCCACATCACCGCGATCGTGCAGTGCGGAGGCGCGACGGCGGTGTCGCGACAGCCGCGCGAGTCGCTGTGCCACTCGCCGTCGAACCGCAGGTACGCGCAGATCGTCGCCTTCGCGGGATCGCGAACCGGCGCCCCCGTGCGGCGGGCCGGGTTGTCTGCGCGGATCGGGTTTCCGAGCTCGAGCGTGAACGTCCCATCGGTGGCATCCAGCACGCCCTCCGCGTCGACATACGAGAACACCGTGCGCGCCAGGTGCAGATCGGGGTGCTCCTTCGCCGCCCACGCGCGCGCGGCCGAAAGCACCCCGTCCGCGGCGACCGGTGGGGTGAGCTTCTCGGGCAGGCTCGGGCCGGGTGGGGCGGCCGGAGGCGCGGGCTCCTCGGGCGACGCGGGCAGCGCGGGCACGGCGTTCAGCTTCGCGTAGCACGCGGTCATGCGCGTGCTGATCTCCGACAGCTTCATCGTCTCCGCACTGCTCGGGCGGGCGGTGCCGAGCGCCTTGCCGGTCGCGCCCGACCACGCGATCATCTCTTCCTGCACCTTGTCGGAGCAGGCCTTGTCGTCGCACGCGCACAGCCGATCCGCGTAGACCGACAGCTGCGCGATCGCCACGCTCACCTCGGCAGCGGAGGCGTCGGCCTTGTTCGTCTTCTTGCAGCCCGCGACCGCGAACAGCGCGAGCAGGAGCGCGCGGCCCCTCACTACGAGGGGAGGCGCTCGCCGACGGAGCCGCGGCCCGAGGGCGCGGTGGGCGGCGGGATCGCAGGCTCGGGCTCCGGCGTCGACGGTGCATCGCCGAGCGCGACCGCGATCGCGTCGTCGATCTTCGTCATGTAGCGGATATCGAGCTCGTTCTTGATCTCGTCGGGGATGTCGATCGTGTCCTTCGAGTTGCGCTCGGGCAGGAACACGATCTTGATGCCGGCCCGGTGGGCGGCGAGCACCTTCTCCTTCACGCCGCCGATCGGCAGCGCGTGGCCGCGCAGATCGATCTCGCCGGTGATCGCGACGTCGTTGCGGACGGGCCGCTTGGTGAACACCGAGACGACCGCGCAGGTGAGCGCGACGCCGGCGGACGGACCGTCCTTCTTGATCGCGCCTTGCGGCAGGTGGATGTGGATGTCGCTGGTCGCGATCTTCTCGTGATCGATGCCCAGCTTGGTCGCGTTCGCGCGCATCCACGTCACCGCGGCCTGTGCGCTCTCCTTCATCACGTCGCCCATCTGGCCGGTGAGGCGGACCTCACCCTTGCCGGGGAAGATGCGGCACTCGATGAACATGATGTCGCCGCCGACCGGCGTCCACGCGAGGCCGGTGATGACGCCGACCTCGGGCTTGCGCTCCGCGGTGTCGGAGACGTGGCGCGGCGGGCCGAGGAGCTCCTCGACCATCGGCTTGGTCATGTGGATCTGCGTCACGCCCTCGGCGACCTTCACCGCGGCGCCGCGGCACACGGCCGCGATCTCGCGCTCGAGGTTACGGACGCCGGCCTCGCGCGTGTAGCTGTGGATGACCTCCTCGAGGACCTCGTCATCGACCTCGAGCTGGTCCTTGCCGATGCCGTGCTCCGCGAGCTGCTTGGGCAACAGGTGGTTCTTGGCGATCGCGAGCTTCTCGACCGTGGTGTAGCCCGAGAGCTCCACGGTCTCCATGCGGTCGAGCAGCGGCTGGCTGATCGTGTCGAGCTGGTTCGCCGTGCAGATGAACATCACGCTCGACAGATCGACCGGGACCTCGACGTAGTGATCGACGAAGTCCTTGTTCTGCTCGGGGTCGAGCACCTCGAGCATCGCGGCTGCCGGGTCGCCCCGCATGTCGGCCGCGAGCTTGTCGATCTCGTCGAGCACGAACACCGGGTTCATCGAGCCGGCCTTCTTGAGGCCCGCGACGATGCGGCCGGGGAGGGCGCCGATGTACGTGCGGCGGTGGCCACGCACCTCGGCCTCATCGCGCACGCCGCCCAGCGAGATGCGGACGTACTTGCGACCGAGCGAGCTCGCGATCGACTTGCCGAGCGACGTCTTGCCGACGCCGGGCGGGCCGACGAGCAGGAGGATCGGGCCGTGCTTGTTGGGCGCGAGCTTGCGCACCGCGAGGAACTCGAGGATGCGGCGCTTCACCTTCTCGAGGCCCGAGTGCTCGGCCTCGAGGATCGCGCGCGCGGCGGACACGTCGAGGCGGTCCTCGGTGAACACGTTCCACGGGATCTCGAGGAGGTTCTCGACGTACGTGCGCGCGATGTTGTACTCGGGCGACGACGACGCCATCTGGCTCATGCGTGACAGCTGCTTCTTGGCGACGGCGCGGACCTCGTCGCTCATCTTGCTGTCTTCGATCTTCTTGCGGAGCTCGTCGATCTCGGCGTTGTCATCCTGCTCGCCGAGCTCCTCCTGGATCTGGCGCATGCGGTCGCGCAGCACGCGCTCGCGGTGCGTGCGGCTCGACTCGCCCTCGAGCTCCGCGCCGATGTCGGCCTTGAGGCGGAGCACGGTGGCCTGCCGCTCGAGCGACGGGATGATCCGCTCGAGGCGCTTCATCGTGTCGGTCTCGATCAGGAGCTGCGTGAGGTCGTCGCGCTCGAGCTCGAGGTACGGCGCGGCGGCGTCGACCAGCTTGTCGGGATCGACGATCGCCTGGACCTGCGTGCGCGTCAGCTCGCCTTTGGGCTCCTTGCCTTCCTTGCTCTCCTGCGCGCGGGCTTCCTTGCTCTGTGCATCGGTGACGACGGCCACGAGGTAGTCGCGCACCTTGGTCGTGGTCGCGAGGAGCTCCTCGGCGCGGACCGAGGAGGTGGACGTGAGCTTGGAGACGCTCGCGACGAGGAAGGGATCGGTGGCGACCAGCGCATCGATGTGGACGCGCTCGAGGAAGCGCATCACCGTGGTGAACCGCCCCGGCGAGTGCTTGACGACCTGCACGATCTCGGCGCGCACGCCGACCTCGTGGAGGTCCTTCTGGCCGGGATCACGGACCGCGGGGTTCTTCTGCGGGATGATGACGATCAGGTTGTCATCGCGCGTCGCCGCTTCGATCGCACGCACCGACGCCTCGCGCCCGATTTCGAGAGGACCGACGTGACCCGGGAGCTGCACCTCGGTGCGCAGCGGGATGACAGGGTATTGACCTGCGGTCTCCGTGTGTTTCGACATCGATGCCTTACTGTACGACGTTTCAGTCGTCGTGCCCGCGTTTGCGGAGGCGAGTTACCAGCGCGATCAGCATTCTCTTGGTCTCGTCATCCGTGACGGCAGGAACGTCGATCTGGACGGTTATGTAGTGATCGCCGGCACCACCCGATCGGTCGGGCACTCCCTTTCCGCGCAGGCGTAGTTTCTTCCCGCTCGCCGTGCCCGGTGGGACCTTCACCTCGGCCTTGCCGTCGATCGTGGCGACGGTCGCGACGGTGCCGAGCATCGCGCGATCGAACGAGATGCGAACATCGGAGTAGACGTCGTTCCCTTCGACGCGCAGCCACGTGCCGTCGGAGGCTTTGACCTTCGATTCGAACTCGGCCTCATCGGCCTCGCGGCGGCGGCGGCGTGCGCGCGGTTCGTCTTCGTACTCCACGCGCATCCGCTGGCCGCGTCCTCCCGGCGCGGCGGCACCGCTGAAGAACTGGTTGAACAGATCGCCGAGATCGAACACGCCGGGGCCGGGGCCCTGCGCCGTGTAGACGCCACCGCCCGGAAACCCGCCGGGCATGCGCCCACCACCCGCGCGAATCTGGTCATAGAGCGCACGCTTCTTCTCGTCACCGAGCACGTCGTACGCGTTCGAGATGTCCTTGAACCGGCTCTCCTTGGCCTTGTCCCCGCCGGTAGAATCCGGATGGTAGGCCTTGGCGAGCTTGCGATACACCTTCTTGATCTCGTCGGCGCTCGCTTTCTCGCTGACCCCGAGCGCCTTGTAGTAGTCGACGCTCGGATCGAAGTCGATCTGCTGCGGCATGGCTAAGCGGCGGCTCCCTTGGCGACGCGGTGGAGCTCGAGCTTGTCATGCACGCCGGGCGTCACGTCTACCTCGACGGTGTCTCCCGGTGCGAAGTCCTTCGCGAGCAAGTGCATGGCGAGTGGATCGATCACGAGGCGCTGCAGCGCGCGCTTGAGAGGACGCGCGCCGTACACGGGATCGTACCCGGCCTCCGCGACGCGCGCGACCGCGCGATCGGTGAGGTGCAGGGTGATCTGCCGCTCCGCCAGCAGCTTGTCGAACCGAGCGAGCTGGACGCGGACGATCTTCGCGAGCTGCGGCTCGCCGAGCGGCTCGAAGAAGATGATCTCGTCGATGCGGTTGAGCAGCTCGGGGCGGAACGTCGCCTGGAGCTCGCGCATCGTGGCCTTCTCGATGTCCTCGCGGTTCTGCGGGGTCATGCGCAGCAGGTGCTGGCTGCCGACGTTGCTGGTCATGATGATCAGCGTGTTCTTGAAGTCGACGGTGCGCCCCTGGCCATCGGTCAGGCGGCCATCGTCCAGCACCTGGAGGAGCACGCTCCACACGTCGGCGTGCGCCTTCTCCATCTCGTCGAGGAGCACGACCGAGTACGGGTGACGGCGCACGGCCTCGGTGAGCTGGCCGCCCTGGTCGTAGCCGACGTAGCCCGGAGGTGCGCCGACGAGGCGGCTCACCGTGTGCTTCTCCTGGTACTCGGACATGTCGATGCGGATCATCGCGTGCTCGTCGTCGAACAAGAACTCCGCGAGGGCACGCGCGAGCTCGGTCTTGCCGACACCGGTGGGGCCGAGGAACAGGAAGCTCCCGATCGGGCGGTTCGGATCCTTCAGGCCCGCGCGCGCACGGCGCACGGCGGCGGCGACGGCGGCGACGGCCTGGGTCTGGCCGATCACGCGCTGCTGGAGGCGGTCCTCCATCTGGGTCAGGCGCTCGACCTCGCCCTCGAGCATCTTCTCGACGGGGATCCCGGTCCACTTGCCGACGACGGCCGCGATGTCCTCCTCGGTGACCTCCTCGCGCAGGAAGCTGACACTCCCAGGGCGCTTCGCTCCCTCCCCGCCGGCAGCGCCGGCAGGGCCCCCTCCCTGTTCTGGCGCGCGGAGCTCTTCGACCTGCTTTGCCAGCTCGGCATTCTGGCGCTCGAGCTCGGGGATCCTTCCAAAGCGCAGCTCGGACGCGCGCGCGAAGTCACCTGCGCGCTGCGCCTTCTCGGCCTCGGCCTTGAGCTGCTCGAGCTGCTCCTTGCTGTCGCGCAGCCCCTTGATGAGGTCGCGCTCGCGCTGCCACTGCGCCTTCATGGCCGATGCGGATTCGCGCAGGTCTGCGATCTCGCGCTCGAGCTCCGTGAGCCGCTGCTTGGAGCGCTTGTCATCCTCGCGCTCCATCGCGGCCTTCTCGACCTCGAGCGTCATCACGCGGCGCTCGATCGTGTCGATCGACGTCGGCACGCTCTCGATCTCCATCTTGAGGCGCGACGCGGCCTCGTCGACGAGGTCGATCGCCTTGTCCGGCAGCTGGCGCTGCGGGATGTAGCGGTGCGAGAGCTTGGCGGCGGCGACCAGCGCGGCGTCGCGGATGCGGATGCCGTGGTGGACCTCGTAGCGGTCCTTGAGGCCACGCAGGATCGCGATGGTGTCGTCGACGGACGGCTCCTCGATCATCACCGGCTGGAACCGGCGCTCGAGAGCCTTGTCCTTCTCGATGTGCTTCCGGTACTCGTCGAGCGTCGTCGCGCCGATGCAGCGGATCTCGCCGCGCGCGAGCGCCGGCTTGAGGAGGTTTGCCGCGTCGGTCGCGCCCTCCGCAGCGCCGGCACCGACGAGCGTGTGCAGCTCGTCGATGAACATGATCACCTTGCCCGCGGAGGCGGCGACCTCCTTGAGCACGGCCTTCAGGCGCTCCTCGAACTCACCACGGTACTTCGCGCCGGCGATCAGCGCGCCCAGGTCGAGCGAGCGGATCTCCTTGTCGCGCAGGGACTCGGGGACGTCGCCGGTCGCGACGCGCTGAGCGATGCCCTCGACGACGGCGGTCTTGCCGACGCCGGCCTCGCCGACGAGCACGGGGTTGTTCTTGGTGCGGCGCGAGAGGATCTGGATGGTGCGGCGGATCTCCTCGTCGCGGCCGATGACGGGGTCGAGCTTGCCCTGCTGGGCGAGCTGGGTGAGGTCGCGCGTGTAGCGCTCGAGCGCCTCGTACTTCGCCTCCGGATCCTGATCGGTGACGCGCTGATTGCCGCGGACCGAGACGAGGGCCTCGAGGATCGCCTCCTTGGTGGCGCCGGTCGCGCGCAGCGCGTCCCCGGCGGGCGTCTTGCTCGCCGCGAGGACGAGCAGGAAGTGCTCCGTCGAGGTGTAGTCATCCTTCATCGCATCCGCTTCGCGGACGGCGTCGGCCCACAGGTCCTTGAAGCTGCGGCTCGCGTCGACGTCGAGCGCGGAGCCGTGGGCGCGTGGCAGCTTCTCGAGAGCGCGCTCGATGTCGGCGCGCACGACGCGCGGGTCGGCGCCGAGCTTGGACAGGATGCGCGGCACGACGCCGCCCTCCTGATCGAGGAGCGCGAGCAAGAGATGCTCTGGACGGACCTCGGCGTGGTGCTTGGCAATCGCGACTTCGCGCGCGGCAGCGATCGCTTCCTGCGCCTTCACCGTGAGTTTGTCGAGCTTCATGACGCCCGCAACGTAGCCACGCTTACATACGCGTCAACACCGCAGACGGCACGATCTCGGAGAATTCCGGCCGCCCTGGCCGAACGCGCAGGATCTGCGGAATCACGACGAGAGCAGCGGTTCGACGGGCGTCCCCGCGGCGGCGGCGCGGACCTTCGCCAGGTCGAGGAGGCCGCGGCGCGCGAGCTCGGCGACCGCGGTTGAAGCGGTCGCGAGCTGGAGGCGGCCGGCGCGGCCGTCGAGCTCGGCGAGCGCCACGGCCACGCACCTGGGCGCCTCCTCACCGAGGGCGCTGCCGAGCTGCGACGCGAGCTGGGTGTCGCCGACGAGCGCGGCGGCGACGAGGGCGTGCGCGAGCGACGCGTCGGTCGCGGCGCCGGTCGACAGCGCGCCCTTGCCGGCGAGCTCGGTCGCGACCTCGACGAGCGCGCCCGGATCGTCGGCGCGCCAGTAGACGTCGAGCAACCGGCGCAGCGTGGGCAGGTGCGAGGGATCGAGGTCCGACGCGCGCAGGAACACGTCGTCGGCGCGATCGGTGTCCCCGAGGTGAACGAGCACGGCCTCGCCGAGCTGGTACAGCCGCTCGGCGCGCGCGGACGGCGTCGGGGCGAGCGGGACGAGTTGATAGAGCACGCGCGTCGCCGCCGGCCAGTCACCGCGCGCGATGTGGAGATCCGCGAGCGCCTCGAGCGACGGCGCGTGCATCGGGTGGTCGCGCAGCACGCGCTGCAGGTGGTCGATCGCGCCGGGGAGGTCGCCGTTCTGGCGCAGCAGATCGACGACGCTGCCATGGGCGGAGAGCTTGGTCTCGTCGTCCTCGAGCGGGACCAGATCGAGCACCGCGTGCGCGGCCTCGAGCGCGGTGCGCAGCTCGCCGAGACGGGTCGCGAGCTCGAGCACGCGCATGCGCAGCTCGCGGCGATGGGGCGCGGCATCGGCGGCCGCGCTCGCGAACTCGAGCGCCTCGGCGTCGCGCCCCAGGTGCTCGGCGATGATCGAGCGCCGGTGCGCGAGCTCGTCGGCGCCGAGCGCCGAGGTGCCGGCGTCGAGATCGCGGTAGAGCGTGTCGGCAGCCTGGTAGTCGCGGAGGCGGAACGCGAGGGCGGCGCGCGCATCGAGCGCGGGCAGGTGCGCCGGATCCTCGACGAGGACGAGATCGTACGCGCGCGCGGCCTGGTCGTCGGCGCCGAGCTCGTCGGCGAGGCGCGCGACCTCGAGCCACGCGGCGGCGCGCGGCGCACCGGCCTCGAGCGCGGCCGCGCGCACCGTCGTGAGCTCGGTCAGCGCGGCCAGATTGCCCGAGGCGCGGTGATCCGTGGCGAGCACGCGGAAGGCGAGCTCGTGACCGGGCTCGGCGCGCCACAGCTGATGCGCGAGCTCGCGCGCGACGTCGAGCTCGCCCGCGGCTTCGGCGGCTGCGAGCTCCACGTCGAGATCTCGGCGGGCCGCCGCTGGCTCGACGCTCGTTCCCGCGGACGCGGTGCGGGCCCGCACCGCGGCTTCGAGCAGCTCGCCGCGATCGCTCGGTCGCGCGATCGCCGCGGCGTCCTCGTAGAGCTGCGCCGCCTCGGCGAACCGGTCGATCGCTTCGTAGCGGCGTGCGAGCGGCAGCTTGGCCGCGGGAATGGAGGGGTCGAGCGCGAGCGCCTGCTCGTAGTTGACCTGCGCCTGCGGATCGTCGTCGAGCTTCTCGTCGAGGATCAGCGCGAGCTCGAGGTGCAGCGCGCCCTTCTCGCGAGGCGGATCGGTCGCCGCGATCTCGCGGTAGAGCAGCGATGCCGCGAGCGCCCATTCGCCGCGCGCCATCGCCGCCGCGCGCAGCTGATAGGCGATCTCGGGATCGTCGGGCGCGCACGCGTGCGCTTCCTTCAGGCAGCGATAGGCCTCCGCATCGCGATCGAGCGTGTCGCGGTACAGCTTGGCGCGGCGGCGCCACAGCGCGGCGCGCGTCGCGTCGTCGGCGACGATCTGCAGCTGGCGGCCGATCGCCTCCGAGGCGGCGGTGACGTTGCCAGCCTGGAAGTACAGCGCCTCGAGCGCCTCGAGCGCCGCGGTGTCGCCCGGCGCGGCGGCGCCCGCGACTTGCTCGGCGAGCTCGATCGCCGCCTCGACGTTGCCGACCTCCGCGAGCGCCTTGACCTGGCCGAGCTGCGGGGGCGGGCCCACGGGCTCGGGCACCGCGGGACGGCCGAGCGTCTCGGCGCGCTCGCGTGCGTAGGCGCGACGGTGCACGTCGTAGCCGCTGTCCGCGGCGATCTGCGCGTAGAGGCGGCGCGCCGGCTCGTGCTCGCCCCCCGCGGCGAGGGCGTCGGCGAGCGGCAGCCACACGGGCTCGTAGAACGGATCGACCTCGTGCGCGCGCGTCCACAGCGCCGCGGCACGCACCAGCTCGTGCTCTTCACGCGCGAGCGTCGCGAGCTCGTGCAGGGCGATCGCGAGCGCAGGACCGTGGCTCACCCTCACCGCATTCTCGAGCGCGGACTTGCGCTGCGCACCGTTGTTCGTCGACGCGAGGTGCGCGAGCAGCGCGAGCAGGATCGCTGCGTCGTCGGGCTCCGCGTGGTGAGCGGCGAGCAGCGCGTCGCCGTCGGCAGCGGCGGCGGCGAGCGCGAGCGCGGACTCGGTCTCCTCGGGGGTGCCGGTGATCGTCACCGAGGGGATCGCGGGCGGCGCTGGCTCGACGACGGCGGCCGGCATCCCGCGCAGCGTGTCGCGCGGGGCCGGGAACGAGGCCAGCGGCAACAGACCGAGCCGCGCCAGATCGGGCTTGTCGAGCGGGAGGTCCTCACCCTCCGCCGGCTCGACGGGGGGGATGCCGATGCCGATGCGCGTCTGACCGCCGAGCACCGCGCGGATCGCGGACGCCTCGTCGCGCAGCTCGCCGGCCTCGGGCGCGGGGGCGGTCTCCGCGCGCTGCTCGAGCGCCGCGGCGAACGCGTGCTTGCGCCCCGCGGCCTCGCGCAGGTCGGCGAGCAGCGCGCCGCCGTCGCCGAGGAGCGCGGCGATCTTGGGATCTTCGAGGTACGCGATCGCCTCGGCGTCCTTCCCGGCGCGCACGAGGGCATGGGCGAGGTCGCCGACATCGGCGGACGTGCGCTTGCTCGGCGTGATCGCACGCAGCGCCTCCACGGCGGCGTCCCACGCGAGGTTCGCGCGTGCCTCGGCGGCGAGCATGCGGAGCGTCGCTTCGCGGCGCGCACCTTTGCCAAACGCCTCGGCCGCGGCGCGCAGCGCGAGCCGGCCGTGCGCCGGATCATCGAGGTGATCGAAGTAGACCTCGGCGAGCTCGAGCAGGAGGTTCGCCTTGCGCGCACCGGTCGCGAGCTCGGCGAGCGCGGTGAGGTGGCGCGCGGCGGCTTCGTGATCGCCCATCTCCTGCGCGAGCTCGACGAGCTCCTGCAGGACATCACGGTCGCCGGGCGCGACGTGGTTCGCGGTCTCGAGGGTGGCGAACGCCTCGTCGAGCTTGCCCGCGGTACGTGCGCGCTTCGCGGCTTCGCGCAGCGTGATCGGGTTGCCGCTCGGCGCGGTCGCGCGGCCGCTCGCGGTGCTCTCCTCGCGTGGGGGTGCCTCGTCGACGGCGGGGGCGCGGGCGCCGCCGAGTCGCGCGAGGCCGGCGGCGACCTCGGCAGCATCGCCGCCCGCTCGCTCGAGTGCGGGGAAGACGAGATCGCGCACGGCATCGAGCTGGTCGTCGCCGAGGTCGGCCACGAGCTCCCCGAGCGCGGCGGCAGCGGCCTTGCGCTCGGCGGCGACGACCGCCGGATCGACGCCGCCGTCGCCGGCGAGCTCGCCCGCGAGCTGCGCGAGACCGCCCGCCGCGGCGGTGAGCTGACCCTCCTCGCGCAGACGCAGCGTGACGAACCGCAGCGATGGGCGCCACGATGGATCGATCTCCAGGGCGCGCTGGTGCGTGGCGAGCGCGACGTCATGCCGGCCGAGCTGCGCCTGCAGATCGCCGAGTCGGGACAGCAGGGGCTTCTGGCGCGCGGGCTGGCGTCCCGTGATCGCGACCTTGCGGCCGAGGATGACCGACACGCGCTCGAGGTCGCCGCGCTCGCGCCACGCCGTCTCCAGGCCGTCGAGCGCGGGCAGGTGGCTATCGGAGATGCGCAGCGCGTGCTCGAGGCAGCGGATCGCGTCGTCGCCGCGATCCGCCCGCCGGAACAGCTCGCCCGCGCGATACATCGCGTCGGCGCGCGCGGTCGGTGAGCCGTCGGTCGACAGCGAGGCGAAGTCCTCGAGCGCCTTCGCCGCGCCCGCGAGCTCGCCGGTTCGTTCGGCGAGGTCCGCGTACAGCCGCAGCGCCTGCCCGCGCAGCTCGTGGCCGGCCGCGCTGGTCTCGACCAGCGGAGCGAGCGACGCGAGCGCGAGCGCCGGATCGCCCGAGCGATCGGCCGCGACGGCGAGCCGGTACCGGAACGTCGGGATCCGAGGCGCTTCCTCACCCGGGTCTTCGATCAGGCTGCGATACGCGCGCAGCACGTCCGGCCACGCGCGCTGGCGCCAGGCCGCTTCGCCGAGGGTGAGCAGCACCTCGCGCTTGAGCGCAGGCGGCACGTCACGACTGTCGATCTCGATCGAGGCGTGCGCGCGCGCGCCGTGGGGGAGGGCGGCGGCCGGCTCGTCGGCGGCGAGCCAGGCGGCGGCCGCGGCGGCCTCTCGCTCGATGCGTTCGCTCGCGCGCTCCGACATGTTCGCGAGTGCAGCCAGCGCCTGCGCCCGCGCGCGCTGATCGCCGCTCCGCGCGAGCAACTCGGCCTCGATCTCGTACGCATGGCGGCGCACCTGGGTCGCCTCCGGATCGGTGCCGTTCTGGTTGGTGTCGAGCGATTCGCAGATCCTGAGCGCCTCGTGCAGATCCGCCAGCGCGGCCGCGAGATCCGGGGCGCGCTCCTTGCGCCGAACGTCCGCGCGCCGGACGAGCAACACCGCGCGCTCGGACGGCGGTGGCCGCGTGGCGAGCACGGCATCGATCCACCGCCGTTCGGTGCCGGTGTCCTCGCCGGACCGCTCGAGCAGCGTGCGTGCGGCGTCGCGCGCGATCGCCGGCGCGTGCGCCTGCGCGAGCTCGTGAGCGCGCTCGAGATCCGCGCTCGCGGCCGCGGCCTGGCCGGTGCGATCGAACAGCGCCGCGCGCGCGATCGCGAGCTCGGCGGCGCGCGTGAGCAGGCGCTCGCCCTCGCCGCCACCGTCGCGCTTGTCGTCCAGATCTGTCGACGCGAGATCGACGAGCGAGACGATCGCGGTGTCCAGCTCGGCCGCCGCGTGATCGCGATCGGCCGCCGCCTCGGCGACCTCGGCGAGCACGGCGTGGGCCTCGGCCGCGGTCTCGCCGCCGGCGACGGTGGCGCGGCGGAGCGCGGCGCGCGCGTCGTCGGTGCGCCCGATCACGACCAGCGAGCGTGCGAGCGCGAGCTCGTGACGGCCCGAGGTCTGCTGCCCGAGGCCGAGCCCGCGCAGCCGCTCGTAGAGGTCGGCGGCGGTCTCGTGATCGCCGCGCTGCGCGGCCGCCTGCGCGAGGCCCGCGATCGCTTCGGCCTGCAGTGGATCGAGAGACAGCGCGCGTTGCCACGCCTCGACGGGGTCGCCCGTGCCGGTGCGCGCGCGCATATCGCCGACGACGGCCCACGCGTGGCCGCTCGTCCGGTGATCACCGCGCTCGTCGGCGAGCCGCGCGACCTCCGTCCACGCATCGATCGCCGCCGCCGGATCGATGGTGGCGAGGATCGTCGCGGCCATCTCGTGGACGGCGGGATCGCCGGGCGCGAGCTCGCGCGCGACGGCGAGCTCCTGCTGCGCGCTCGCCGCATCGCCGAGGTGGGAGACGAACACGTTCGCGAGTCGTAGCCGGAGCTGCACCGCGCGCGCGACGTCGGCGGTGATCACCGCACGCGCGCGGACGAGGCGCACGAGCTCCGGCCAGCGCTGCTCGTCGGCGAGTCGGTCGGCGAGCGAGTCGGCCGCCTCGGCGGAGCCCGGATCGTGCTCGAGCGCGAGCTGGTACAGCTGCGTCGCGGCCTTCGGATCGAGCACCCGCACGAGGCGCGCACCCGCGAGCGCGGCCAGCGTCGCTTGATCGTCATCGCCTTCGGCGCTCGCGAGCTGCGCGAGCTGTGTCAGGTGGCCCGCGGCCTCGCGCGCATCACCCTGCGCGAGCGTGATCGAGGCCAGCGCCGCGTGCGCGGGCGCGAACGTCGGCCACCGCCCGAGCGCCTGGCGCGCGAGCTCGAGCCCGTCGAAGAACCAGGCGGGTCGCGAGGCGGCGAGCGCGAGGATGCGCTCGAGCAACAGCGGTTGCTCGGGGCCGCCGGCGGCGAGCAGCGCCCGATAGCCGCGCATCGCCTCCTCGAGGTGCCCCTCGCGCAGCTGTTGATCCGCGGAGTGCATGAGATCGTGCGCCGCCGCGAGCTGGTGCGTCTGCGGGCGAATGCCGAGCTCGCCCGCGCGCGTGCCCGCGGGCCCGTACGCGAGCTCGATGCCGGCGCGCCCGATCCGCAGGTGCACGAGCTCGATGTTCGCGACCGACGGTAACCGCCACCCCGACGGCGGCATCAGCTGCCACAGCAGCGCGCCGACCACGTCGATCTCGACGTCACACAGGCCGCGTGCGTGCGGCCGCTCGACGAGGTTGGGCACGTCCGAGGTCGCGAACAAGGTGCCGAGGATGCGATCCGCGATCAGCGACGCCGGGGTCGGCAGGTGCCCGTGGACGCGGACGGTGCTCGCCAGCGCGCGCAGGTGCGTGCCCGCGGTGACCACGTGCACCCGGAACGACACGTCGGCGGCGGCGAGCCCGTCGGCGGTGCGCGCGCGCACCGAAATGAAGCCGTCGTGCAGCTTCGCGAACACCTGCGTGATGCCGAGCCCCGCGAGCGCACGGGTGACATGTGCGACGCGCGCCTCGAGGTGCGACGTGCTGATCCGCAGCGCGAGGCCGCGCAGGCGCGTGCGCCGGCGTTGATAGCGCTCCGCGACCGGCGCCTCGGTCGCCGTCGTCGCATCATCGATCTCGAGCTCGAGCGTCTCGACCGCGAGCGTACCGAGGTCGCGCGGGTGGAGGGCGAGCCGCCGGATGCCGCCCTGCGCGTGAACGCCGAACGTCAACCGCTTGGGCGCGGAGCCGCCCTCGGGTCCCTCGATCACGCTCCGAAAATTACTCCAAATCCGCGCCGCGTGGAGCGCCCGGGCCGCGCTCGCGGCTCAGCAATTCTCGTGGCGCTCAGCGCAGCGTCATGCAGGGCTGATAGACCGTCGGCAGCGGCTTGCCAGCGTCGTCGGTCTCGCGGATCAGATCGGCCATCGGCTTGATGCGGCCGTCCTTGGCGAGCTCCTCGCAGCGAGCCTTGAGCCAGCCTTCGACGGCGAACATGCCGCGGATCTGGCGCAGCTTCGTGATCTCCTCGTCGGCGACCTTGTCGAACTCCGCCTCGGCGGGCATCGACTTCGCCTTGAGCTGCACCACGATGTACTTGCCATCGTCCTCGTAGACGCGCGGGGCGACGTCGCCCGGGTTGAGCGTCTCGAACACGGCTGCGATCGCTTCCTTGTTGTCACCGAGGCCGGGCAGCTCCTTCCGGCGCGAGGTGGGCCCCATCGTCATGACCTGCGGCTTGACCTCGCCGAACGCGGGCAGCACGTCGCTCGAGGGAGCGATCTCGGGAGCCGCGACCGGAGCCGGAGCTGCCGGAGCTGCCGGAGCTGCCGGAGCTGCCGGAGCTGCCGCCGAACCCGACCCTGCGGCCGGGGCCGGAGCGGCCGCCGAGCCCGACCCCGCGGCCGGCGCCGGCGACGATCCAGCACCACCCGCAGCACCGGTGGCCGGATCCTGATCGTCGCGCCACGCGGCGAGGACATCCTTCTGCACCGGGGCGAGCGCTCCCATCTTGTCGCCCTCGACCTTGGGGAACAGCTGCTCGAGCGTCTTGCCACCCTTCGCGGCGGCGAGTGCGTCGAGGGCGGCGCGCTTCGCCGCTTCCTTGCTCCACAGCTCCTTCGCGAGCTCGGCCGCGATCTCGTTCTTGACCTGGTCGTACGAGAGGTCGCCTTCGCGCTTCTCCTCGGCCATCACGAGCCAGGCGCCCGCATCGGTCGTGATCACCGGCGTCATGGTGCCGGGCTCGAGGGTCTTGACCGCGTCGTTGACCGCCTTGTCGCCGAGCTGCGGGTTCTCGACCGACCGCCAGCCGAGCTCGCCGCCCGTGGCCTTCGCCGCGGCGTCACTCGACAGCTGCTTCGCAGCCTCCGCGAACTTCTGCTTGTTCGCGGCGATCGCCGTGCGCGCCGCCTCGAGCTTGGCCTTGGCCTGGTCGATGGTCGGCGTGGTCGGCTGGGTCGCCGGCGCGGGCGCCGCGGCCGAACCGGCGCCCGGCGCGGGCGCGGCCTCGGGCTTGTGCGCCGCGATGAAGATCGAGCGCAGCTTGAGCGCGGGCTTGGTCGCCTTGTACGTGCGCTCCTCGTCGGCGTACTTCTTCTTGACCTCGGCCTCGTGGGTCGCGAGATAGCGCGCGAGATCGGCGTCGGTCAGGCGCATCGCATCGCGATAGTCGGCGGGCGAGAACGAGACGAGATCGTAGGTCGCGGTCGACTTCTCGAACAGCCAGTTCTCCTTCGCCTCATCGCGCGACACGCTGACCGAGTCCTTGAGGATGTCGGCCATCATCGACGCCTGCATCGCGCGCGCCTGCTCGTCGAGGTACGCGTTCTGCGAGACGTTGAGGTGCCCGACCCAACCGTTGTAGCGGTCGAGCATGAAGAACTTCTCCTTGTCGATGACCTCCATCCAGCTGATGTTGGGGATGTACTGGGTCTCGACGCGGTTGCCGCCGAGATAGAAGATGCCCTTGCGGATCTCCTTCTCGACGAGGTCGCGGGTCACGCGGATGCCGCGCGACTCGGCGGCCTGCGCGAGCAGCTCCTTGCGGATCAGGAGCTCGAGCGCGTAGTAGACGCGCTGGCGCTGCGTGAGCTTTTGCCCCTGCTGCTGCATGAGGTCGGTGCCGGCGTACGCGACGCGGTAGGCGGAGAGGTTCGACTTCTCGCCGTTCACCGTGATCGGCGTCGAGCTTCCGCCCATACAACCGCCACCACCCTGGCCCGCGTTCGGCGCGAAGTTGATCACGAAGATCACGATCAGCAGACCGAAGATCAGATAGATGAAGACGGATGCGCCGGACTTGCGCAGTTGTTCGAGCATGGGTTGGGCCTGCTTTTAGATCGAGCGGCGCATCCTAGCCACCGCTGGATCAGGGAACAAGCGCAGTGGCACTGAGGTTGATTCGGCGCGGCCAAGATTGTGTTGCACCGAGGAAAGCTCGCGTGCTACCTCCCAGCGGCTCGACGCTGTACCCCCCGGGTCTCTCGCCACGCGCCACGCGCGTCCTAGGTAAATCACCATGCTCTTCGATTGGGTCTACGGAATGTTTTCCAATGACCTGGCCATCGACCTCGGGACGGCCACGACGCTCACGTTCGTCAAGGGCCGCGGGATCGTCGCGAACGAGCCGAGCGTGGTCGCGGTGCAGGCTGCATCGGTCGGCCCCAAGAAGGTGCTCGCCGTCGGGAAGGAAGCCAAGGAGATGCTCGGCCGCACGCCGGGCAACATCGTCGCGATCCGTCCCATGAAGGACGGCGTGATCGCCGACTTCGAGGTCACCGAGGCGATGCTGCGCTACTTCATCCAGAAGGCGCACCAGCGTCGCACGCTCGTGCGCCCGCGCGTGATCGTCAGCGTGCCATCGGGGATCACCGAGGTCGAGAAGCGCGCGGTGCGTGACTCGGCGCTCGCCGCGGCGGCGCGCGAGGTCTATCTGATCGAGGAGCCGATGGCGGCGGCGATCGGCGGCGGTCTGCCGATCACCGAGCCGACGGGCAACATGATCGTCGACATCGGCGGCGGCACGACCGAGGTCGCGGTGATCGCGCTCGCGGGTGTCGTGCTCTCGAAGTCGATCCGCGTCGCCGGCGACAAGATGGACGAGGCGATCGTCCAGTACATCAAGCGCAAGTACAACCTGCTGATCGGCGAGCGCACCGCCGAGATCATCAAGAAGGAGATCGGCAGCGCGTATCCGCTCGAGGAGCCGCTCACCGTCGAGGTGAAGGGGCGCGATCTCGTCGCCGGCGTGCCGAAGACGCTGCTCGTCAACTCCGACGAGATCCGCGAGGCGCTGCAGGAGCCGGTCAACGCGATCGTCGATGCGGTGCGCTCGGTGCTCGAGCGCACGCCGCCCGAGCTCTCGGCCGACATCGTCGACAAGGGCGTCGTGCTGTCGGGCGGCGGGGCGCAGCTCAAGAACCTCGACGTGCTGCTGCGCGAGGAGACCGGCCTCCCCGTGATGGTGTGCGAGAACCCGCAGCTCGCCGTCGTGCTCGGCACCGGGAAGGTCCTCGACGAGCTGTCCCTCCTCCGCGAGATCGCGCTCCGATAGAACGCCGGCCTTGACCTGAACCTAAACGTGAACCCCACCATGGACGTCCTCGTCGACCGCAACCGCAACAGCGTGCGTGGCTCCGAGACGAAGGTGGCGCTCGGGTTCACGTTCACGTCGAGGTCCGTGTCCACGTCAACGTGTCGTCGGCGGAGCTGAGCGCGCATGTCGATGACGCCACACCGCCGGGTGGTCGACTGGGTGATGGTCGGCGTGCTGATCCTCGTGCCGGCGTGGGTGCTCAAGGCGAGCCTGAATCGCGGCACGCCATCCGCGCTCGACGAGGCGGTCCTGCGGATCACCGCGCCTCTCCAGGCCGGCGTGTCGTGGGTGGTCGAGGGCGTCGGCGGCGTGTGGTCGCGCTACGTCGCGCTCGTCGACACCGAGGCCGAGAACCGCGAGCTGCGCGCCGAGAACGAGCGGCTGCGCAACGAGCTCGCCGCGATGACACGCAAGGCGTTCGACGTCGCGGCGCTCGAGGATCTGGCCGTGGTCAAGAAGCGGACGCCCGCGGACACGATCGGCGCGCGCGTGATCGGCGCGCCGCTGTCGCCGCAGTTCCGGGTGCTCCGGCTGCGCATCGATCGCGGCGAGCGCGAGGTGCAGCCCGGCATGCCGGTGATCGTCGGCGCAGGGCCGGTGGGCCGCATCGCGACGGTCTACGGCGACTACGCCGACGTGAAGCTGATCTCCGATCCGACGTCGAAGATCGAGGTCATCATCCCGCGCACGGGCGGGCGCGGGCTGCTCGAGGGCACCGGGCGTCCCGACTCGTACGCGTGCAAGATCGAGTGGCTCGAGAAGCACCTCAAGCCCGAGAGCAAGCTCGTCGTCGGTGACGAGGTCGTGACCACGGGCCTCGGTGACAGCTTCCCGCCCGGCCTCGTGGTCGGCAAGGTGACCGCGATCGTCGGCGACGACGGCATGTTCCAGTCGGTCGAGGTGCAGCCGGCGGTCGACGCCTCGCGCGTGCGCGCCGCGATGGTGCTGCTCGCACCTCCGCCCCCCGTCGATCCCGACGCGAAGACAAAGCGCAAGAGCGAGCCTGCGTTCGGCGGGAGGCCGCTGTGAACGCGGAGCTGCTCGTGATCTCCGCGCCGGTCGTGACGTGGCTCGCGATCCTCGTCGTGATCTTCTTGCTCGCCTTCGTGCGCGTGTCGCCGGACACCGCGGAGGGCGCGACGTGAGGACCGGGACGATCGTGCTCGCCGCGTACTTTCTATGCATGGTGCTCGGCGCGGTGTGGCGGCTGCTGCCGTTCCAGCTCGTGCGCGACGCGGTGCCGGATCTCGGGGCGCTGACCGCGGCGTACCTCGGGCTCACCGCGCGGCGCGAGGTGGCGCCGGCGGTCGGCGGCTCGGTGGTGCTCGGCTACTTGATCGACCTGATCTCGGGGGCCCCGCCGGGGCTCATGGCGCTCGTGCTCGGCCTCACCGGCCTGGTCGCGCGCGCGATCCAGCAACGCATCCTGGTGCGCGGCGCCGCGATGACGATCGGGTTCTCGGCGTTCGTCGCGGTCATCGCCGGCGTGGTCGCGATCTTCGTGCGTGGGCTGTACGGCGTCCCGAGCGGAGCGTTCTCGACGGACCTCCAGCACCTCGCGCTGGTCACCATCGCGACCGCATTGATCGGTCCGCTCGTGTGGCGCGTGTTCCGCCGCATCGACGCCGCGTTCGCGCGGACGCACCGCGAGCGCGAGGCCGCGCTGGAGGGCCTGGCGCCGTGATGCTGCTGCGTCCCTCGCAGAGCTCGAGCCCGAGCGGTGGCCCGGCGCTCCCCGAGCTGCGCCGCCGGCTCAAGTGGGTCGCGTTGATCGGGCTCGCCTTCTTCTGCGTGCTCGTCGGCCGCCTGTGGCAGCTCCAGGTCATGCGCGGCGACAGCTACTTCGAGCGCACCGTCTCGAACGTGGTCAAGGAGCGCTACCTGCCGAGCGTGCGCGGCAAGATCCTCGACCGCAAGGGCGTCGCGCTCGCGCAGAACCGCCTCGCGTTCAACCTGTACGCGACCCCGAAGCAGTTCACGCCCGACGCGAAGGCCGCGCTCGTGCGCATGCTCGGCCTGTCCGATGACGAGATCGCGAAGATCGACGAGCGCATCGGCATCGGGACCCGGCGCGAGCCGAGGCGACCGATCATGATCCTCGAGGACGTGGGCCGTGATCGCGCGGCGCTCGTCGAGCAGGCGATCATGCGCGTCCCCGGCGTCGAGGTGCAGAACGAGCCGTATCGCTACTATCCGCACGGAGATCTGGCCGCGCACCTCGTCGGCTACATGACGCAGATGACGGCGGCCGAGGTCGACAAGCTCGCCAACCAAGGCTACGACCCGAGTGAGCTCGTCGGGCGCTATGGCCTCGAGAGCGCGTGGGAGAACTACCTGCGCGGCAAGAAGGGCGTCGAGCGCTACGCCGTCGACGCCAAGGGGCAGCGGCTCGACGACAAGACGGCGGCGACGCTGATCACCGGCGACCGCGTCGTCAATGCGGTGCCGGGCGCGAACCTCGTGCTCACGCTCGATGCCGAGCTGCAGAAGATCGCGGAGCGCGCCGTGTCGCATGTCGCCGCGTCGTCGGTCGTCATCGTCGAGCCCAAGACCGGCAAGATCCGCGCGCTGGTCAGCAAGCCCTCGTTCGATCCGAACACGATGACCGGCCACCTGACCCGCGCCGAGG
Organism: Kofleriaceae bacterium; assembly: GCA_035539815.1. Classification (GTDB taxonomy): domain Bacteria; phylum Myxococcota_A; class Polyangia; order Haliangiales; family Haliangiaceae; genus JABFXX01. The sequence goes on from DATLHR010000128.1 coordinate 23,537, forward strand.
AGACGCAGCTCTTGATGGATCCGCGCAAGCCGTTCATCGACAAGGCGCTGCGCGGCACCTACCCGCCGGGCTCGGTGTTCAAGTTCGTGACCGCGCTCGCCGCGCTCGAGGACGGGCAGGCGCCCGACGGCGAGCAGATCTTCTGCACCGGCGTGTATCAGCTGTCGAAGACGTCGTTCCGCTGCAACGGCTCGCACGGCAAGCTCGACCTGATCGGCGCGATCCAGCACTCGTGCAACGTGTTCTTCTGGGAGCTCGCGCAGCGCGTGGGCCTCGATCGGATCGCCGAGGTCGCGCGTGACTTCGGGTTCGGCACGCCGACCAACCTCGGGATCAACGGGGATGCGGGTGGCCGCATCCCGACGAAGGCCTGGTACGAGAAGCAGGGGCGCTACAAGGTCGGCTTCGCGACCAACGCCGCGACGGGGCAGGGCGATGTCGAGGTGACGCCGCTGCAGACCGCGATGGCGTACGCGGCGCTCGCGAACGGCGGCACGATGTACGTCCCGCAGGTCGTCGAGCGCGTCGAGGCGAGCGACGGTCGCACGATCGTCGCGTACGACCCCAAGGTCTCGCACAAGGTGAAGGTACCGGCGGAGGCGATCGAGATCTGGAGGCGCGGCATGTGGAAGGTGACCAACGAGCCGGGCGGCACCGCGTTCGATCACGGCTTCGTGTCGGTCGTGCCGGTGATGGGCAAGACGGGCACCGCCGAGATCCGGACGCGCAAGAAGAAGGAGAAGGACGAGCTCGACGTCGAGGGGTACCACCCGACGCGCTCGCACGCCTGGTTCGCCGGCTGGGCGCCGGCCGAAGATCCGGAGGTCGCGATCGTCGTGTTCGTCGAGCACGGCGGCTCCGGCGGCCGCGTGGCGTGGCCGATCGCGAAGACGATCCTCGAGAGCTACTTCACCAAGATCTCGCCCGTGGCCGCGCCCGCGCCCGCGCCGGCTGCGAAGGCAGGTGCCCGATGAAGCACACCGGCCTGCACTTGCCGCGGGCGACGATCGGCGTGAGCCGGTGGCGGCGATTCCGCGCCGCGGTCGACTGGCCGCTCATCCTCACGATGATCGCGCTGTGCACGATCGGCTTGTTCAACCTGTACTCGGCGACGCGCGGCCTCAAGCACCAGGTCAAGTTCGACACGCAGGTGAAGTGGATGGTGGTAGGCGGCATCGCGTTCATCGTCGCGACGGTCGTCGACTACCGCACGCTCGTGCGGGTCGCGTGGATCGGGCTGGGCCTCACCGTCGTGTTGCTGGTGCTCGCGCGCCTGCAAGGCTCCACGGGCGGCGATGACCGCCACGGCGCGACGTACCGCTGGCTCTTCATCGGTCCGGTGGGCGGACAGCCCTCCGAGCTCACGAAGGTCATGATCATCCTCGTGCTCGGGCGCGTGTTCGCGGACAGCGATGCGTCCCGCTACACGCCGCGCGTGCTGCTGATCCAGCTCGGGGTGATCTGCATCCCCATCGGGCTCATCGCGATCCAGCCCGACCTCGGTACGTCGGTGCTCGTGTGCCTGATCGTGCTGTCGGTCGCGTTCCTCGCGATGCCCGACGTGTGGCCGGTGGTGCACCTGACGCTCGCCGGCTTGATGGCGATTCCCATCCTGTGGGAGTCGATGCACGAGTACCAGAAGAACCGCGTGCTGGGCTTCATCGACTGCAACGCGGCCGATCGCATGAGCGCGATGACGGACAACTGCTGGCACACGACGCAGTCGATCTTCGCGGTCGGGTCCGGCAAGTTCTGGGGCAAGGGCTACCTCGAAGGCACGCAGAACCAGTTCAACTTCGTGCCGGAGCACTGGACCGACTTCCCGTACTCCGTGTGGGCGGAGGAGTGGGGCTTCGCGGGCTCGGTGTTCCTGCTCGCGATCTTCGCGTTCCTCGTGGTGTGGATCCTCAACGTCGCGCTGTCCGCGCGCGATCGGGTGGGCGCCGTGATCTGCCTCGGCGTCGCGGCGATGACGTGCTGGCACGTGTTCGTCAACGTGGCGATGGTGCTCGGTATCGCGCCGGTCGTCGGCGTGACGCTGCCGTTCATCTCGTACGGTGGCAGCTCGCTGCTGACGTTCTTCATCGCGATGGGGCTGGTCGCGAACGTCTCGCTGCGCAAGCACGGCTACTGAGCTCGGAGATCACCTGGGTTGACCTCGTAGGCGAAAGCCGACCCCCGGGGCTAACCTGAATTTCGATCCGTCGCGCGCGTCAGGTGATGAGCGCCGCGTCGAGCGCGATCGCGACCTCGTAGTCGCGCGCGCTGCGATCGGCGACCGACGTCCACGCGAGTGCGAGCGTCCCCTCGACGTGCGCGCGGCCGCCCGAGAGCGCCGTGCACACGAGGCGCGGCGCAGGCTCGCCGGGGGCGAGGGTGCCGAGCTGGCCATCGAGCGTGACCACGCGTGGGGCATCGACGTACGCGACCACGAGCTCGCTCGGCCCCGGCATCACGGGGGTGCGCACGCGGCCCTCGAGCGCCAGGCGGCTGCCGTCGTCGAGCACGGCCTCGAGCACCCACCCGGCGTCGACGGCAAACAGGTGAAATACCTCGAGCGTGGCGCTCGTGATCCCCACCGTCTTGTCGCGAATTCGGATCACGGCCCGAGGGTACGCTATACCCGTCGGCAGGAGCCGGTGGGAGGAGGACGACGATGGCGCGCACGCACTTTCTCAACACCGATCTCGACGTCGTCACGCTTCGCGATCCGACACCGCTGGTCGCGATGCTGACCGCGTTGGGCGTGCCCGCGGTCGATGCACCGATGGCCCGCGATGACGGCCATTGGTTCGTCAACTTCGAGGTCATCAATCGGGGCGCCACCGTCGAGTCGACGGTGGTCGCGATCCTCGACGCGATCGAGAAGCTGACCGGGGAGGCGCGCGAGATCTGGTACGTCGCGAACACGCGCGAGCTGCACCTCGGGTTCGAAGGCGGTGACGAGCCGCGGGCGTTCACCGAGGCGCTGACGAGCGAGACGCTCGCACGGGCGGCGGCGGCGGGGATGTCGCTGCGCTTCACGCTGTACGCGCCGGCGCGGACATAGGCCGCGGCCCGTCGATCGAACCGCGGGCGATAGCCGACGTCACGGTGACGAAGACGGCGCCGTTGCGGAGGGCGGCGGCGGAGGAGGAGGCGGCGGCATGGTCTGCATGTTCTCGGACATCGCCTTCTGCATGCGCTCGGAGATCTTTTGCTGCACCGACGGCGGCATCTGCGAGTTGCACGCGGTCATCGCGTCGTCATCGTTGGCCGACGCGAGGCACTGCTTGAGGGCGTCGGGCCAGCCGTCTTGCTCGCACGACTGGCGCATCACGTCGGTCATCGCGGCGATGAGCTTGGCCGTCGACGGGTCGGCGGAGGTGGTCCCCATCTGCTTGTCGATGAGCGCCTTGATCTTCACCATCACCTGGCCGCACAGGGAGGTGTCGGTGCTCTTGAGCTCGGGGAACATCGCGGGCGCGCAGTCCTTGGCAGCCCAGTTGCTGTCGGCCTTCGCGATGCAGTCGCCCTGCTCCTTGGAGACGAAGGCCTTCTCGCAGGCGGCCTTGTACTTGGCGACGACGGGAACGCGCGCGTCGGGCTCGGCGTAGTTGCCGAGATCGAACGAGGCCAGGCGCTCGCCGACCGCGCTGCAGTCCGCCGGGGGCGGGCGCACGCACAGGTTGGAGAGGCAGAGCAGGCCCGGATCGCAGGTGCCGACGGCGCCCTTTTCGGCGGCCGGACGGCAGTCGCCGCGCTCGGTGCCGCGCGCTGCGCGCGGCGGCGCATCGGACTGGGTACAGCCGATGAACAGCGTGAGAGCGGCGACGAGCCGGAGCGTCATCGCCGCACGATAAGCCCAGATCGGACCTAGATGTGCTTCTGGATCTCGGCTTCGAGCTTGGCGCGCGGCAGCGCACCGACGAGCTGGGCGACCACGCGGCCGCCCTTGAACAGCAGGAGGGTCGGGATCGACCTGACCTGGTACTGCTGCGGGACGATCTGGTGGTGATCGACGTCCATCTTGGCGACCTTCAGGCGGCCCTTGTACTCGTCGGCGAGCGCGTCGACGGTCGGCGCGATCTGCTTACAGGGACCGCACCAGACGGCCCAGAAGTCGACGAGGGTCGGGACGTCGGACTTCAGAACCTCGGCATCGAAGTTGGCGTCGGTGAGCTCTTTGACGTTCGCGCTGGCCATGAGGACCTCCGGGCAATTCCGCAGCGAAGCGGAGGAACGAGGAAGCTGGTTTTTAACCCCCCCGAGCGCGCGAGGCAATCTGACCAGGTAGCTAGCGAGCGCGAGCCCCGGTACACTCATTTCCAGCAATGTCGCGCCTGTTTATCTCCGTGGAGCGGCTCGAGACGTGGACGGCGGAGGGGAAGGCTGCGTTGGAGGGGGATCGGATGACCCTCCTCGAGCTCAACCGCAAGTTCGCGATGGTCCCGGCGGTGCACTTCGTCAACACGGAGGGCTCGGATCAGGACCCGCATGACCTCGTCGGCCGCGTGAAGTCCAAGGAAGCGCTGACGTCGATGGGCGCGGAGCAGTTCGCCAACTCTGTGATCTACAACGATACCGCTTACAACGTCGTCGACGGATTCATCGGCGATCCGTTGCCGCCGTGAACGTCGTCGCGACCGACCGGCTGCTCTCGGTCGCGCCGTCGCCCGCCTTCTGGGTCGCGATCGTCGCGTACACGATCGCATCCGCGTTGCTGCTCGTCGTGCTGGGTGGACACGCGCGGTTCCGGCCGTGGGCGATCGCGTTCGTCGCGATCGCGTTCGTCGCGCATGGCACCGACATCGGCTGGCGCGGCACGCAGCACGTGCACCCCGCGCAGTCGGTGCGGGAGGCGATCGGGTTCCTGGCGTTCATCCTGACGGGCGGCTACCTGCTCGCGAGCACGCGGTACCGGCTGACGCTCGGTGGCGTGGTGGTGATGCCCGTGTCGCTGGTGCTGCTCGTGGCGGCGCGCCTGTCCCCCGAGGGAGAGGCGACGGATCTCTCGGCGCTCGGGCGCATCCACATCTCGCTCGCGACGGTCGGCGTCGGCGTGTTCGCGCTCGCGAGCGCGCTGTCGGCGATCTACATGGTCGAGGAGCGTGCCCTCAAGAAGAAGAAGTTCGACACGCTCGCCTTCAAGGACAAGGGCGCGCCGCTCGCCGCGCTCGACAAGCTCTCGCATCGGCTGATCTGGTTCGGGTTTCCGATCTTCACCGTCGCGCTCGTGCTCGGCGCGGTGTGGGTGAGCAAGCTCGGCGAGAGCCTCGATCGCCTCGAGTACGCGCTCGCCGGCGTGACGTGGATCGCGTACGCGATCCTGCTCGTCGCACGGCAGGTGTATGGCTGGCGCGGAAAGCGCGCGGCACGGCTGACGCTCGTCGGGTTCGCGGCGGCGCTCGCGGTGCTCGCGATCTACCTCGTCCGACGGATGGTGGCGTAGTGAGCGACCTGTTCGTCGTCGGCATCAGCTGGCGCACCGCACCGGTCGCCGTGCGCGAGAAGCTCGCGTTCCGCGAGGAGGAGGTCGCGACGACGCTGATCGCCGTGACCTCGCAGCTGCCGATCGCCGAGGCGGTCCTGATCTCGACGTGCAACCGCGTCGAGCTGTACGGCGTCGCGAAGCCCGGCTACGACGCCACCCACCTCGCGCGCAAGTTCCTCGCGGAGCAGCGGGGGCTGCCGCCGGCCGAGGTCGCCGACGTGCTCTACGACCACGTGGGCGGCGAGGCGGTGCGGCACGTGTTCCGCGTCGCGAGTGCGCTCGACTCGCTCGTGCTCGGCGAGGCCCAGATCCTGGGGCAGCTCAAGGATGCGTACGGGCTCGCGGACAAGGCCGGAACGTCGGGGCAGGTGCTGCGGCGCTGCCTCGAGCGCGCGTTCGGCGTCGCCAAGCGCGTGCGCACCGAGACCTTGATCGCGCGCGGCGCCGCGAACGTCTCGACGGTGGCCGTCGATCTCGCGGCGCGCGTGTTCGGCAACCTCAAGGGTCGGAGCGTGCTCGTCGTCGGCGCCGGCAAGATGTCGACGCTGGCCGCGCGCCACCTGCGGGCGCAGGGCGCCGATCACATCGTCGTGACCAACCGCTCGCCGGCGAAGGCGGAGCGGCTCGCCGAGGAGATCGACGCGATCGCCAAGCCGTGGGAGGAGCTCGAGGCGCTGCTCGTCGAGGCTGACGTCGTGATCAGCTCGACGGGCGCACGCGAGCCGATCCTGACCCGCGAGCTGTTCAAGCGCGTGATGAAGCGCCGGCGATGGAAGGACATCGTGATCATCGACATCGCTGTCCCGCGCGATGCCGAGCCGAGCGTCAACGACCTCGACGGCGTGTTCGTCTACAACATCGATGACCTCGAACGCGTGGTCGCTGCGAACCTCGCGGAGCGTGCGAAGGCCGCGGAGCACGCGCACAAGATCGTCGAGCACGAGGCCGGTCAGTTCGAGCACTGGATGCGCTCGCAGGGCGTGGTCCCCACGATCCGCGCGCTGCGCGAGAAGTTCGCGCAGATCGCCGACGCCGAGACGCAGAAGACGCTGGACGCCCTGGCGCGCCGGGAGCACACGCCGGCACAGCAGCGCGAGGCGATCGCGCAGCTCGTGCGGCTGGTCGTGAACAAGCTCCTCCACCAGCCGACGGCCGCGCTGCGTGAGGCGGCGCCCGACGAGGCCGCGCTGCGCGCCGAGGTCCTCTGCGAGCTGTTCGGGCTCGAGCCGTCGGCGGATGCCCGCGACTCGCAGCCGACGCTCGGCCAGAACGTGGCACCTTCCGAAACGAGCGATTCGACCGAGAGGAAAGCAGCACCGTGAAGCAACGCATCGTCATCACCACGCGTGGCAGCAAGCTCGCGCTGTGGCAGGCCGAACACGTCAAGGCGCGGCTCGCCGAGGTCGCACCGACCGTCGAGGTCACGTTCAACGTGATCAAGACCCAGGGCGACAAGATCCTCGACGTGCCGCTCGCCAAGGTCGGCGGCAAGGGCCTGTTCGTGAAGGAGATCGAGCAGGCGCTCCTCGACGGGACCGGCGACATCGCCGTGCACTCGATGAAGGACGTGCCCGCCGAGCTCGCGCCGGGGCTGATGCTCGCGGCGGTCTCGACGCGCGAGGTGCCGTGGGATGCGTTATGCGCGAGGCTCGACGAAGCGCATCGATCAAACGCGCGCTCGCCGGTCACCGTCGAGACCCTGCCGCAGGGTGCGAAGGTCGGCACGTCGAGCATGCGCCGCCAGTGCCAGCTGCTCGCCGTGCGGCCCGATCTGCAGATCGCGATGCTGCGCGGCAACGTGCCCACCCGGATCAAGAAGCTCGACGACGGCGAGTTCGATGCGATCGTGCTCGCGGCCGCGGGACTGACGCGGCTCGGCATGGCCGAGCGGATCACGCAGCTGCTGCCGCTCGAGCTCTCGATCCCGGCGTGCGCGCAAGGCGTGCTCGGCCTCGAGACGCGCACCGGCGACGCCGAGGTCATCGACCTCATCCGGCGCGCCATCCACGATCCGGCCGAGGAGCGCCGGGTCGCCGCGGAGCGCGCGTTCCTCGCCCGCATGGGCGGCAGCTGCCAGACCCCGCTCGCGGCGCATGCCTTGAGCACCGCCGACGGTGGCCTGCGCGTCCTCGCGATGTGCGGCATGCCCGATGGCAGCAAGATCCTGCGCGCCGAGGCCAGTGGTCCGGCCGCCGACGCCGAGCGGCTGGGCGTCGCGCTCGCCGACGACCTCCTCGGCCAGGGCGCGGATCAGATCCTCGCTGCGACGCGCTGAGGGGCACCCGGGGTCGGCGAGTACGACCGCACGATCCGGCTGTACTACATGGCGCCCAGCATGACCATCGTCGGCATCCTCGACACCGAGGTCGGGCATCACTCGGCGACGAGGATCTCGCGACGCTCGACGGCGCGCTCACGGCCGAGATCCTGCGCTGTCCGTAGCTCGCCATGGGACCGCAGGTCCCCGTGAGGCGGGTGCGCACGTTAGGGCGGCTCACGGTGCTACGTTGCTGCAAGCCGGATCATGGGGTGCGCAGGCCGCTTCACAGCTTCGCGGGTGCGTCGTCAGCGTGGCGCTGTCGAACCGTTGAAGACCTGGCGGTCCGACCGGCGAAACGTCGCGGCCTTGCGCGCGGCACGCGGCTGGCAACGGGTGCAGCAGCATGACTGAAGTCGGCGTCTCGCTGGTGGGGCAGGTCGTCGAGGAGCGCTACTGCGTTGAAGCGAAGCTGGGTCGCGGTGCGATGGGGACCGTATATCGGGCGCGGCACGTCAAGGTCGGCCGCGAGGTCGCGATCAAGGTGATGCACCCCGAGCTCACGCGTGATCCGACGATGGTCGCGCGGTTCGAGCGCGAGGCCGCGATCGCGGCGCGCCTCGATCACAAGAACGTGATCAGCGTACTCGACGTCGGCGAGACGCCTGATGGGCAGAAGCTGATGGTGCTCGAGCTCGCGCGTGGCGAGACGCTCGCTGCGGTGCTCGAGCGTGGTCCGCTCGGTGCGCCGCGCGTGATCCGGTTGATCACGCAGCTGCTGCAGGGGCTCGATCACGCGCATGACGCGGGCCTCGTGCACCGCGATCTCAAGCCGGAGAACGTGATCGTCGAGCACGACGACTACGGCGAGGAGGTGCCGCGGATCCTCGATTTCGGGATCGCGGTGCTGCGCGAGCGCGACGACTCCGCCGCCGGACAGCGCCTCACGGACACCGGTACCGTGCTGGGAACGCCGCCATACATGGCACCGGAGCAGGCGTTCGGCGATGCGCCGGATCCGCGCACGGACCTGTTCGCGCTCGGCGTGATCGCGTACGAGCTGTTGTGCGGACGCCAGCCGTTCGAGGGCACGGGCGTCGAGATCATGCTCTCCAACATCAACTCGGATCCGCCGCCGATCGCGGCGCGCGCGCCGGGCTGCGTGGTCGATCCGGCGCTCGAGGCGTTCGTGCGCACGCTGATGGCGCGGCGGCTGGCGGATCGATTCGCGTCGGCGAGTGCGGCGCTCGCGGCCCTCGCGGCGCTCGGCACCCCGGCGCCGCCGCGGCGTCCGCTGATGACGACGCGCCGTCCGCGCGAGGCGCTGCCCGCGCTTTCGCGCCCCGCGGCCGACCCGGGCGACGACGAGAAGCCGTAGTGCGAGGCGTGCATGACAGCGCGTCTCGCGACCCTCGGACTCGTGCTCGTCGTGTCGCGCGCTCGCGCTGACAAGCACATCGAGGACAACAGCTTCTTCGTCGAGGAGGCCTACAATCAAGAGGCGGGCGTGGTGCAGCACATCCAGCAACTCCTGGTCTCGCCATCGTCCGGCGCCTGGGGGTACTCGTTGACCGACGAGTGGCCCGTACCCGACGAGCGGAATCAGCTGAGCATCACGATCCCTCTGCTCCACGATGCGATGGGCACGGGGGCCGGCGATGTGTTGTTCAACTATCGCCGCCAGCTGCTGCGCGCGTCCGACGACTTCGTGATCGTGACGCCGCGCCTCAGCGTCTGGCTGCCGACCGGAAACGCCGAGGTCGGACGCGGCACCGGTGGTCCGGGTGTGCAGGCGCAGGCATGCGTCACGCTCAATCCGAGCTCGGCGCTCGCGCTGCACTCGAACCTCGGCGCCGCCGTCCCGATCAGCGGCGAGGGGACGGGGCCCGCCAACACATCGGTCACGCTTGCCCAGAGCATCATCTGGTTCCCGTACGACCGGCTCAATTTTCTCCTCGAAGCGCGGTCGAACTGGCCGGTGCTCGAGGCCCTCAGTGGCCCGCGCGCCGTGATCCTCAGCCCGGGGCTGCGTACGGCGGTCGATGTCGCTTCGTGCGTGCAGATCGTGCCTGGCGCCGCCGTGCCGCTGATCTTCCAGAGCGGCGAGGCGAGCTGGGGCATGTTGTTCTATCTCAGCGTCGAGCACTCGATCCCGTGCTCGAAGCGCCGACCGGAGGCGCCGCTCTAACGCTTCAGCGCGTGGTCTGCAGCGCTCCGCGCCATCCGCCGCCGAGCGCCTTGTAGATCCGCACGCTCGCGATGTGCTGATCGCGTAGCGCCTCGATCAGCTCGAGCTCGGCCTCGAGCGTGTTCTGTTGCGCGAGGAGCACCTCGAGGTACGTCGCCTTGCCGGCGCGGAACAGCGCATCGGCGGCCTCGACGGTGCCGGCCACCGCGGCCTTCTTGCGTCGACGCTGCGCGACGACCTCGGCGGCTTGTTCGAGCGCGGACAGCCCGGTCGCGACCTCCGCGAAGCTGGTCAACACGATGCTCTGATAGCGATACATCGCCTCGATCTGCGTGGCCTCGGCCGTGGCGAACGCGGCTTCGAGGCCGCGCCGATTCACGAGTGGTGCGAGCAACCCGCCTGCGATCGAGGCCACGAGCGAATCTGGTGTGGACAGCAGATAGCGCGGATCGAACGCGCTGTAGCCGACGCCGGCCGTGATGTTGATGGTCGGATAGAACGCCGCACGCGCGGCCGCTACGTCGAGGCGTGACGCCTGGAGCTGGAGCTCGGCCGCTCGGAGATCGGGCCGGTTGCGCAGGAGCTCCGAGGGGATCCCGGCGGCGATCGTCGGTGCGACCCCGCGCTGGAGCCGCTGCGCACTGCGAGGGATGGGCCCGGGCACGCGCCCGAGCAGCACGCTCGATCGATGCTCCAGCTCACGCGTCTGCTGCACCGCGATCGCGTCCAGCGCCTGCGTGTTGGCGAGCTGTGCTTCGAACTGCTGCACGGCGAGCTCGTTCGCGCGCCCCGCGTCCTTCTGGGCCCGGATCATCCCCAGCGCTTCGGTCTGGCGGTCGAGCGTCTCGCGCAGGATGTCGCGGACCTGATCGAGCGCCAGCAGCTCGAAGTAGGCGATCGCCACGTCGGCGACGAGGCTGGTGACCACGAGGTTCGCGCCCTCGATGCTCGCGAGGTAACGCGCGCGCGCCGACCCGCGCAGGCTGCGGAGCTTGCCCCACACATCGAGCTCCCAGCTCGCGTGCAGGCCTGCCGATAGCTCCGCGACCGGATCCGGGGTGAGCCGGCCCGGTGTGATCTCGGTCGTCGCGGCGCCCGCCCCGTCGAGCGTGTACCTCCCGTAGCGCGTGAAGCTCCCCCCGATCGCGGCCGACACCTGCGGGAGCCGCGCACCCGTCGCTGCGCGCACCTCGGCGCGCGCGACCTGGATGCGTTGCAGCGCGATCTGGAGGTCGGGGTTGCCGCCCACCGCTTCCGCGATCAAGACGACGAGGTGCTCGTCGGCAAAGTAGGCGCGCCAGTCCATCGCAGCGACGCTCGGTCCGGGCGCCGCCCGCGCGAACGCGTGTGGCATCGCAAGCTCGCGCACCTCGACGTTCGTCACACGCGGGGCGCACCCCGCGAAGAGCGATGCGACGACCACCCAGGTCCACGCCGCGCCTCTCACGAGCCCCGCTCCTCGCCCGAAGCCGGCGCGCGCTCGAACCGAAGGGAGAAGCGCTTGCATGCGACGTAGAGGCCGGGCACGGCCAGCGTCCCCCACAGCGTTCCCATGACCATTCCGCCGACGGTGGCGGTGCCGATGGTGCGGTTCGCGATCGCGCCGGCGTCACTCGCCTGCACGAGGGGGAGCAAGCCAGCGATGAATGCGAGCGAGGTCATCACGATCGGGCGGAGGCGCAGGCGCACGGCCTCGACGACGGCTTCGCGGGGCGAGCGCCCCTCCTCGCACTTCAGCTCCGCGAGCTCGACGATCAAGATCGCGTTCTTGCCGAGGAGGCCGATCAGGACCACGAGCGCGATATGCGTGTAGATGTTGTTCTCGAGCCCAGCCCCCTGCAGGAAGAGGAACGCTCCGAACAGGCCCGGCGGCAGCGACAACAGGACGGCGATCGGCAGGACGAAGCTCTCGTATTGTGCGGCGAGCACGAGGAACACGAAGACCAGCGCGATCAGCCCGACGATCATGCCCTGGTTCCCTGCGTTGACCTCGTCGCGCGAGATCCCGGCCCAATCGATCGCATAACCGCGCGGCAGCTTCTCGCGCGCCGTCTCCTGGACTGCGCGCAGGACCTCGCCACTGCTGTATCCCGGCTTGCCATCGCCGTTGATCTCCGCGGACGGATACATGTTGTAGCGCGTGACCTGATCGACGCCGTACGTCTTGTCCAGCGTCATGAACGACGACATCGGCACGAGCTCGCCGCGCTCGCTGCGCACCTGCAGCGCCAGCAGTTGCTCCGGGGTCGCGCGGTACTCGGGCAACGCCTGGACCATCACCTTGTACATGCGACCGAAGCGAATGAAGTTGGTCGCGTACTCGTTGCCGAGCAGGGCCTCGAGCGTCCCGAGCGCACGCTCCGGGGTGACGCCGAGCTGCGCGGCCCGATCGCTGTCGAGCCGGATCGTGTACTGAGGAAATCCGGCGTTGAAGATGGTGAACGCGTTCGCGATCTCCGGGCGGGCCTGCAGGTCGGCCACGAACTGCTTGGTGACCCGTTCCATCTCGACGGCCTCGGCGCGGCCGGTCTTGTCGAGCAAACGCAACTCGAAGCCGCTCGCGTTGCCATAGCCGGGGATCGCGGGTGGCGGGAAGAACTCGAGCTCGGCGCCCTGGATGTGTGCGGTTCGGCGCTTCATCGCAGCGATCACCTCGGTCACCGAATGACGGCGCTCGTGCCACGGCGCGAGGTTGACGATGCACGTCCCGTACGTGGCGCCGGTGCCGTCCGACAGGACGTTCGTGCCTGCCACCGTCGCGATGCCCTCCACGCCATCGACGTCGCGCCCCGCTGCGGCGATCGCATCGACGACCTCCTTGGTGCGCTCGAGGGTCGCACCGGGCGGCGAGTTGACGTTGATGTAGAACATGCCTTGGTCATCGTTCGGGATGAAGCCGCTCGGCACGCGACGCGCGAGGAGCAGGCCGCCCGCGACGAAGCCGGCGGTCAGGATCCAGGCGACGATGCGTCGTGACGCGGTGATCCGCGCGGCCGTCGCGAACGCGCGATCCACGCGGTCGTAGCAGCCGTTGAAACCGGCGAAGAAGCGGTCGATGACGCCCCCGAGCACCGTCGTCGCAGCCAGCGAGGCATGGCCGCGAAGGAACCGCGCGCACAGGGCGGGCGTGAGCGTCAGCGCGACGAAGCCCGAGAGCGTGATCGACGCCGCCATCACGACG
>DATLHR010000129.1:0-6399 GCA_035539815.1 Kofleriaceae bacterium
GTGACGTCGCGCCGCATCACGCAACAGCGCAGCCGTCGCTCCATCATTCTCCGCGTTGCTGCGGCAGCGCGCGCGTCGTGCTGCCGACGTTCACGAGCAGCGCGAAGTGTTTCCACCCGGCTTCCTTCTGCTTGGCGGAGAACAGCAGGTTGACGAGCAGGTCGTACGACAGGCGAGGATCGAGCGCGAGCGCGAGCGTCGATGGTGGCGCGCCCGCGGCGAGCGTGGAGAGCTGGGCGGTGAGCTTCGAGATCTTGCGTCCCCCGGCGCCACCCTCGAGGTCCGCGGGATCGATCGTTCCGTCGCGCAGCGCGATCACCGGCTTGCCGTCGAGCGTGATCCCCTGCGGCGTCGCGGCCAGCAGGGGGACGGCGGACGGCGCGTCGACGGTGCCCGTCCGCGCGAGCGGCGGCAGCTCCGGGCCGGTGCGCGGCGGCTCGACCTTCGGAGCAGCTGGCTTCGACGCCGACGGCGGGTCCGTGTCCTTGCATGCAGCGAGCAGCAGCGAAGCGACGAGGACCGAGCGCAGCATGCGCCCAGTCTACCGCGTCACTCGAGCTCGAACTCGGCGCGCACGATCGTGATGATGTCCTTCTCGAAGGACGTGGTGTCGTTGTTGCCCTCGTGCGAGGTCTCGGTCGAGTTCGCCGGGTTGATGTTGATGACGCCCATGCTCGTGTCGAGCAGGCGCTTGATGCCGCCGCCGCCTGTGTTCTTGAGGATGTTGTCGGCGCGCGCGCGGCAATCCTTGCCGGCGGCCGCGAGCATCTCGACCTTCAGCTCGCCCAGGCGCGTGTAGTAGTAGGACGGCGACTCCGACGTGATCGAGACGCCTTGCTCGAGCAGCGAGGTCACCTCGCGCGAGGCCTTCTCGACGACCGGAACGTCCGTCGAGCGGACGACGATGGTCTCGCGCGTGACGAACCCCTTCGGCGTCTTCTTCTCGATCCGCGTGGCTTCCTTCGCACCGGGGAACACCTTGAACTCTTCGGTGACGGTGAGCTCCTCCTCGAACGAGGTCGACTGCGGCTGGATCTCGGTGGCCTTGATCCCGGCGGCCTGGAGATACGCGACGGTCTTCTCGCGATGCTCGCGCAGCAGCTTGTACGCGGCCGTGCGATCGGGCGCGCGCGCCTCGAGCGTCGCCGACCACTCGATGAGATCCGAGGCGATGCGCTTCTTCGCCGAGCCGACGACCTTGATGGTGCGCATCTCGGGCTTGACCTTGATGCTGTGGTACGTGTCCATCACGATCGTCGTGCACCACACGGCCGCCGCGGCGAGCGCGATGAGTCCGATCGGGCGCAGGTCGAGCCAGCGGGGCGGGCCGCCGACGAGCTCGGGCTTCTCACTCATCATCTCCATGGGTCCTCCTTGGATGGTCGGGCGTAACGCGCCGAGGGGACGCCCTATTCGCTTCACGCGTGGTTCACGCGGGCACCGACGACATCTCACGCGGCGTCGCTGCACCTTGAGCCCATGACCAAGACGACCACTGCTCTCGCGCTCCTCCTCGCTTCCTCTCTCGCCGGTGTCGCCGCCGCCCAGCCCGGCGCCAACGATTGCCTGGCTCCGTGCACGATCGCCCCGAGCCCATCGACAGCTGCGATCCAGCCGGTACCTGCGGTCCAGCCGGCACCTGCAATCCAGCCGGCGCCGGTCGTCGCCTACGCCGAGCCCTCGCGCGAGACCACGCTGTCGGCGACCGCGACGGATTCCGTCGATGGCGAAGGCGCGTGGGGTGCGCCGGCGGGGCGCCGCTTCCAGCACGGCTTCCGGCTCGGTTGGACCTACATCCAGAACTACGACAAGATGGGCACGCGGGAGAACGGCGGCTCGCTCAAGGACGAGTTCGGGCTGAAGTCACCGAACATGATGCTCCTCGGCTACGAGGGCTTCTATCGCATCGTCGGCCACTCCTGGCTCAACGTGCTGATGGTCGGCAACGTCACGGTCGCCGGCCTCGAGCAGAGCAAGTTCATCCCCGCGGCCAGCGGCCTGATCGGCTTCGAGTTCAACCGCAGCTTCCAGCTCGGCGTCGGCGTCAACCTCACCCCGGATCCCGAGTCGGTGTCGCACATGATCGCCGCGGCCGGCTGGACGCCGCAGGTCGGCAAGATCAGCGTGCCGCTCCACTTCTTCTACGTGCCGGACACCGAGGGCAACAACCGCATGGGCGCCACCGTCGGGATGACGTGGTAGCGCTACTCGAGCTCGTACTTCTGGACGAGCCGGATCAAGTTGCGACGCGAGACCTTCAGCTCCTCGGCGGCGCGGGTCTTGTTGCCGCGGTGCCGGCGCATCGCCGCGCCGATCATGCGCCGCTCGAGCGCTTCGACGGCGGCGGGCAGCGAGTCAGGACCGGCGTCGACGGCGTCGCCGTCCGAGGGCTCCCACTGACGGATGCGCGGTGACAGCAGCTCGGCGCCGATCATCGGCTCGTCGCCCGACAGCACGACGAGGCGTTCGATCTCGTTCTCGAGCTCGCGCACGTTGCCAGGCCACGGATAGACGAGCATGCGCGCGCTGCACGCAGGCGCGAGCCGCTTGGTGCGCGTGCGGCGATGGCGCGCGAGGAAGTGCTCGATCAGCAGCGGGATGTCCTCGCGGCGCTCGCGCAGCGCGGGCACGGTCACGTTGATGACGTGGATGCGATAGAAGAGATCTTCGCGGAACTGGCCGGCGGCGACCATCGCCGACAGATCACGGTTGGTGGCGGCGATGATGCGCACGTCGACCATGCGGGTCTCCGTGTCACCGACGCGGTTGAACGTGCCCTCTTGCAGCACGCGCAGGACCTTGACCTGCAGTGCGGGCGACATGTCGCCGATCTCGTCGAGGAAGAACGTGCCCGCGTCGGCGATCTCGAACAGGCCCTGCTTGTCGGCGACCGCGCCGGTGAATGCGCCGCGCTTGTGACCGAACAGCTCGGAGTCGAGCAGGTTGTCGTTGAACGCGGAGCAGTTGGTCACCACGAACTTGCGGTCGCGTCGATCACTGCCCTCGTGGATCGCGCGCGCGACGAGCTCCTTGCCGGTCCCGTTCTCGCCCTGGATCAGCACGGTCGAGTCCGACGGCGACACGCGCCCGAGCAGCACGTACAGCTCCTGCATGATCGGCGCGCCACCGATGATGCCGTGGTAGCTCGTGCGCCGGCCGGGCGGCTCCGTTCCCCACGGCGAGCGCGCGGCTCCCTCGCGACGTTCGCGCAACGCGGCGGCCACATCGTTCGCGGCTTCGCCGAGCATGCTCTCGATCAGGGCCCCCTCGGCCGCGCCGAGCTCGGGCGCGATCACCGCGAGCCCGGCGCCATCCGACCCATCGAGCGGCGCATAGGCCGCCGCGTGCGCCGGCCGCTCCTCGACGAGCACCAGCTCGAGCCCGCGCCGGCGCAGCACGCCCCGCACGTGCCGCAGCACGCGCAGATCCAGCCCGACCGACCACGGGGCGCTCATCGCGAGCAGTGTGACAAGCCGTCACAGCCGCGACAAGTTCTCGCGTTGGTGCGCCGGCTCAGTCCGGGAGGTCGACGCACCAGCGCAGCGCGCTGCGCGTCTCGAGCCACGCGCGCTCGTCGACGACGAGGTACGGGCTCTCGAGCGTGATCACCTCGAGGCCCTGCTCGGTGCCGTACTTCGCGCCGAACGAGCCCGGCGTCGGGTAGCCCATGTCGCCCTGGGCGGGATACCCGCACCGATCGGACATCTCGCGCGCGAGCTGCTCGCCGCTGCCGTCCCAGTTCACCATGCGATACGTCGCGTGCACGGTGACGATGCGGTGCGGCTTGATGTGATCGATCAAGGCGACGAGCGCCTGGGTCTCGGGTTGATCTTCGGCGGCCTTGCCCGGGTTGTAGCCGGGCCTGCGCTGGGTGCCCCATGACGCGGAGGCGAAGTTGCGATTGAGATCGACGTCGTTGGCGTTGTTGCGGGTGCCGGCGAGGATGCCGTCGACGTTCACGCACGGCACGATCCACGTCTCGCGCCCCGGCGGACGCTCGACGAGCTCGTCGGCGAGCCGCTCGAGCATCAGCTGCGAGGCCGGCTCGTCGCCGTGGATCGCCGCGAACAGCAGCGCGGTCGGGCGCGGCTTCGCGTAGCTCGGCGGCTCGAAGCACACGGCCTCGATCGGGCGGCCGAGGACCGTGCGGCCGATGACGAGCTCGCGGCGCTCGCCCATTACTCGAGCTGCTTGCCGATCAAGGTCGCGATGCCCCAGCTGGCGATCGCCAGGAAGCCGCTTCCGATGGCGGCTCCCTTGGCGCCGATCACCCAGAGCAGCGCCGACGCCGGCGACTTGGTCGGATCGATGCCACCGTCGAGGAACAGGGTCGAGCCCACGATCAGCAGCGGCCACATGATCAGCGCCCACGCGAGCGGCTTGGACGCACCGCTCGACGGCGACGGCAGCCACGCGAGGAGCGAGAGCGCGACCACGACGATCAGGAGGAACGAGACGAGGTTGACGATCTTCCACTGACCCTCGGCATCGAGGACCGCCTGGAACTGCCCCGCGAGGGGGACGTTCCCATTCGTCGGGATCAGCAATGGCGCCAGCACCGCGACGACACCGGCGGTGACGAGGATGCGCGCGAGCGACGCGTCGCGGTACTCGTTGCGGACGAGCAGGCTCGGCACGAGCACGACCATGCCGGCCATGGTGACGAGCACTTGCCATGGCGGCATGCCGTCGAGGAAGACGGGGACGAAGATGCCGGCGAGCCCCAGCACCGCCGCGAGCGCACCGCGCGCGGGGGACGCCATCGGGATCGCTCCGATGACGATGCTGAGAAGACCGACCGCCGCGACGAGCAGCGGGCCGAGCTTCTGCTTGCCTTCGCCGTTGATGATCGTGTCCCAGCTGAACGCCATGGGATCGAGCGAGAGCGGGGCGACGAACGCGAGCAGCAGCAGCCCGCCCCACACGAACATCATCACGCGCAGCGTGTCTTTCCACGGCTCGATCGGCCGGCCCGCGCGCGCCGCGGTCTGCGAGGCGAGATAGGGCGGCTGCGCCGACGGGATCGGCGCGACCGGCTGCACGGGCTGCGGGTTGTAGCCGCCCGGCTGCGGGTAGCCACCCTGCGGTTGGTTGTAGCCAGCGCCCGACGGAGCGCCGCCGTACCCACCGCCGGAGGGCGGGGTGTAGCCGCCGGCCGCGGGCGGGTTGTAGCCACCGGCCGCGGGCGGGCTGTAGCCACCTCCAGCCGGAGCGCCGCCGTAGCCGCTCGACGGCGAGCTCGGGCGTGCGTCGGGCGTCGCGGCCTTCGCCGCGGGCGCGTAGCCGGGCTGGGGCGCGCTGTACGGCGCGGCCGCCGGGAGATTTGCCGGCGCACCTGCGCGCGCGGCATTCGCGGCGGCGGCTTGTGCGCGCAGCGCGTCGAGCTCTTGCCCGCCGTACCCCATCACGGTCTTCGCGTTCGCCGCCGCGGAGACGGCGGGTGCGGGAGCCTGTTTGGCGCCGCAGAACACGCAGTGCAGCGCCGCGTCGGGCAGGTCCTTGGTGCAGCTAGCGCATTTCTTCACGGTCCCTCTGCGTCGGTGAGCGAAGCCCGACCGCCGGATAATAGGGCCCGATCGGAGCGGGCTGCAAACGAGGCTTCGATCGATCGTGTACCGTAGCCCTCATGGTTTCGCTGGGTGACGTGCGCAGGAGCGCCGCGGCGCTGTACGCGCAGGGACAACACCTCCCCGCACTTCGTCTCTACGACGCGATCGTCGCGGCAGCGCCGCTGGACTACGACGCACGCATCCGGGTCGCCGATTGCGCGCTCGCCCTCGCCAACCCGGGCGCCGCGAACGTCTATCGCGCGACCGCGTGGTACTGCCTGAAGTCAGGACATCCCCTGGCCGCGCTCGTGTGCGCACGCGTCCTCGAGGCGCACGGCGCGGATGCGAGCGATCTGACGGCCGCGCTCGTCGTGAGCTACGGCTCCGAATCCGAGCTGCTCGGCAAGGTCGCCGCGCGCGTCGCGCTCCCCGTCGACACGCTGCCGATCACCGTGCCGGACGTGCGCGAGGCCGCGCCGGCCGACGCGGTCGCGGTCGCGCTTCACCGCGCCGAGCACGCGACGGATCAGTTCAAGGATTTTCCCGAGGCGGTGCACCCGATCCCGCTGCTGTCGTCGCTGTCGGAGGCGGCGTTCAAGCGCGTGCTCTCGACGCTCGTGCTGCGCCGGCTGCCCGTCGGTGCGCTCGTGATCCGCGAGGGCGAGCCCGGCAACTCGTTCTTCTTCGTCGCCGGTGGGAGCCTCCGCGTGCCCGCGACCGTGCTGTTCCTCGCCCGCGAGTACGTGGCGCGCATCGTCGCGGCGATGCCTGAAATCAAGAGCTATCTCGAAGCGTTGGCCGAAGATCGGGAGATCGATAACCAGCTCGTGCTCGGCGAGGACGAAACTCC
>DATLHR010000130.1:0-3241 GCA_035539815.1 Kofleriaceae bacterium
CCCACGCAACAACCTCGTGCTCGAGTTCGTGCGGCTCGCCGACGAGCTCGGCGCCGACGTCTTCATGATGGAGAATGTCCCGCCGCTCCTCACCGAGGCGAAGTTCGCCCCGCTGTTCGAGGAGCTTGTGCGACGCGCGCACGCGGCCGGGTTCACGGTCACGGCGAACGTACTCGACGC
Organism: Kofleriaceae bacterium; assembly: GCA_035539815.1. Lineage (GTDB taxonomy): Bacteria > Myxococcota_A > Polyangia > Haliangiales > Haliangiaceae > JABFXX01. Next base: position 181 of record DATLHR010000130.1, read on the forward strand.
AGTCAACTACGGCGTGCCGCAGTACCGCCGCCGAGCGTTCGTCGTCGGCACGCGCGGTGACGCGAACGAGCGTCCGTTCTCGTTCGCGCTGCCAACGCACTGGAACTTCGTCCACGCGCCCGGCGGCGAGCGCACGAGCTTCTTCGAGCAAGCGCAGGCGAAGAGGCGCGACCAGCAACAGAAGCGCACGAAGCGAAAGCGCAGGAGGAAGTGATGGCTACGAAAGCGAAGGCGAAGAACGCCCCAACGTGCGGCGCGAAGGTGAGCGGCGGCGCGCTGGTGTGCGTGCTCGAGCGCGGTCACGCAGCGGCGCATTCGACAGCCGCGCGAGGCACGAAGTCCGCGCAGCACGCGACGTGGGGTGACGCCAGCGCCGGCGGTCAGATCACGGTGACGGTGTTCGCGCGCGGTAAGCGCCAGTCCGAGTGGACCGAAGCGGGCCCGATCGTCGCCGCGGCTAGCACCTGCGGAGCGCCTGCGCGGCGCGGTAAGCCCTGCGGGCTCGACGAGGGGCATGTCGCACGCGGCGAGCCTCACTCCAACGGGGCGATCACGTGGGGGATCGATCCGTGCGTGGCCACCGACGCGGCCGGACATGCGTGCAGCAAGGTCGCAGGACATGAAGGCGATCACCACAACGCGGCGGGATGGGTGAGCGAGGCCGACTCCGACGCGCGGTGGGAGTGCGGGGCCACCTTCATCGGCGACGACGACCGTGAGAACCGATGCGAGGGCCGCAACGACCACAACGGCCCTCACTACGCGTGGTCGAAGGTGCTCAACCGGATGGTCAACGACCCAGCATGGAAGTCCGACGAGGAGCTCGAGGACAACGACCCGCACGAGGACGAGATCCGCAGCGACGAGGAGCGCTCGTTTTCACGTCGCATGCGCGAGGACCGCGAGGCGCACACCGCGGCGCTCGAGAGTGCCGCGCAGCCGGCGATGATCATGCGTACCGGCGAGACGATCACGTGCGGAGGGCGCGTCTACAAGGTGCACCCCGCCGCGCGCCTATTCCCCACGCCCGAGAAGCAGTACCGCGAGCTCGTCGAGTCGATGCGGCGCGACGGACAGCAGCTCGACGTCGAGCTCCTCGACGAGCCGGGCAATCCGGTGATCGATGGATGCTCACGCTTGCGCGCATGCGAGGAGCTCGGCATCGAGCCGCGCACGAAGATCATCCACGTCGCGCCAGGCCAGCACATCCGCCACGTGATCGCGGTCAACCTGGCACGTCGGCACCTCGACGAGTCGCAGCGCGCGATCGCCGCAGCGGACCTGGCGACGCTCGAGCACGGTGCAAACCAGCACTCGCGAGGAGCGGCAAATTTGCCGGTCCTCACCCAAGCCCAGGCGGCCGAGCTGCTCGGCGTGTCGGAGCGCTCGGTCAGGGACGCGGTGCGAGTCAAGAACACCGCGGTCCCGGAGGTTGTCGAGGCAGTGCGCGCGGGCCGGATCAAGGTGAGTACCGGCGCCGTGTTCGCGAAGGCCGACGACGCGAGCGCTCAGCGCGAGGTGTTCGAGCAGGTCACCAAGGGCAACGGCGACGTCAGGGCCGGCAAGGTGCGGTCGTTGATCAAGCAGCGGCAGAAGCGCGAAGTGGTGCGCAAGATCAACGATGGGCAGGTGCCGACGATCGGGATGCTCACCTCGGGATTCGGCGTCGCGCTCTCCGATCCGGCCTGGCCGTACGACAACAGCGATCAGCACGATGGATCGCGTGGGCACATCCCATATCCGGGGCAGCCCCTCGACGAGATCGTGCGGCTGCACGCCGAGCTGCCCTCGCGCATGGCGAACGACGCCATTCTATTCCTCTGCTACACGAACGCATTCCTCCTCGCTGTAGGTGACATCGCTCGAGCGGGCGGATGGACCTTCCGCACGCAGCTCACCATCGTGAAGTCGAGGATGGGCATGGGCACGTGGCCGCGCGGCCGCACCGAGCACGTCGCGATCCTCTCGCGCGGCAACCCTGTTCACACGCTGAACGAGGTCACGACGTGGCTCGCCGACAAGGTGATCGAGATGCCTCGCGAGCACAGCCGCAAGCCCGACGAGCTGTACCAGGTGATCGAGAAGCACTGCGGCGGCCCGCGTCTCGAGCTCTACTCGCGATACGCGAGGGACGGATGGTCGGCATGGGGCGCCGAGGCCGACGGAGCGAAGGCGACCGAGCCGAAGCGCAAGTCGAAGATCATGACGGCGACCGACGAGCGCGCGAGGCGCCGTGGCGCGGCATGACCGCTTCAGGGCGCGGAGTCTCCGCTCCGGTCCAGCTATCGCTGTTCGCGAGCTGCGGGTCGAGCTCGAGGTCCGCCGAGCCGAGCTCGCCGCGCTCGAGCGCGCCGCCGACATCCTCGAGCGCGCATGCGCCGAACGCGACGACCGGTGTGGTAGCTACCTGCCAGACTCCCCCTGTGCGGGTGTCGTCCACGCGCGCTGGTGTCGACGCTGCGGATGGACCGTCCGCCGGTGCGAGGTCCATGGCGGACTCGCAGCCGCAAGCCACGCCGCAAACCAGCACGCCGCCGAGCACGGTGGACTCGATGCTCGAGGTCCCGAGGCCGCGCACGCGAGCCGAGTGCGCTCGGGGCATGGAGGCGAGGCCCTGCCCGTGGGCGAGCTGCAGGCACCACCTGCTGCTCGAGGTCGCTCGAGCGAAGCCGCGAACGGGAAGGGACGCCCGTCCGACGTCGCTGCGCTTGAATCGAGCGTCGGAGGGACGAACGATCGACGGACGGCGTCCGGGGCTGGCGTCATCCGCCGCAGAGGCGATCGTGCAGGTGTGGATCGATGACGCGCTCGAGCTCATGCATCGGATGCCGTACACGTGCTCGCTCGACGTGGTCGAGGACTACCCCGATGGGTTGTCCGCCTCGATGGTGGCGTGGTTGTTCGGCGTCACCGAGCAGTCGATCGCGCGTGAACAGGCGAGCCCGGGCGTGCGAGCGGCCACAGTTCGGCTGCGGGAGTACGCCGATGAGTGAGGCGCAAACGCCTGATATCACTTGCGACGGCCATGTCAAAGGGGACAATGATTATGCATACTTAGGCC
>DATLHR010000131.1:0-34990 GCA_035539815.1 Kofleriaceae bacterium
GCACGGCGTCCGCGGCGCGGGGCCAGGGCGCGTCGGCGAGGGCGCGGGCGCGACGCACGACGTCCTCGCGCGGCAGCTCGTCGGAGGCCGCGATCAGCTGCGCGAGCTCGGCCGCGAGGCGCGCATGCTCGCCATGCGCACCGACGTCACCGCGCAAGCGCGCCGCGCGCCGCTGCGCCGCCGTCGCCACCCGTGCGTCGGGCACGTCGCGCAGGATGCGCTCGTAGATCGCGAGCGCACGCGACGGATCGAGCAACCGATCTTCGGCCGCGCGCCCGGCTGCGAACAACGCATCCGCGAGCTCGGGTGTCGTCGGTGCGCGCTCGATCGCCGCGACGGCGTCGGCGATCGCGCGCGGATCATCGGTCGCGAGCGCGTCGATCAACGGGTCGGCTGCGGCGAGGCTCGCCGACAGCGCGACGATCGCGAGGGCTCTCACTCCTCGGTGACGGTGATCGACTCGCACGCCTTCTCGATCGCGGCCGCGGCGTCCTTGAGCTGCTCGTCGAGATAGCCGCCGCAGTGCGAGTACCGCTTGTCCCCGTCCGTCCACCACGCACGGACGACGAACACGGCGCCGCCGTTCATCTCGGTGATGATCGTGCGCTGGCCCGGCGCCTTCTCGTCCTTGAGCACCTTGCCGGACAGCTGGTTGCTGTACGCCTTCTCGACCGTCGCGGCCCAGTCCTTGGGCTCGCACGCGCCGTCGCAGTTGGTCCCGACCGAGAACTCGGTCATGCGGCCGAGCTCCGCGGGCGGCCGCAGCGTCGCGAAGGACTTCTGCTCCTGGGTCCAGCCCTTCGGGGCGGCGACCGTGTACGTCGTCTTGCGACGCCCGCGGTCCTCGACGACCTTCTGCTCCTCGAACACGAGCTTGTCCTTGAGCGAGGCGGGCACGAGCGCGTTGACAGCCGCGACGTCGACCGGCTTCGCGGCTGCGGCGCGACTTGCCTTCTTGTCCCCGTTGCCGCACGCGACGGTGGTCAGGGCGACGAACACGAGACCGAGCTTAGTCATTGTCCGATCCTCCGGTGCCCTCGCCGCGATGGATGCCGAGGGCGCGTAGCTTCTTGTGAAGATTCGTCCGCTCGATGCCGAGCGCCTGCGCGGTGCGCGAGATGTTCCACTCGAACTCCGCGAGCCGGATGCGAATGAACTCCGACTCGACCTCCTCGCGGAACTCGCGCAGGCTCTTGCCGGCGTAGCGGCCGAGGTCGATCGCCGTTTGCGGCCCGGTTTGCGTGCGCGCATGTGCGCGCGGCCCACCGAGGTACGGCGGCAGATCCTTCTCGCGGATCACCTCGTCGGACATGATGACGAGGCGCTCGACGACGTTGCGCAGCTCGCGCACGTTGCCCGGCCAGTCGTACTGCTTCAGGCGATCGAGCACCGGCTCGTCGACCGGCTTGTAGCCGAGGCCGTTCTCGTCGCAGCACTCGCGCACGAACGACTCGACGAGCAACGGGATGTCGTCGGGGCGCTCCTTCAGATCGGGCGATCGGATCGGCACCACGTTGAGCCGGAAGTAGAGGTCCTCGCGGAACTGGCCATCCTTGACCATCTGTTCGAGGTCGCGGTTGGTGGCGGCGACCACGCGGCACTCGGTGCGCATGCTCTTCTCGCCGCCGACGCGCGTGAACTCGCCGGTCTGCAGCACGCGCAGCACCTTGGCCTGCGCCGGCAGCGCCATGTCGCCGATCTCGTCGAGGAACATCGTGCCGCCGTCGGCGACCTCGAACAGGCCGCGCTTCTTCGCGACCGCGCCGGTGAACGCACCGCGCTCGTGGCCGAACAGCTCGCTCTCGATCAGCTCGGGCGGGATCGCGGCGCAGTTCACCTTCACGAACGGCCCCGCGCTGACCGCGCTGTTGCGGTGGATCGCGCGTGCGATCAGCTCCTTGCCGGTGCCGCTGTCGCCGGTGATCAGCACGCGGCTGCGCGTCGGCGCGACCTTCGCGATCTGGCGCTTGAGGTCCTGTAACACCGCCGTGTTGCCGAGCAGCTCCCAGCGCGCGTCGACGGCGCGCCGCAGGTCGTGCACCTCGCGCCACATCTTGCGGCGCTCGAGCGCGTTGCGTGCCGTGACGACGACGCGGTTGCGATCGAGCGGCTTCTCCATGAAGTCGAAGGCGCCGAGCCGCGTCGCGGCGACCGCGTCCTCGATCGTCGCGTGCCCCGAGATCATGACGACCGGGATCTCCGACGTGCGCGACGACATGCCGTCCTCGCCGCGCGCCTTGAGGGTGCGCAGCAGCTCGAGGCCGTTGTCATCGCCGAGCTTGACGTCGAGGAGGATCAAGTCGATCGCCTCGCGCCCGAGCACGCCCTCGGCTTCCGCGATCGAGCCGGCCTCGTGCACGACATGACCTTCGCTCTCGAGCACCATGCGCAGCGTGCGCCGGATGTTCTTCTCGTCGTCGACGATCAGGATCGGCTCGGCGGAGCCGGCGGTCACTTCCTCACTCATGCGTCCTCGTCTTTCGGCGAGTCCCCGCGGGCGGCGGCGCGGAGATCGTCGGCATCATCGTCGCTCGGCGGGCTCGCGTCACGGCCTTCTTCGCGAGCCTGTGCGCGGTCGATCTCGTCGCGGCGGCGCCGGTTCCACCAGAACATCAGCGCGAGCACCACGATGCCGGCGCCGACGTAGACCGGACGGCGATCCGACTCGCGCGAGCTGCTCACGGCCACGGGGATCATGCGGAGCCGATCGCCGTCCTCGAGCCGCGCGGGCTCCTGCTGCATCCGCGGCTCCGCGCTCGGAGCAGGCGGTGCGGCCGCCGGCGCAGGCGCGGCCGCATCGGCGACGACGATCGCGACGCGGTCCGCGACGGGGATGCCGGTGTCGAGCGTGGCGAGCGCCTGCTTGCACGCGTCCGTGAGCGCGGGCGCGACCTCCGCGCTGGCGATGCACTCGCCGGTCACCGCGACGAGGCCGACCTTGTTCGCCGCGATCACGAGCCGGCCCGTCGTCGTGATGCCCTGCGCGGTGTCGGTCCATGCGAGCGTCAGCACGCGCTGCTGCGCGTCGACGGTGTCCTGCTTGTCCCCGACGGTGACCGTCGCGCCGAGCCCCTTCGCGCGCTCGGGCGCGGCGAGGAACGCATCGAGCGCCGCGCGCGCGGGCGGACCGTGGGCGCCAGCGGTCTCGGCGCTCGCGCGCGTGACGTAGAGCGCGATGCCCTTGCCCGCCGGGACGTAGGCCTTCGCCGCTGTCGACGCGGCGACGTCTCCGAGCGGGTGCGTCTGCGCCGCGCGGACCGACAGCGCCGACGAGGCTTCCGGATCCTCCTGCCAGTCGGCGGGCGGCATCACGAGCGGCGTGGGTGAGGCGTGCGCGACCGACGCGACGAGCACGAGCGCACCGGCGAGGCGCTTCACGGGATCCCTCCGAGCAGCGCCGTGCACGACGCGTCGCACGAGCGCGGCTCGCGATCGTTGGCGAAGCACGCGAGCGCCGTGACCTTGCCGGCCGCCACGCGCGCGCGCAGCCGGCCCTCGTAGCTGCCCTTGCTGAACGCGAGCGTGACGAGCCCGTCCTGCGGCGCGGGCGGCGTCACCACGTCGCGCGTCGTGAGCCCCTCGCTGGCGAGCCCGGCGAGCACCGCGGTCGCCGACGCACCGTCGCCGTGCATCGCGATCCACACGGCGTAGCAGCCGCGCGAGCGCTCGCCCCACGCCTCGACGCCGTCGACGGCGACCCCCGGCCCCTTGGCAGCGGCTGCCGCCGCGCGCGCGACCTCGGGCAACGCTTGCCACTCCGCGGGCGCTGCGATCCCGGAGGTCACCGGCTGCTCGACGGGCGGCTCGGCTCCTGCGTGGCCGCAGGCGGCCAGCGCGATCGGCATCATCCGAAGCAGAGCCATACCTTCTGGCCGTCCTCGATCCCGAGCCGCTGTTGCGCGTCGGCGGTGAGGCCGACCGCACCGTCCTCCATCGGGATCACGCGCGCGCTGATCGCGCGAAATTGCGGGCGCCCTGCCGCTTCGACGCCGATGATCGCCCACGGGCGCTCGCCGTCGGCCTCGGCGACCGTCTTCACGATCAGCTCCGCGGCGTCGCGCACGACCGTGATCTCGTCGGTCTTCGCGACGAAGTGGGGCCCGCCGTCGAACGGATCGATCTGACCCGCGTACGAGAAGCCGATCCTGCGCAGCATCGACTCGACGGCACGCGTCTCCTGCCCGACCTGCCCGATGATCTTCTGCACGTCCTCGGGCAACAGCTCCGTGTGGATCGGATCGTCGGGGAACAAGGCGTGGATGAACTCCTTGTTGTCTTTCGACAGGAGATCCGCTTCCTGATAGCTGAGGCCGGTGAACTTGCGCCCGAGCGCCTCCCACAGGCGCGACGTCCCGTCGAGCTCGAGCGGCGGCAGCAGCTCCGAGAGCACCTCGTCGCGGAACAGCTCTCGGTGCATCCGCATGTAGAGGAACCGGACGTACGACAGCGCCTTGCCGAGGGCGTCGGTGTTGCGCCGGTACTCGGGCAACAGGATCAACCCGCCGATCTCCGTCGGGCCGTTGTAGTTGTAGCCGATGCGCAGCGTGCGGTGGATGAAGTGCTTGTCGAGGGTGACCGAGTAGCGCTCGTCGTTCTCGACGCGGAAGAAGATGTGCGGGGCGCGCCGCGTCCCGTGCTGCGCGTAGATCATGGACGTGCCGATGACCCGCTTCTTGTCGAGGTCCTCGAGCACGAACAGGAACTCCCGATCGGGGACGGGGAGCTCGGCGGCGAACGACTTCTCGGACGTGTCGAGGATGGCCTCGATGTGGCCACGCTCCGCGGGCAGGTTGACCGTGTCGAGATGCTCCGCGACCCCCAGTACCTGGTCGACATCCTCTCGATACGATTGGCGAATCCTGAACATAACGGACGGTGCGGACCCTACCACGGCCACGCGAGCTGCCACCATCCGTGGCTGCCGTCCGGCGATTCCTCTAGCCGGCTGAGACGCCCGCGCCGCACGTCGCTTCCCGGGATTCCGCGGCGTTAGTGGCGCTTCCGCCTGGAACACCCCGTGCACTCCCTCCCGACCATGCGTCGGGTTGTCCTCTCCATCCTCGCGGGCGTTGGCGCGGTCGGGGCGTTGTCCGCCTGCCAAGCCGAAGCCGTCGAGGCGTACGAGGAGGCCGAGCCGACCTTGTTCTGCGGCACCCACGAGCCGACGGATGGCGGCAAGCTCGCGGTCGAGCTCGAGGCCTCGAAGATTCCGTCGGCGCACCAGGTCGACGTCCGGGGCGGCACGATCAACGTGTATGTCCACGTGATCCGCACCGCCCCGGGGCGGACGAACGGCGATGTCCCGCGCGAGGACATCGAGGCGCAGCTGACCGTGCTCGACAACGCGTTCGCGCAGACCGGCTGGCGGTTCAAGCTGATGGGCGTCGACACGACGACGAGCCCGACCTGGTACCGGCTCGAGCAGGGCAGTGAGGTCGAGGTGCAGGCGAAGGCCGCGCTCCGCCGGGGCACCGCGCGCGATCTGAACATCTACATCGCCGACCCCGGCCACGGCTTCTCCGGCTACGCGACGCTCCCCGTGGCCACGAAGGCCGCGCCGATCAAGGACGGTGTCGTCCTCGTGCACTCCGTGCTGCCCGGCGGTGGCGCCGCGCCGTATGACCAGGGCGACCAGGCGGTGCACCAGGTCGGCCACTGGCTCGGCCTCTATCACACGTATCAAGCCGAGTGCGACTCGCTCAACGGCGACTACGTCGACGACACGCCGGCGACCTCAATGCCCGCATTCGGCTGCCCCGTGGGGCGCGACACCTGCGGGGAGGGTGGGGACCCCGTCCACAACTACATGACCTCCGCCGACGACAGCTGCGTCAACAGCTTCACCGCCGGCCAGGCCGCCCGCATCGACATGATGTTCAACGCGTACCGGCGCTACTAGCCGCGCGGCATCTACCTCCGCACCGTCTTCGGCGGTGCTGCGCGCCCCGGCAATGCCGGGGCTTGCGCACGACGCTCCGATGCCGAACCCCTCGGCAGGCGCGCGTTCGATCCGGGCGCGCGTGTCGGGACCGTAAGCACCGTCCTCGGAGATCTGGTCGTCGGGCGCGTTGCGGTTCCACAGGCGCTGGAACGCGAGCACGTCGGCGCCGCGGATGTCGGGCGACGACAGGTGCTCGAAGTGCACCGGATCGCCGGGCACGTTGTGCGACCACCCGTGCTGGCCGAGGCGGCTGATCCACGCGTTGTAGTTGGAGACGTCGAGCGCGCGGCCGCTCTCGTGGTTCGAGTTGCCGGGCACCGCGGCCGCGGGGATGTTGCAGCGCCCGAGCTGGAACCAGCGATACAAGAGATATTGCTGCACGACGGTGCGGAACGCGCTGGTCACGCGCAGCGTCATGCCGGCGCCGGCGGTCGCGGCGTAGAGGTCGTCGCGCGCGGCCGCCGACACGTACGGCAGCACCGCGCTGCCGGTGAACTCGATCTCGGCGGTCTCGTCGAACGTCACGAGCTGGCCGGGCATGAGGCAGTTGACCTCGTCGGCGATCTGGCGCGACAGCGCGAGCACGACGGCGGTCTCGCACGCCGTGGTCTCGAACGTCATGACCGGCGTGCCTTCGATCGAGGGCACGCCCATCATGCCATCGGGGAGTGGTGGCGCGGCATCGCCTGCGGCGTCCGGGGCCGGCCCGCCGTCCGGTGGGTCACCGCCGCACGCGGCGAGCATCAGCGCGATCCACCCGGCGCGGTACATCAGCCCATCGTAAACGGGTCGCGGCCCGCCGAATAGAGGGTGGCAACCCCGGCCGCTCCGTGGCAGTCGATCCGTGTGATGCGTGGGACGTTGGTCGTCGTGCTCGCCGCCTGGGTCGGCTGCGGCGACCCGCCCGTCGACGAGCCGGAGCACGTGCCCCGTGTCGAGAAGATCGGTGAGCGCGAGATCGACGTGATCGTCGACCACCAGAAGTACACGACGCTCACCCCCGAGCGCCTGCGCGCGGGCGTAAGGCTGGACGAGCTGGTGACCACGCATCCCTACGCGACGTGGTCGTCGATCCAGGTCGATGGTGGTGGGCGTGTCGTCGAGTGGCGCGAGCCTGCGACCCACTACGCGAGGCGCGTACCCTACGCGTTCCTCGACGAGGACCGAGGCGCGCTGGCGATGGTCCCGGCCGACACGCTCGATCGCACCGGTGGTGACCCGCGCAGCGACGGCGTCGAGGTGGTGCGCATCGAGATCGCGCCCGCCAAGCGGACCTCGCTCGAAGCCCTCGCCGCCGGCTGCCAGCCGCCGCCCGAGGGCGAGAAGCAGCCCCCTCCGCCGCCCCGGCGGTGGCGCGGCCAGACCTACCAGTTCAACATCCCGATGCACTGGCGCAACGACATGACGGTCGACCTCGGCCCCGGTCCGCTGGGCGCGAAGGTCGGGACGCTCGTCGCCAACGCGGTCGAGTGGCCGGAGACCTGCCGCTACGACCTGTACCGCCAGGGCGATCGCAACGGGCGGCGCACCGTGATCGCTCGGCTGCGTGAGGCGAACGGCGGCTGCGTCGATTCGATCTACGAGCTCGCCTGCAACGGCGACAAGCTCGGTATGTGGGGCTACTACGTCCCCGGCCAGTACGTCGAGCAAGGTTCGCTGACCGCGGTGAAGTAGCGCTCGGCGGATCGGTCACGCGGAGAGCCCCGCGCGCGTCGCGACGGGGACCGCCCGCGAATCGCGTCGGGTCGCGCGTGGTGCGCGGGCTGCAAGGCGGGGCAGCATGCGGTGCTGGTTGGCACTCATCGCGATCACGTACGTTGCCTGTGACGACACGAGCGCGCGCGTAGATGCCCCGACGCCTCCGGCCGACACCGTCGTCGACGGCCCGATCGATGGTCCGATCGACGCGCCGGTCGATGCTGCCATCGATGCTGCGATCGACGCACCACCGCTCCCCGATCTCACCCTCGGCTACACGCAGATGGCCGCGAGCATCTTCCAGAGCCGTGAAGCCTTCGGTGGCAGCGCGTGCGTGCTCAACGAGTGCCTCTCGCAACCGGGCCTGCGGCGGCTGCTGCGGTTCGACACGATGGTCGTCAACCAGGGCGATGCGCCGCTCACCCTCGGCGCACCGGATCCTGACCTCGCGCAGTGGGAGTACGACTCCTGCCACATGCACTATCACTACGTCGACTTCGCCAACTACGAGCTGCTCGACGGGGCGGGCAACGTCATGGCCGTCGGGCACAAGCAGTCGTTCTGCTTGCGCGACGATCGCATGGTCGGGGAGGGCGCGTCGACGCCGAGCTTCGACTGCTCGACGCAAGGTCTCTCGCCGGGCTGGGCCGACATCTACGCGTCGAGCCTGGACTGCCAGTTCATCGACATCACCGACGTCGCGCCCGGCTCGTACATGCTGCGCGTCGAGCTCAACACCGAGCGTACGATCACCGAGTCGCGCTACGACAATGACGTCGCGCTGTTCCCGGTGACGATCCAGTAGCCTTGACTCCCGCGGCCCAGGCGCCGAATGTCGATGTATGGATCCGGAGGCGGTCAAGCGCGAGCTGCTCGCGTTGCTGGCACAGGAAGACAGGCCGGCGCCCGCCGCGACGGACAATCCGTTCCACGCGAGCCTCGTGCGGTTGCACACGGGCAAGAAGCGCCCGTTCTACTGCGTGCATCCGGGCTCCGGCGCGGTCGGGTGTTTTTCGGAGATCGCGCCGCTCGTCGATCGCGACCGCACGTTCATCGGCGTGCAGGCGCCGGGCATCGACGGCGAGCGCGAGCCGTTCAACGACCTCGTGGCGCTCGCGCGCGGCTACGTCGCCGAGATCCTGCGCGCGCAGCCCGAGGGGCCGTACTTGCTCGGCGGCTGGTCGCTCGGCGGGATGGTCGCGTTTCACATGGCGCACGAGCTGCGGCGGCAGGGCGCGGAGGTCGCGCTGCTCGTGTTGTTCGATACGCAGCGGGCTGATGCGATGCACGGCGTGCCCTTCTCGCGTGAGGTGGCCGTCGAGGTGCTGTACCGCCACAACGCGCTAGCGGCGGAGCACCTCGCGTTCCAGCAAGGGGTGAAGATCGATCGCGAAGCCGTGTTCCGGGCGTTCATGCGCGAACGTCCGCGCTCGACGCCATCACGGCTCGACCTGATGTTGCGCCTGCTCGTCCAGAACGGCGTGTTCCACGATGCGACGGCGCCGATGTTCCGCGTGTTTCGCGCCAACATCCTCGCGCTCGGGGATTACGGCATGCCGGTCGAGCCGTACGACCGCACGCTCACGTTATTCCGCTGCGAGAACGACACGCTCGGCCACGAGTACACGCTCGTCGACGAGACCTATTGCTGGTCGAAGTCGGTCGCAAGTCCGGTCGAGGTGGTGCGCATGCCGACGCATCACTTCGCGCTGTTTCACGGTGACGTGCTGCCGCTGACCGCCGCGCGCCTGCGCGAGTGCCTCGATCGCTCGGATCCCTCATGACCTCCAATTTTCTCGCCACCATCGCCCGCATGTTCGGGGAAGCGCTCGACCGCGCTCCCTTCGCCGTCGACGAGAGCTTCTTCGCCGCCGGGGGCGACTCGCTGACCGCCGCCGCGATCCTGAGCCGGATCGACGACGAGCTCGGCGTCTCCTTGCTCTATCGCGACTTCCTCGAGGCGCCGACGCCCGGCCGGCTCGGCCTCACGATCCTGCGCGAGCATTCGCGGCAGAACGGCGGCGACCTGGTGGCGGAGATCGCGGCGCTGTCACCCGAGGACGCCGCGGTGCTCCTCGCGCAGCTCAAGGCGAGCCGCGGCGCGTAGCGCTACGAAGCACGGCGCTCGATCGCGGAGGTCACCGCCGCGCGGCATCCCGAGTCCGGTGGCTTCGGGGGGCGTCGCGCGTGCGTGATCACGTCGCGCGATCGCTCATCGCGGCGGCGAGGGCGCGACGATCGAGCTTGCCGTTCGGCCTCTTCGGCAGCGCCGCGACGATGCGGAACTGCGCGGGCACCTTGTGCGCGGGCAGCAGCGCGGCGCAGTGCCGGCGGAGCTCGGCTTCGGTGAGCGCGGCGCCATCGCGCGGGACGATCGCCGCGACGAGCGCCTCGCCGCGCATCGGATGACTGACGCCGCACACCGCGGTGGCGTGGACACCCGCGAGCTGCATCAGGACCTCCTCGACCTCTTGCGGCGCGACGCGGTGGCCGCCCGTCTTCACGAACTCTTTTTCGCGGCCGACGATGGTGATGTAGCCTTCTGCGTCGACGGTGGCGACGTCGCCCGTGTGGAACGCGCCGCCGCGAAAGACGCGCGCGGTCTCGTCGGGATCCGCGAAGTAGCCCAGCGTGACGTGGTCGCCGCGCCCGAGGATCTCTCCGACCTGGCCCGAGCCGGGGACGACCTCGGTGCCGTCGGTGCGCTCGACGCGGAGCGGAGTGCCCGGAACACCGCGACCGATCGAACCGAGCTTGTCGTCGAGGCGAGCGGGAGGGAGGAAGGAAGCAGCGGCCGTGAGCTCGGTGACGCCGTAGCGGATGTAGACGTGCGCCGCGGGGAGCGCGGCGCGCAGCTCGCGCACGGTGGTGCCGGCGAGCTTCCCGCCGGAGACCATCACGTAGCGCAGCGACGGCAGCACGGTGCCGGCGAGCGCGCCGCGCGCGAGCAGCATCTGGATGATGCTCGGCACCGCGGGCAAGCCGGTCGCGGCGGTGTCGGAGAGCGCCGCCAGCAGCTCGGCGGGAAACGTCGCGGTGGTGAGCACGACGGTCGCGCCCGCGCGCAGGTGCGTGTGGATGACCGACGCGCCGTAGCAGTAGTAGAGCGGCAGCGTCACGAGCACGCGGTCAGCGGTCGTGAGCGGGACGGCCTCGAGGATCGCGCGCGTGTTCGACCACAGGTTGCGCGTCGAGACCATCACGCCGCGCGGGCGGCCGGTGGAGCCCGAGGTGTACATGAGGGAGGCGAGCTCGTCCGGTGGAACGCCGACCGGCGGCAGCGGTGCGCCGGCGGCGTGGTGGCACGCGACGATCGCGTCGCCGAGCTCGATCCCGCGCGGCGGCGGGCCGGCGACGAGCGTGAGCCGTGCGCCGGTCTCCTCGAGGATGCCGCGCAGGACCTCCGCGGAAGGCGAGGCGATCGGTGCGGGCACGGCGCCCGCGTGCAGCACCCCGAGATAAGCCACGACGAGCTCGATCGAGGTCTCGCCGAGGATCGGCACGATCGGGCGCTGCGTCGCCGTGGCGTGACGCGTATGGACGAAGCCCGCGACCGCGCGCACGCGATCGCGCAGCGCCGCATACGTGACGCGCTCGGTGCCGAGCTCGAGCGCGATGGCGTCGGGCGCGCCCTCGGCGAGCAGCCACGCGGCGATGTTGTCCGGAGGTCCCGACACCTTCGCCGAGCTTACCGGATCCGCACCGGCACCGACTCGTATCCCGAGAACGCCGGGATGGGGCGCCGGTGGAGGGGGGCGCCCGCGAGCCGCAGGGCAGGGAACCGCTCGACGAACGCGCGGAGCGATCGCGCAGCATCGCATCGGCATCGGCGAGCGACGTGATGACGCCCACCCGCTGGCGCTCGTTGCGCATTGCCGGAGCGCGCATGCGCAGCGAGTTCTTCCGGCTCGAACATCTCGATCAGCTGCTCGGTGGTTGGTGTTCCGTTGTCCTTCATCGGTCCTCGCAGCTCGTTCTCCAGTACCATCGGAACGTGCGCCCTTCTCCACTCTACACCCCGCCGCCAGCCGTCGTTCGCGCGACCACCATGGCGAGCTTTCGTGCCGCGGCCGCAGCGCGGTTCGGGCTGGCCGGCGACGAGCACGCGCACGTTCATGCGTGGTCGGTCGAGGAGCCCGCCGCGTTCTGGCCGTTCCTCGCCGAATTTTGCGGGCTGCGGTTCACCACACCCGCACGCGAGACGCTGAGCGCCGCGCCGATGCCGAGGACCCGCTGGTTCGACGGCGGCACGCTCAACTACGCCGAGCACGCGCTCGAGCACGCCGACCTCGATGCCGTCGCCGTGATCTCCGTCGATGATCGCCAACAGGAGCGCCGGATCACGCGGCGCGAGCTGCGCACGCTGGTCGGCCGGTGCGCGCGCGTCCTCGACGAGCTCGGCGTCGTCGCCGGCGATCGCGTCGCCTCGTACCTGCCGAACGGCGTCGAGGCCGTCGTGGTGCTGCTCGCGTGCGCCGCGCGCGGGGCGATCTTCACCAGCTGCGCGCCGCCGATGGGCATCGAGGCCGTCGTCGATCGGTTCGCGCAGGTCGCGCCCAAGGTGCTGTTCGCGGCCGACGGCCACTGGGAGGCCGGCAAGCACCAGGCGTTCGAGCTCGCGCGGCTGATCGCGAGCCTGCCGTCGGTCGAGCACGTGATCTGCGTGCCGTCGCACCCCGAGCGTGCGCCCGAGCACCCGACGTGGGCCGACCGCGTCGACCGCGTCGACCGCGCCGACAGCGACCTGCACTATACGCCGCTGCCGTTCGATCACCCGATCTACATCCTCTACACGTCGGGCACGACGGGGCTGCCCAAGTGCATCGTGCACCGCGCGGGCGGCGCCCTGCTCACGCACCTCAAGGAGCAGCGCCTGCACTGCGACGTCAACCCCGGTGACATCGTGTTCTATCAGACGACCACCGGCTGGATGATGTGGAACTGGCTCGTGTCGGCGCTCGCCGCTGGCGCCACGATCCTCGCCCACGCCGGAAGCACGTTCTATCCATCGCGCGATGCGCTGTGGCGGCTCGCCGATCGCCACGCGGTCACGCACTTCGGGACCAGCGCGTCGCACATCCACAACTGCATGCGCATCGCGATGCGCCCGCGCGACGCCGTCGAGCTGCGCGCCCTGCGCTGCGTGATGTCCACCGGCTCGCCGCTCTCACCCGAGGGCTTCGCGTGGATCTACGACGCCGTGAAGTCGGAGGTGCACCTCGCCAGCATCAGCGGTGGGACGGACATCGTGGGCTGCTTTATGCTCGGCGATCCGACGCGGCCGGTGTACGCGGGGCAGATCCAGGGCCCGGCGCTCGGCGTGGACCTGTGCGCGTTCGACGAGCAGGGCGAACCCGTCGAGGGCGCGCCGGGCGAGCTGGTGGTCCGCCGCCCGCTGCCATCCATGCCCCTGCACCTGTGGGGCGATCGCGATGGATCGAAGTACGCCGCCACGTACTTCCCGCGCGGTGACTACTGGTTCCACGGCGATCGCATCGAGCTCACGCCCGAGCGCGGCATCATCGTGTGGGGCCGCAGCGACGCGACGCTCAAGCCCGGCGGTGTGCGCATCGGCACCGGCGAGCTCTATCGGGCGCTCGAGGCGGTGCCCGAGGTGCTCGAGGCGCTCGCCGTCGGCAAGCGGCAAGGCGCCGACGTCTCGGTGTGGCTGTTCGTCGTGCTGCGCGAGGGCCACACGCTCGATCGCGCGCTCCGCCAGCAGATCAGCAACACGATCTTGAAGCGCACGACGCCTCAGCACGTGCCGCAGTCGATCTACCAGGTGCGAGATCTCCCGCGGACGCACAGCGGCAAGCTGATGGAGCTCGCCGCGACCCGCGCGATCAACGGCGAGGAGGTCGTGAACGTCGCGGCGATCGCGAATCCCAGCGCGCTCGACGAGCTTCGCTCTGTCATCCGGCGCACCTGACATGGCATCGTGACGGCGGGATGATCGAGACGATCGAGCTGACTCCTGCCGTCACGGGCCTGGGCAACCTCCACGAACCGGCGCTCCTGGCCCTGGTCGCGGATACGCACTATCGAATCATCACGCAGGGCGGCAGCGCGACGCCGCGCGAGATCACGAACAAGGCCGGCGAGCCGCTGTATCCCAGCATCTTCGCGCTCCATGTTCGGGTTCCACCGCAGCGCCTGCTCGGCAGCTACGAGCTGTGGCGCCGGTTCGACGTGGGCGTCGACGTGCGCAGTTTCGGGCGCCAGTTCCTCGACGTGAACGGCGTGATCGGCGACGTCGGCGAGGTGCCGGACGTGCTCGACGCGTGGGACAACCTCGTGCTGCCGCGCGTGAGCTGGGCCGGCGCCTGGACGCTGACGCGCGCCGACGGCGAGCACGAACCCTCGCTACCGACGACGGACTTCCTCGGCAGCGTCCCGCGCATCGCGAAAGTTCCGACGGCACTCTCCCTCGCGCGCGAGGTGCAGCTGCGCAGGGCGATCACACCTAGGTTCACACCCGACATGAAGCGCACCCCGGTGCGCTATCAGGTTGCCGTGGGGCGAGATGCCTCGATCGGGCGTCAGATGATGTTCTCGCAGTTCGTCGTGGTGTGCGACACGGCCGAGCGCACCTTCCTGACCCAGCATGTCGCACCCGCGTTTCCCGCCGAAATCGTCGATGCGCTTGCGACAATCGAGCGTCGCATCGTCTACGTCGGCAACGCGCGCGCAGATGAAACGATCGACGTGCACGTGACCGCGCGATGTGAGCGTTCGTCGCCCACGAGCTTCGTCATCGCGACCGCGATGGAGCTCGTCCACGCGGGGCGCTTGCTCGCGCTTGCCGAGACGCGAAAGCTTGTGGCACTGTCCGAAACTGTTTCGGGGGTGTCGCGTGTTGTCGACCAGCTGTTCTCGGCGCACGGCGAAGGGCCTTTGCATTCGAGTTGAACGAGGGCGCAAATGACACCAGCGGCACGTGTGATCACTGAAGCGATCCTGGAGGTCGTGCGTCTGCGCGACCCGCAGGCGAACGAGATCCGCCTCGACCACGAGCTCGTCAATGACCTCGCGCTCGGCTCGCTCGATCTCGCGGAGCTCGCGGCCACCATCGAGGTGCGCCTCGATCGTCCGCTGTTCGACGACGTCGCGATGAACGGCTTTGTCACCGTGGGTGAGCTCGTCGAGTTCTGCGAGCAAGCGCAGAGCGCCGGGTAATGCGACCCGCGCTGAGCCGCTTCCTCGATCGAGCGCGAGGCGAGACGGCACGCTTCGTCGACGGGCTGCGCCGCGGCCGCGAGGTCCAGCGCGAGCTGTTGCAGCGCATCCTCGCGACCAACGCCGGCACCGCCTTCGGGCGCGACCACGGGTTCGCCTCGATCTCGACGCTCGATGACTACCGTCGTGCCGTTCCGCTGCGGACCTACGACGAGCTGCGGCCGTACATCGATCGCGGGTTCGCGGGCGAAGCGCAGGTCCTGACCGCCGCGGATCCGATGTTCTATTTCGCGACCACGGGGACGACGGGCGCGCCCAAGCGCGTCCCCATCACGCGTGATGCATTCTCGATCACGACCAACAATCTCCTCGTCTACTGGGCGTGCCTCGGCGAGCGCTACCCGCGGCTGCTCGAGCGCGACGACAGCGTGGTCATGCTCCACCTCGCGCCCAAGCCGTACGGCGAGCTCTCGCCGACGGGCGTGCCCGTGCTCAATCCGACGCACGCGCCGTCGACGGGGAAGGGCGCGTTCCCCTACTCGTGGGCGCCGTGGTTCCCTCCGCCGCCGGAGCTCTCCGACGCGGATCGTCTCTACTTCTTCCTGCGCAGCGCCGTCGAGCATCCGCTGGTCGGGTTCCTGTGCCTGCACCCGAGTCGCATGCACGGGTTCGCGGCGCGGCTCGCGCAGGATGCGCCGAGGCTCGTCCAGGAGCTGCACGATGGCACCGTGTGCGGTGCGCGCACCGGCGATGCGAATCCGGCGCGCGCGAGAGAGATCGAGGCGCTGCTGCGTGCGGGCCCGCTCGAGCCGCGGCACGTGTGGCCCGAGCTCGAGTTCGTAGCGTGCTGGTACGGCGGCTCGTTCCCGATGTACCGGCCCGGCATCGAGCAGAAGTACGGCGCACCGGCGATCCCGCAGATGTCGGCGTCGTCGGAGGCGGGCCAGCTCACGCTGCCGATCGACGGCGAGCCGATGGACGGCCCGCTCACCGTCCACGCCAATCACTACGAGTTCATCCCGGTGTCCGACGACGCCGAGGACGCGACGAGCCCCGAGCACCTCGCGCGGTGGAGCGAGGCGACGCTGCCGTTCGAGGCGCTCGAGCTCGGCCGTACCTACGAGCTCGTGTTCACGAGCCCGGCAGGTCTCTATCGCTACGCATCCGGCGATCGGTTTCAGGTGCTCGGCTTCGTGCACGGCGTGCCACGGCTCGGCTTCGTCGGCCGCGGCGGCATCGTCGACATGACCGGCGAGAAGGTCAGCGAGCAGCACGTGCAGACGGCGATCGATCGCACGCTCGCGGCGCTCGGCGTGAGCACGGTGAACGCCACGTGCTGCGCGGTGCTCGCCGAGCCGGCGCACTACGTGTTCGTGTTCGAGCCGCAGGCGGCGTGGGACACGGCGCAGCAGCAGCGCGCGGCGGCCACCCTCGACACCGAGCTGCGCGCGCTCAACTCGCGATACGAGCTCAAGCGCGGGTTCGGCGATCTCGCCGCCGCGCAGGTCCGGATCGCGCCGCGCGGCGCGTTCGATCGCTACCGCGCCTCGCTGATCGCGCGCGGCGCACCGGGCTCGCAGCTCAAGGACAAGGTGCTTCAGACGGACCCCGCGGTGCTCGCGAGGCTGACGGAGCCGTAGTCACAATCAGGAGGCGATGATGAACGAAGACACGATCGTGCGAGAGATCGCGACGCAGCTCTCGCTGCTCGAGGCGGACGGCACACTGATGGAGATGGACTCCCTCACCGTGCTCGACTTCGTCACCGAGATCGAGCGGCGGATCGGCAAGACCGTCCCGACGATCCACATCCGCCGCAGCAACTTCGAGTCCGTGGCCGCGATCACGGCGCTGCTTCGCGAGCTCAAGGCAGCGTAGGCGAGCACATGGCCCGCCACGACAAGACGGTGCAGCCCGTGTCGTTGGGAGCGACGAGCTCGCGAGCGACGATCGCGCAGGAGTACTTCTGGTCGATGGCGCTCGACGATCCGGATCCGAGCACGTACAGCATGTCGTCCGCGTTCGTCATCGAGGGCGCGCTCGACGTCGACGTGTTCCGGGAGACGCTGCACGTGCTCGTCGCATCTCACAGCGTGTTCCGCACTGCGTTGCGCGAGGTCGACGGGGAGCTACGCCAGATCGTGGTGCCTGGCGACCAGGCGCCGCCGTTCGCGCTCGAGGTGCTCGACCGCTCGCCGCTGCCGGAGCTCGAGTGGACGCCGGAGGCGCGCCGCACGGTCGACGAGCTCGCGGCGCGTGGCTTCGATCTCGCACGGAGCCTCACGTTGCGGGCGCGGCTCACCCAGCTCGATCCGCATCACCACCTGCTCGTCGTCGTGTTCCACCACGCCGTCGCCGACGGGGCGTCCGCCTACGCGTTCTTCTGCAGCCTGTTCGAGCGCTACACGGCCGAGCGCGCCGGGACGCCTCTCCCCGATCTGCTGGGTATGCAGTACATCGACGTCGCGGAGAGCTTCCGCGCGTGGGCCGACACGCCGGCGGGCCTGTCGCGCGCCGCGTACTGGCGCGAGCGCCTGCGCGACCTCCCCGAGGTGCGCGTCCCCGCCGACCTGCCGCGCGACGAGGTCGACGCACGCCGCGATCGCGCCAAGCACGGCATCACCGCCGACCTCATGCATCCGGCGGAGTACGTGAAGCTCGCCGACGCCGCGCGCGAGGGCATCACCGGGCTCGCGCGCCAGCACCGTGTCTCGATCTACGGCGTCTACGCCGCCGCGCTGATGTGGCTGCTGCACCGCCAGACGGGGCAGACCGACCTGTGCATCGAGACCACCGCCGATACGCGCGGAGAACATCGTGCGTTCGCGAACGTCCAGGGGCCGCTCGTGTTCTGGACGCTCGTGCGCGCCGATCTCGCCGGCTGTGTGTCGTTCCAGGACGCGCTGTCGCGCGTGGGCCGCGCGATCGCCGAGGCCCAGGACGCCGGCCCGATCCCGGACTACTACCGGCAGACATCGCATCGCTCGCGGCGCGTCGTGCTGAACTACGTGCCGACGCGCTGGTACGCGACGCCGAAGAAGGAGTACCCGGGCCTGCGCCTCCACTACAAGCCGATGGCGTTCCCGCGCTGGAAGCGGCCGTGGGAC
The DNA here is from genome assembly GCA_035539815.1 of Kofleriaceae bacterium. GTDB lineage: Bacteria > Myxococcota_A > Polyangia > Haliangiales > Haliangiaceae > JABFXX01. The sequence goes on from DATLHR010000131.1 coordinate 17,923, forward strand.
CTCCACCTCACGATCATCGACGCCGACGACACCACGTTCGCGTGGACCGGTAACGAGCGTCTGTTCCGCCGCGAGACCGTGTCGGCGCTGCTGCGTCAGTACCTCGAGATCATCGAGCGCCCTGCCTGATCACGGCAGCACGCGCGCGAGATCACCGCGCAGGCCGCGTAGCCGCTCGACGACGTCACCGCTCCACGCGGTGAGGCCAGGGGAGAGCTGCTCGACCGCGATCGCCGGCGCTTGCACGACGCGGATCGGCCGCTTGCCGCTCGCCGCGCGGAGCGCGTTCTCGCGCTCGAGCCACGCGAGGATCTCCGGCAGGGCCGCGACGGTCACGGGCTTGATGTCGTGCATGAGCAGCACGTTGCGCGCATGCGAGCGGCCGAGCGAGCCGGTCACGTAGCCCACGGTCTTGGCCTTGTCCCCGTGCTTCCACTCCTGCGGATCGAGGTCCCAGTGGAAGTGCTTGGTCGCGCGCTCGGCGAGCTCGGCCTCGAGACGATCGCAGCGCACCCCGAACGGCGCGCGGAACCACACGAGCGGCATCCCGGAGACGCGCTCGATCGCGGCCTTGCCGTCGTCGATCTCGGCGATCGCCTTGGGCTCCTTCACGCGACAGAGGTCGGCGTGGGTCATCGTGTGGTTCGCGATGACGTGGCCCTCGCGCACGATGCGCTGGACGATGCCGGGGACCTTCTTGTTCTCGCTCGCCACCATCTCGCCGACCATGAAGAACACGGCCTTGATCTGGTGCTGCTTCAGGAGATCGAGCACCTTGGGCGTCAGCGTCGGGTTAGGCCCGTCGTCGAACGTGAACAGGATCTCCGGATCTCCCGAGGCCGACGGCCCGGCGGCCGGCGTGGGCCACGCCTTGGCGGCGGCGGTCGACGCCATGGCCAGGACACACGCGATCGCGAGTCGCACCACGGTGACATAACACGCGACCGGCCCACCTCATTGCTACAGTCCGCTCCATGTCTCAGCTGCACGAGCGCGAGCCCGCCCGCGTCCCCCTCGCCAACCAGCCGACCCGCGGCCACTGGCTGCGCTACGACGCCGGCATCGGCGCCAGGATCTGGCTCAAGCGAGATGACCACACCGGCAGCGAGCTGATGGGCAACAAGGTCCGCAAGCTCGAGTACCTGATGGCCGAGGCGCTGGGCGAGGAGGCGACCCACGTGATCACGTGCGGCGGGGAGCAGAGCAACCACGCGCGCGCGACCGCGTTCGCCGCCGCGCAGCTCGGCATGAAGAGCGTCCTCGTCCTGCGCACCGACGATCCGGCGCGACCGCCGGGCCCGACCGGCAACATCCTCCTCGATCGCCTCGTCGGCGCCGAGCTGCACTGGATCTCGCGCCCCGCGTGGCGCGACCGCAACCGGCTGCTCGCCGAGCAGGCCGAGCGCGTACGTGCCGCCGGTGGTCGGCCGTACATCGTTCCCGAGGGCGGCTCCAACGCCCTCGGCAGCTGGGGCTACATCCGGGCGATCCGCGAGCTCGCCGACGACCTCCACGGCATCGCCGCGCCCGAGCACCCGGTGACCGTCGTCTACGCGTGCGGCTCGGGCGGCACCGGCGCCGGCCTGATCATGGGCGCGAAGCTGTTCCGCCTCGCCGAGCGCGGCATCCGCGTCGCGGGCGTCAACGTGTGCGACGACCGCCGCTATTTCCTCGACACCATCGGCCGGATCTGTGGGGAGACCGAGGCGCGCTGGCAGCTCGGGTTGAACATCACGGCGGAGGACATCGACATCGTCGACGGGCACGTGGGCCTGGGCTACGCGAAGAGCCGCCCCGAGGAGCTCGCGACGATCCGCGATGTGTGCCGCACCGACGGCGTCGTCCTCGACCCCGTCTACACGGGGAAGGCCTTCCACGGCGTGGTCACCGAGCTGCGCGCGAACCCCGCACGGTTCGGCGCCGCCGTCGCGTTCGTGCACACCGGCGGCATGCTCGGCCTGTTCGCGGCACCGCCGGCGACGGGCGCCTCGATCGCCGACGTGCTGTGACTACCTGGTGATCGGCGCGACGGCAGCGCGAGCGTCAGGAGATGTCGCGGCCTGTCAGGCACGCCCCCGGAACGGTCGATGCACTCACGTCGAGCATGTCGCGCTCGATGCTCCTCGTGCTCTTGCTGAGTGCGGGCTGCCAACCACGCGCGGACGCGCCCTCGTCGCTGCTCGATCCGCTCGGCGATCGACACCCCGAGCGCGCGCGCGCGGTCGCGGACCCACGTCCCATCGGAGACCGGGGGCTGGTGCGACACCACATGCGCGCGCGTCTCGATGACCTGATCGCGGTCGACCACCTGCTCGCGCACGGCCGGCTCGCCGAGGCGAGGGCGCTCGCGTTCATGCTGTCGCGGCCGGTCCACGACCCTCGGCTCGGGCAGCTCGCCGTCGAGTCGGAGCGCGCGCATGCTGCGGCGCTCGCGCTCGCTGGCGCGCGCACCGTCGACGATGCGTACCGGCTGATGCCGCACGTCGTCGAGGCGTGCAGTGGCTGCCACGCACGCGCGGGTGTGCAGGTCGACGAGCTCGAAGCCGTGCGCGCTACTGCTTCTGCGCGACCAGCGGGTCGAGGAGCTCGGCGAGCTTCGCTTCCGTGAGCGCGCCGACGTGCTGGAACACCTGCGTGCCGGAGCGATCGAACACGAACGTCGTCGGCAGGTGCTCCGGGTACTGGTACGAGACCATGATGTCGGAGTTCACGCGGACGACCGGATAGCGCATGTCGTTATCCGACTGGAAGTTGAGCAGCTGCTGGCTATCGGGGTTGTCGGTCATGACCCCGAGCACGACGACGCCCTTGTCCAGGTAACGCTCCTGCACCTTCGAGAGATCCGGGATCTCCTTGAGGCACGGCTTGCACCACGTCGCCCAGAAGTTGACGACGACCACCTTGCCCGCGAGATCCGCTGGCGTGTACGCCTTGCCGATCGTGTCGACGTAGTTGACGTCGGGCAGGCACTGCTGGCCTTTGCACGCGGTACGCGCGCCCTTCACGCTTCCTGCCGTCGCGCCTGAACCTTGGTTGTTGCTCGGTGCCTTGTCGCAAGCGCCGGCGAACAGGAGCGACGCGAGCAGCGCAGTTTTCGTCGACATGCTTAGCGAAACCTCAACAGCGAAGGTTCGAGGTCGTCGGGCGGAACGAATCCGAGGAGCTCGATGCAAGTGGCGGTCACGTTCGCGATTCCTGCACTCTTCACTCGGTCGGGATCGATCTCGTACCGATCTCCCCGCGCAGGATCGTCGATCAAGAAGGGCACCGGGTTGAGAGTGTGACTCGTCTTTACCACGGGTTCACCCGTCTTCTTGTCGCGCTGGACGCGCCCTTGCTTGTCGCGCTGGTACATCTCGTCGGCGTTGCCGTGGTCCGCCGTAACCACGAGGATTCCTTGCAGTTCAGCCACCGCCTTCGCCAGGCGCGCGAGCTGGAGATCGACGGTCTCCACCGCGATCACCGTCGCGTCGAACGCGCCCGTGTGTCCGACCATGTCGCCGTTGGCGTAGTTGACGCGCGCGAACCGGTGGCGGCCGGTGCGCAGCTCGGCGATCAGGCGGTCCGTGATCTCGGCGGCCTTCATCCACGGCCGCTGGTTGAACGGCACGTTGTCGGACGGGATCTCGACGTACGTCTCGGTGCCCTCGTCGAACATCCCGCTGCGGTTGCCGTTCCAGAAGTAGGTCACGTGCCCGTACTTCTGCGTCTCGGAGATCGCGAGCTGCCGCACGTGCGCGGCGGCGAGGATCTCGCCCATCGGCCGCTCGATCGCGGGCGGCGTCACCAGGTAGTGCTTCGGGATGTGGAGGTCGCCGTCGTACTCCATCATCCCGGCGTACAGGACGTCGGGGCGGCGCAGGCGATCGAACCTGTCGAACGCCGCGTCCTCGAAGGCGCGCGAGATCTCGATCGCGCGATCGCCGCGGAAGTTGTACATCACGACGGCATCGCCATCGACGATCGGCTTCGTGGGCGCGATGTCGAACGGCGGTAGGTCCTGATCGATCACGCCGGGATGCTCGGCGCGCAGCGTCTGGACGGCTTCGGTCGCCGAGCCGAACACGCGTTGATCCGCGAGCACGTGCGTGTGCCAGCCGCGCTCGACCATCTTCCAGTCCGCCTCGTAGCGGTCCATCGTGATCTGCATGCGGCCGCCGCCCGAGACGATGCGCGCGTCTACGCCGGCCGCGGCATGCAGGCCGGTGAGGAACTTCTCGGTGCGGTCGATGTACTCGAGCGCACTCGTCGGCGGCACGTCGCGCCCGTCGAGCAGCGCGTGCACGTACAGCTTCTTGCACCCGGCCTTCGCCGCGGCGCCGAGCATCGCTTCGAGGTGCGCGAGGTTCGAGTGCACGTTGCCGTCGGAGTGCAGCCCGATGAAGTGGATCGCACCGCCGTGCGCGCCGCGCTCGACGACCGCCTTCCACACCGGCCCCTCGAACAGCGCGCCCGAGGCGATCGCCGCGTTCACGAGCTTCGCACCCTGCGCGTAGACCTTGCCCGCACCGAGCGCGTTGTGACCGACCTCGCTGTTGCCCATGTCGTCGTTGCTCGGCAGGCCGACGGCCTTGCCGTGGGCCAAAAGCTCCGCGCGCGCGCCGGGCACCCACAGACGGTCGAGTGTCGGCGTCGCTGCGATCGAGACGGCGTCGGCCTCGTCGGCGGCGCCGCGTCCGATCCCGTCCATCACGACGAGCACGACCGGACCCTTGGGTTGGTGACGAGGATGCTTTCGCAGCGAGGTCATCAGCGGGCACCTTAGCGCGTCTCACGCGAGCCGGTGGGCATGTCCGTTGCACCATCGATCACCGGAGGCGTCCATGTTGCTCGAGCTCGACTCCGAACAGATCGAAGTGATGCGCGAGATCCTCGAGGCGCAGCAGGCCCAGCTGCTCGCGGAGAACGCGCGCGTCGACACGGCGGAGTTCCAGCGGGTCATCCTGCACCGCCTCGAGGTCGTCGAGCACCTGCTCGCGCAGCTGCCGAGGGACAGCTTCGCGTACGCCTAGACGTGCGACGTCTTCGCGACCATCGCGCCTGTCCACCATTCGTAGTCGCGGCCCAGCGGATCGCCCGTCGGGAAGAACACGACGTAGGTCATCGCATCGTACGCGAGGAAGCTCGGGCGACCGCCGAGGTCGTGCCCGATCTGATGCACGGCGCGCCAGGTGCCGGTGTTGAAGTACACGGCCGGCTTGCCGTCGATGCGCCCGAGCGGCTGCATCGACGGGAAGTGCGAGTGACCGTTGACCACGTAGCGTAGGCCGCGCCGTCGCTGCAGCTCGGTCGCGGCGAGCGCCGACATCTTGCCGTCGAAGCTGTGCTGGAAGAAGCGGTACAGCTGGGTGAGCCGCTCGTCGGAGCCGTGCGCGATGACCTTGTTGCGCGACAGCTCGAGCAGCAGGCGCAGCTTCTTGCCGAGATCGAGCGAGAACGTCCGGCGCTGCCGGCCGAGCCAGTCGCGCACGAACTCGTTCGCGAGGAACTCGTCGACGACCTCGCTCCACACCTCGGACATCGGCTTCAGCAGCTCCTTGCGCACGGCGCTCTGCTGGCGGACCCACGCGGGCACGGCGTACACCGGACGGACGTCGTCGATGTCGTCGACCTCGTCGACGCCGGGGTGGTCCTCTCCGACCATCGCGCGCAGCTTGCGCGGGAACTTGAGGATGAGCTCGGAGCCGATGGCATCCCCGATCGTCGCGTCGCCATCGCTCGCGTTGATCGGGTCACCGACATTGCCGTGATACGCGAGCACGCCGTGCTCGGGGAACTCGAGCTCCTTGTGGAGCGGGAGGTCGTCCCGGCCGGTGAGCGCGCGCGCGATCGCCTTGCGCGCGCCGGGCGCCGTGAGCAGCAAGCGGTCGTGGTTGCCGACGACGTAGTGGATCTCGAGCTCGCCGGTCTCGACGCGCGAGCGCAGCGCGGTGAAGAACCCGGCCTCGCGCTTGATCGTCTCCTCGACGATCCTCTCGACGTTCTTGACCACGCCGTTGGTGCTCGCGCCGTGGTACGGGCGGTGGCGGCCCTCGAACCACGACGGCGAGCGGACGAGGTCGAACATGTCGCCGACGATGCACAGCTGCGCGGGCCGCTTCCCGCGCGCGGCCTGGATGCGCTCCCAGAACCGTGTGAACTGCGCTTCCTTGCTGACCGCATTGCCGTGCAGCCGATCCGTCAAGTGGATGTCGCTGACGAAGATGAGCAGCGGCCGGTCCGCCATTCATCGATCTTCGCATGGATCAGGCCTCGCGCAGTACGCGCACGAGCTCGGGGATGAAGTGGTCCGGGTGCTCGCGATGCATGAAGTGCCCACCGGGGACCTGCACGACTTCGTACGACGCCTCGAACTTGTGGCGCGCTTTCTCGTAGACGCGCGGCGCGATCATGTCGTGCTCCCCTGCGAACGCGACGGTCGGCACCATGATCTGCTTGCGCTGCGACGCCGGCAGCCGCAGCCCGACGGCGCGGTAGTAGGCGAGGGCGGCGTCGAGGCAGCCGGGCTCGCGGAACACCTTCTTCACCTGCGCGGTCTCGGCGCGCGGGACGCTCCACGCCGGCGACCACCGGCGCACGAGCTCGTCGACGTACGCGAAGTCGTTCGCTCGCACGCGCGCGGCAGCATGCTTGCGGCGAAGCGAGACGAAGTGCCGCAGCGACCACGCGAGCGCGGGCGTGCGCGGCATCCCGCCCGGATGCGGGATGGCGAGCGTGACGAGCAGCCGCACCCGCTCCGGGCGCAGCGCCGCGGCCGCGTAGCCCGCGGCGGCGCCCCAGTCGTGACCGACGATCACGGCCCGCTCCTCGCCGAGCGCTTCGATCAGCGCGATCAGATCGCGTCCGAGCGTATCCAGATCGTAGGCACCGTCGGCAGGGATCTGCGTGGGGTGATAGCCGCGCGTGAACGGCGCCACCGCGCGAAAGCCCGCAGCGGCGATCGCCGGCAACGTCCTGTCCCAGGTGTGCGCGGTGTCCGGGAAGCCGTGCACGAGCAAGACGAGCGGCCCCGCGCCCGCAGCGAGGTACGCGAAGCGGAGGCCATTCGCACTCACGAGCTCGGGTTGCACGTCGCGATCGTAATCGAAGATCCGGATACGCCGTCGGCACGTGCGCCGTGCGCCACACATGTGCGCTCTTCGTCGTCGAGAAAATTCTCGCGATTCGGAAAAATCTTGGTGACAAACCGCACCGCGATCCTCTAGTTTCGAAAGTGAGAGTTCTGCTTCGCGACGCAACTTCCCACAAGGAGGACGTGACGAGCATGACGCGCACGAGGGCTGGTCCTAGCTAGTCCGGTCGTACACCCAGGCGGGACGATCATCGATCGCTGCCCGCGCCCGAAACGGCAACCCTCGCGCGAGCGAGGGCTCGCAAAGCCACGGGACTCATCGAGTCAGCCGAGCTACCGAAGGAGGCTACTTGCACGCCAGAGACGATCCGTAGCTGAGCAGCAGTACAGCGCAGGCGCCCCACGCATGGCGTCGCACGACCTCGAGCTCGTCGCCCCGGCTTCGCCGGCCTAGCACGCTCCGGTCATCGCCGTCCGCGGCCCGCCGCGCTACGCACACACGCACACCACTCGAGCCCCTCACCGTCTTCGCCACGGTTCAGGGGCTCGAGGTTTTTCGGCGGACTACTTCGTCGCGGGGGCCGCCGGCTTCGCCTGCTGCTGCTGCTGATCCGCGTCGACGATGCGGTAGTTCTTCGAGCGCACGCTGCGCTCGTCGAACTCGAACGTCTTCTTCTCGTCGATCGGCTTGTTGAACTCCGGCGCGAAGAACCGGAAGTGGTTCACGTTGTTCGACGAGTCGGTGATGATCGACTGCGAGACGTGGAAGTCCTTCGTGGAGGCCACGAGGATCAGCGACTTGTACTGCGCGCTCGGCTGCTTGGGAGTGAGCTTGATGACGACATCATCCTTGGTGCCGTACTTGCCACTGGTGTCGAGCTGCGCGTCGAACTCGTTCTTGAGGTCGCCCTTGCCGTAGAGGAACGACACCGCGACCGGCATCAGATCCTTCTCCAGGTTCTTCTTCGTGACCTGCTTGTTGTCGTGCTCGACCATGTACATGTACGAGCCGTTCGAGATGAAGCTCTTCTTGACGACCGTCTGCCCCTTCTTCGTCTCGAGGTAGTCCCAGCGCATCTTGCCGGGCTTCTGGATCCACACCTTGCCGTCGTTGTGCTTGGGCGCGCCCACGCGCATGTCATAGGTGACCGTCTGCCGGAACGACGCGGTCACCGAGGTGATGGTCTTGTAGAAGTCCTGGATCTTGTCGACGGCCTGCGCCGCGGTCACCGCGGTGGCGGTGGGAGCCGCAGCGAGTGGCGCATCGACGATGTGGAGGACGGGGGCCTTAGGTGCCTGCGCCGGCTGAGCCGGCTGCGCGATCCCTAGCAAGGTCCGAGCAACGATTCCGATGAGGTCCATAATTGCGACTCCGAGAGGGTGCCAACCAGCACCACGTCGGTTTGGACGCGGTGCCGGCGTAGGCATTCATGCGGGGAAGTAGCTGCCAAGTAGCTGATCGCCCTCGGGTGGTAGCACGCCCCCTACGCCTGCGCGACGAGCACTTCGCGCTTGTTGGTGTGATCCGGAGGGCTGACCACGCCCTGCTTCTCCATCTCCTCGACGAGCCGGGCCGCACGGTTGTAGCCGATGCGCAGCTGGCGCTGGACCCAGGAGATCGACGCGTTGCGCGTCGTCGTCACGATGTACACGGCCTTGTCGTACATATCGTCGTCGCTCTTGCCGCTGGGCGCCCCCGACATGTCGACGTTGCCGTCGCCGTCTTCGTCGCGCGGCTTGAGGATGTCCATGTTGTAGACCGGACGGCCCTGCGTCTTGAGGAACTCGACGACGCGGTGGATCTCTTCCTCGTCGACGTAGCAGCCGTGGAGGCGCTGCGGCGCACCGCCGCGATCGCTGAACAGCATGTCACCGGCGCCCAGCAGCGCCTCGGCGCCGTTCTGGTCGAGGATGGTGCGCGAGTCGATCTTCGACGTGACGTGGAAGGCGATGCGCGAGGGGAAGTTCGCCTTGATGAGGCCGGTGATGACGTCGACCGACGGGCGCTGCGTCGCGAGGATGAGGTGAATGCCGGCGGCGCGCGCCTTCTGGGCGATGCGCGCGACGCTGGTCTCGACCTCCTTCGCGGCGGTCATCATGAGGTCGGCGAACTCGTCGATGACGACGACGATGAACGGCAGGCGCGAGGGCGGGGCGGTGACCAGCTTCTCGCGCTTGTCGGCCTGCTCGGGCGAGTCGGCGTCGACGGCCTTGTTGATGTCGTCCTCGAGCGCGGCGGCGGCGGCGTCGGCGGCGGCGCGCAGCTTGTCCGCCTCCATCTTCGCCATCTGCTTACCGACCTTGTCGTTGTAGGTCGAGATGTCGCGCACGCCCATGTTGGCGAGCAGATCGTAGCGACGCTCCATCTCTTCGACCGCCCAGCGCAGCGCGAGGTTCGCCTTCTTCGGATCGGTGACGACCGGCAACAGCAGGTGCGGGATGCCCTCGTAGATCGAGAGCTCGAGCATCTTCGGGTCCACCATGATCATGCGGACGTCCTCGGGGCTGCAGTGATAGAGCAGGCTCGAGATCATCGCGTTGACAGCGACGGACTTACCGGAGCCCGTCGTGCCGGCGACGAGCAGGTGCGGCATGCGCGCGAGATCGACGACGGCCGGGCCGCCTTCGATGTCCTTGCCGAGCGCCATGGGCAGCTTCGCGCGGCCCCTGCGGAACGAATCGTCGGCGAGGATCTCCTTGATGAACACCTTCTCGCGGCTCTTGTTCGGCACCTCGATGCCGACGGCGGCCTTGCCGGGGATCGGCGCGACGATGCGCACCCGCAGCGCCTCGAGCGCGAGCGCGAGGTCATCGGTGAGGTTCGTGATCTTGTTGACGCGCGTGCCGGGGGCGGGCGCGAACTCGTACATCGTGACGACCGGCCCCGGGCGGATCGCGACGACGTCGCCCTTCACGCCGTAGTTCTCGAGCGTCTGGGTCAGCTTCGCCGACAGCTCGAGCATCGCGGTCTTGTCGATCGTGTTCTGCGTGGCCGAGTCGTAGTTGAGCAGCTGGATCGACGGCAGCTGGTACTCGCCGTCGCCGAGCTTGATGAACGTCGACTGGCGCTCCTGCTCGGCGGCCTTCTCCTTCGCGGCCATCTCCTGCTTGTCGGCGTGCTTGAAGCGGGACTCGACGATGAGCGGTGCCTTGTCGCCGTTCGCGACCGCGACGCTCTCCTCGGCGGACGCCTGCGGCTCGTCGTCGACGACGAGCGCGGGCTTGGCTTCCTGCGGGGGCTCGCCCACCTTCGTGCCCTGCGGGAAGCGCTGGCGCTTGGCCTTCACGGGCGGCGCGAGCTCGACGGGCTCCTCGTGTGCGTCGGCGGCATCCTCGGCGGCCATCTCGGGAAGCTCGACGTCGACGACGGGCTCGCGCTTCTTGCGCTCCTTCTTCTTGGGCGCCTCCTCCATGACGGTCGGGATCGTGCGCTCGATGATCATCGGCTCGACGACGCGGTCGTCTTCGCCGACCTCGAGCACGTCCTCCTCCTCGACCTCGACCTCCTCTTCCTCGTCGTCGTCGCCCTTCTCGGGCAGCATCGCGCGGAACACGTCGGCCCAGAAGCCGGCGAACGCGACCACCGCGGCCTTGAGGCCGATGCCGACCATGCGCGCCGCGCGGCCGATCGCGCGCAGCACGTCACCGATGCGGAGCGGCGTCGCGACGACGACCGCGACCACGAGGCCGACGACGCCGAGCAGCGCGGTGCCGGCGGTGCTGATCACGGCGCGCAGGATCTCGGCGAGGTTCTCGCCGATCGCGCCGCCCGGGCCGTGGCCCGCGACGCGATAGCCCGACGCCGCGAGGTGCACGAGCGTCGCGAGCGAGACGATGCCGATGATGGTGCCGGCGGTCACGACCATCGGCATCACCGGCTTGCGCTCGACCAGGAGCCGGATGCTGGCGACCACGCCGAGCGCGATCAGCGCGTAGCCGCAGACGCCGGCGAGCCCGTAGAACAGCCCGGCGCTCGCGCGCCCGAACGGCCCCATCACCTGGCCGCCCGCCTGAAGCGAGATCATGGCGACCAGGAGGAAGAGGGCCGCCCCCAGTCCGATCACCCCCGAGACCTCTCGGCGGCGATCGTCGGTGGAGCGCGCAGATGCCGAGGACTCACGAATCTTTCGGTTTTTGGCCATAGGTGGCTCCCGGGGCCCAGGAGCACCTTATCCTACATGCACCCATACCCAGGCCCAACTTTTCCTCCCCGTCCTCCGGGTCATGGCATGTCGAGCGCGACGTTCACAACATTCCGCCCCTTGATCGCTGCCTCGGCCGTGCCTCGCGACGGGTGGGTCACCACGAGGCGCGCGGTGTCGCCGAGCGTGCCGACGCCGTCGATGCGATAGGTGCCATCGGCGCCGCTGCGGGTGACGAAGCCGCCGCGCGCGAGCGTGCTCAGCGTGCCGCCCCGGCCGCTGTCACCATAGAGGTCGGCGCTCACGCTGACTTCGGCGTCTGCGACGGGGGCGCCGCGGGCGTCGACGATGCGACCGCGGAGAGCTCGGCCGTGCACGACGTGGATCGCGCCGAGATCCGTGACACTGCCGCCGATGACGCGCACGCCGCGGACGAGCTTGGTGACGAACCCCGGCCCGACGATCGCGACGGTCCAGGTCCCGGGCTGGACGTCGTCGTCGGTGAACGCACCCGTGAGCTCGCGCACCGCCCTCGGTTGCCATGGCTGATCATCGCCGGGGGCGAGCAGCTCGTAGCCGTAATAGGTGACCGGCGCGCCGTCGAGGACCACGGTACCGGTGAGCCCCGCGCGCTCGTCGACGACCAGACGCACACGCCGATCGCCGGTCGAGATGTGGAGCGAGGACCCGACGTGCTGGCTATCGGCACGCGACGCCGAGACGTCGTATTCGCCCGGCGGTAGGCCGCCGAGATCGAACCGGCCAGAGGCATCGGTCTCGGCGAGACCAAAGCCATGTGGATCGCTCGACCGCGCGAACACGCTCGCGCCCTCTACGGGACGGCCCGCAGGATCGACGACGACACCGGCGATCGTCGAGGCGTCGAGCACGAGCCGCACGCGGAGCTGCGCGCGTGCCTCGATGTGGTGGATCGAGGTGCGCGTACCGTGCGTCGGCGAGCGCGCGCCGATCTCGAGCTCGCCGGCCTCGAGACCGCGCATCACGAACGTGCCGTCGGTGGCGGACTCGGTCGTTCGCCACCCGACGCGAACATCGGCGCCCGCGATCGGCCGATCGTGCTCATCCACGACGATGCCCGTGACCTCGGCGCCGCGCACCGCGTACACGACGGTTCGCGCCGGCGTGGTGCCGTCGATCGCGACCTCGACGCCCGGTCCCGTGGCGAGCTCGCTCGAGCGCGCGGTGATGAAGTAGTCGCCGCGTGCGATTCCCTCGAACGTGAACTCGCCGTGCTCGTCGCTCGACACGCGCTCGCTGCGATTGCCGTCGCCGCCCTCGAGGAGATCGACGCTGGCGTTCGCGACCGGCTGCCCGCTCTCGTCGAGAACGATGCCTGCGAGCTGCGTACCTGCGCGGAGCACGACCTCCTGCTCGATCGTCGCGGTCGGATCGTCCCCGGTGTCGACGCGAACGGTCGCCGGCGCGAACGCCGCGGCGGTCACGGTGAAGCTCTCGGAGTCATAGTCGACGGCGCGCAGCTGCGCGTTGCCATCAGCGTCGGTCCGCGTGTCGCGAGTCGAGGTGCGCACGCGGGCACCGGCGATCGGCGCTCCGTCCAGATCGACGACGCGCACCCGGAGCGACGGCCCGCGCGTGAGCTCGAGCTCGAGCGGATCACTCGTCGCGTCGAGGCGAACCTCGATCGACTCCGCGTAAGCATCGCCCGCCTCAGCGATCACCGAGTACGCGCCCTCGAAGAGCCCGTCGAACGCGAACCCACCATCGGCCTCGGTGAGCACCGTGCGATCGCCGCCGAGCGTGACGCTGGCGCCTCCGATCGGACGCTTGCGACGATCGACCACCTGCCCCTCGAGGCGCAGCGTGTCCGCCGCCGTTGCTCCGCCCTCGGTCAGCAACGGTGATGTCACCGATGCGGGCATTCGTGATGTGGAGGTCGCAGGCTGCGCCGCGGCGTTCGACGACGTGCTGCCGTGTGGGACACGTCCTGACTCGCCGCTCGCCACGAGTGTGACGATCAGCGCGGCGAGCACCGACGTCAGCGCGACGACGCGACGCGTGGATCCCGATCTCACGAGCTCTCCAACGCACGAGACGCGCAAAGGTTTACGAGGTTGCAACGCGACGCGTTGCTGTGCCTCGCCCGCACATCGTGTCGGGGGCGACAGATCGCGCGTGACGTCCGCGTACAAGATGAACGATGGCGCCGCTCGATCCGCTTGCAGACTTGCTGCGCCGCACGAACAAGCTGCGCGATCCAACACGTGCGCAGGTCGCCGCCTGCGTCGGAGCGTGGTGGCGCGATCACGAGCTCGCCGCGCATCCGGCGGTGGTCGGCAAGCGCATCGCGCTGCTGCTCCTCGAGCAAGCGCGCCCCGCGTCCAAGCTCGCCGCGATCTCGCTGCTCGGACGACAGCTCGGCGAGCATCTGCGCGGGGCGGACCTGCCCGCGTTCGAGCGGCTGTTCGCGGACGGGCACCTCGCGGATGCGATCGTCGTCGATGGGTTCAGCGTGCACGTGCTCGCGACGTTGCTCGCGCGAGGGGCCGGGCGCGGCGAGGTCGCGCGCGTGATCGCGAGCTGGCGCGCGGCCGACACCGAGTGGCAGCGGCGCGCCGCGTGCCTCGCGTTCTCTGCATTCGCCGCGCGCTCCGCGGAGGCGGTGCCCGAGGTGCTCGCTTCGATCCTCGCGTTGTGCGCGGCCGTCCTGTGGTCGCCCTCGCGCGCCGATCAGACCGCGGTCGGGGCGGTGCTGCGCGAGCTCGGCCGCACGCAGCCCGCGCGCGTCGAGGCGTTCGTGCGTCGCTACGCGCGCTTCATGTCGAGGGAGTGCGCGCGCGCGAGCATCGCGAGGCTGTCACCGCCGACGCGCACCGCGCTGCTCGCGCACCACACGCGCGCGACGACGCTTGTCCGTTCCTCCAGGCCGTGATCAGCCCGCGCGCTTCGCCGCGAAGTAGCCGAACGCGCCGGCGGTGAAGAACATGATCACGCTATAGACCGCGGCGGGGATCGCCATCGTGCTGTTGTCGAGCAGTGCGGAGCTCGATGCGATCGTGATCGCGAGCGTGCCGTTGTGGATGCCGATCTCCATGCCGATCGCGACGGCCTGGCGCGGCTCGACGCGCGCGAGCCGCGGCACGAGGTAGCCGACGCCCATGCTGGTCAGGTTGAACGCGATGGCCGCGAGCCCGACCTGCTCGAAGTAGCTGCCGAGGTTCGCGCGCTCCTTGATGAGCGACGCGATGATCACGAACACCAGGAACACCGCCGAGACGAGGCGCACGGGGCGGTCCATGCGATCCGCCTGCAGCGGCTTCTTCGCGCGGATCATCATTCCGATGCAGACGGGGACGAGCACGAGCGCGACCACCTGGACGATCTTGGTCAGCTGGAGCGGGATCGTCTTCTCCGACGCCATGAAGTGATCAAGCGACAGGTTGACGATCAGCGGCAGCGTGACCAGCGACAGCACGCTGTTGACCGCGGTGAGCGTGATGTTGAGCGCGACGTCACCCTTCGCCAGGTGCGAGAATAGATTTGCGGTCGCGCCGCCCGGCGAGGCCGCGAGCAGCATGAGGCCGACCGCGAGCACGGGCGGCAGCTCGAACGCGTGGGCGATGCCGAGGCACGCGAACGGCAGGATCAGCATCTGACACGCGAGCCCGATCGCGACCGCGCGCGGATACGCGAGCACGCGCTTGAAGTCGGCGAGCTGCAGGCTGAGCCCGAGGCCGAGCATGATCACCGCGAGCGCGACCGGCAGCAGGACCTTGGTGGTGACACTCTCTTCCATCGCGAGCTCTCTGGACCGACGCCGCGATCAGAACACGAACGCGAGCCCAGGTCGAACGCGCGGCCCAGGCCACTACGTAGCGGTACGTATCTGCGTCAGGGGCGGCGCTGGTGTCGTCGACGAGAGGAGCTGCCTTCATGAATGTTCACATTGGCTCGGCGACCGTGCAGCGCTCCCCCGGTCGCCGAGGGCATCGAGCCACCCCACCGACGCCGTTGAAGGCGACGCGGTGGTGGGCGATATTCGATGAGTTGTCGGAGGCTGAGTCTCGAACGTGTACGTTCCGGCGCGACCCCCGCGGCTTCATTCTTGCGGTGATGAGGGCAGGGTGTGAAATGGATTTGAACGACGCGAAAGAGAACGTGGCCGCCATCTACGAGCTCGCTGGCCGTCAGCGAGCTCGCGTCCTCGTCGATTCGCGCGCGATGCGCTGGCAGACGAGAGAGGCGCGCGCGTACTTCGTGGGCCCGGAGGCGGCGCGGGCGACCACGGCGGTCGCGCTGCTCATCGGCTCGCCGGTGAGCCGCGTCATCGGTAACTTCTTCTTGCGGTTCGGCGAGCACCGGTTCCCGACCGCATTGTTCAGCGACGAGGAGGGGGCAGTACGGTGGTTGCTCGAGCAGCGCAATGAATGATCGCAAGCCTCGGTTCGATCAGATCCTCGAGGTGTTGATGGCGCTCGCGCGGCAGGACTTCTCCGCGCGCATCGACGTCTCGCACCGCCTCGACGAGGTCGACGCGATCGCGACCGCCATCAACATGCTCGCCGAGGAGCTGGGCGAGCAGGTGACCTCGAAGCACGACCTCGAGGCCGCGTACGCGTCCTTGCAGGAGACGCAGGCGCAGCTCGTCGTCGCCGAAAAGTTCGCGGCGATCGGCCAGCTCGCGAGCGGCGTCGCGCACGAGCTCAACAACCCGGCGTCGTGGATCCTGCTCGGCTTGCAGCACGCGCGGCGGCGCGTCGCGGAGGCACGCTCGCTCGGCCCGGACCATCACGCGCGGATCGCGGAGATCCTCGGCGAGCTCGACGTCATGCTCGCGGATGCCCGCGCCGGCATGGAGCGCATCCGCGTCGTCGTCGGTGACCTGCGTACGCTGTCGCGCGGCGACGCGGACGAGCTCGTCGATCTCGCGCTCAACGACGTGGTGCGGCTGTCCCTGAAGCTGGCGCGGCCCGCGTACAAGGACTCCGCGAAGATCGTCCTCGAGCTCGGGGAGCTGCCGCTGATCACCGGGTCGCACACGCGCCTCGGGCAGCTCGTCACGAACTTGATCCTCAACGCGGCGCAGGCGCTCGGCGATGGCGGTGGCGATCACGAGATCGCGATCACCACGCGGAGCGACGGTCCCCACGTCATCCTCTCCGTCGAGGACACCGGGCCGGGCATTCCGCCGGAGCTGCGCGAGCGCGTGTTCGAGCCGTACTTCACGACCAAGCCTGCCGACATCGGCACCGGGCTCGGGCTCGCGCTGGTGCGCAAGATCGCGAGCGCGCACGGTGGCGTCGCCCGCGTCGCGCAGGGGACGCGCTCCGGTGCGTTGATCGAGGTCCTGTTCCCGATCGCCCACAAGGTGCCGGCACCACCGGTCGAGGTCGCGCCCGCGTCGCCGGCACGTCCGGTGCTGCGCGGGCGTCTGCTCATCGTCGATGACGAGCCGATGCTGCTGCGCGCGATCGCCGACGCCCTCCGCGAGGAGCACGACGTGGTCACCGCGCAGGGAGGCTCCGAGGCGCTCGCGATCCTGGAGAAGGATCACGGGTTCGATCTCGTGCTCTGCGACCTGCAGATGCCGGCGCTCGACGGGGTTGCCGTCTACGACGCGATCTCGAAGCTCGCACCTGAGCGCCTGAACGCGCTCGTGTTCATGACGGGTGGCATCGTCACCTCGCGCGTGCAGAAGTTCGTCGAGAGCAAGCGCCCGCGGCTGCTCGACAAGCCGATCGATCTCGACGCCATCCTCGATCTCGCCGCCGCCGCCGTCTCCCAGCGCGCGCCGCGGTAGCGTTCACGCTTCGCCGAGGCGGCCCTCGGCGTCGACGTCGAGGTCACCGACGCGGCCTTCGACGTTGGCATCGAA
>DATLHR010000132.1:0-7228 GCA_035539815.1 Kofleriaceae bacterium
GCGCTCCATCGAGTTTCTCGCGGTGGCCAACCGGATTCGTGGGCACCTACCCAAGGGCAACGCGGACTTGGCAGATCAGCTCCGGCGGGCCGCGCAGTCGATTCCACAGAACATCGCCGAGGGCTGCGGCCGTACAACGCGCGGGCCGACAAGGCGAAGCACCTCGACGTCATGAAGATCGATGAGCTGATCGAAAACGAGCTGTACGAGCGCGGCATCGAGTTGCTTGAGCGCATCGGTGGCGATGCTAACGAAGCTCGTCGATCCCTGATCGTCGACGGCGTCGATCACGTCCACGGCATCGTTCCCGTTCACGAGCGCGGCCACGATCACGGGCGCGATCACGACCACGATCACGACCACGATCACGACCACGATCACGACCACGATCAGAACTGGTGCCCATTCCTCCGCGTTGCAGCGCGGTACGCAATCAGTGCGCACGCCATGTGAACAAGCGCCATGTAGTGCGACGCCTTGGTCTCCCAGCGGATGCGCTCCATCGACAGGTATTGAGCGTCCGCTCTAAGTCAGTTCGCGCCCGGGTCGTCGGAGACCTCGCGGCGGCGGGCGAGGATCACGATGCTCGCGAGCGCGAGCACCCCGGCGGCGGCGACGAGCAGGCCGAGCGGTAGCCACGGCGTCGTGTAGCGCCATCGCACGCGATGCTCGCCGGCGGTGACGGCGACGGCGCGGCGGAGGACATCGGCGGCGACCCATGGCGCCGGCGCGCCGTCGACGGTGACCGTCCAGCCCGGCGATGGCGTCGACGACACGACCGCATAGCCATCGGCGCTCGCGTGGCAGCGCACCGCGACGTCACCGGCGGTCCACCGCTCGATCGTGCACGGCTCGGGCTCGCGCGCTCCGGGGGACGACACCGGGCCGGTGCCGCGCAGCACGACCGTTCCGCGCTGGACGTTGGTGCCGCCGCCCTGGCCGAACATCATCGCGAGCGCGTCCTCGGTGGCGACGGTCCACCGCCAGCTGCGCATCACCGACGCGAGCGGCGCGACGGGCAGCGCCGACAGCGCCCAGCTGCCGCGACGCGCGAGCGCGTGGAAGCCGCGCTCCTTCGTCACCATCGTCTCGGGCAGGATCGCGATCCCGATCCCGAACCGATCGAGCAGCGCCCCACCCTCGTTCGCAGCGGCGAGCCAGGTGCGGTCGTGCGCGACCGGCCGCGCCGGATCCTCGCTGCGCGCACCGATCACGTTCCAGCGCCACGCCGAGCTGCCCGCGAGCGTGGCTATCGCATCGCCGACGGTGCTCGCGACGTCGGGCATGACCGCGGGACGGAACACGCGCACCGGCCGCGGCGCATCGTCGAGCGCGACGACGAACGGAGGCGGCTCGGTGACGATCACGCGCTCGATCGTCGGCGCCACCGACGGCATCGCGCCGATGCCGGGCAGCACGATCAAGGCGAGCGAGGTCGCCCGGCGCAGCGCATGCGCGTCGCGCGGCGCCGCGGTCTCGCCGGTGCGCTCGCGCCGCGCCGCGCGCGCCGCCCACCACGTGGGCACGAGCACGCCGAGCATGCACGTGATCGCGAGCCCTCCGTCGACGAGCGCGCGGGCGATCGCCTCCCGCACCTCGGGGAGCCTGCCGCGCAGCACGGCCAGCGCCGCGAGCGCGATCAGCATGCAGCCCACAGCCACGGCGAAGGCGCGCACGGCGCGGCGGTCTCCGGCGAGCAGCCGGTCGACACCCACGCCTGCCTGCGCGGCGAGCACGAGCACGAGCGCCCCGAGGTGCAGCTCCGGCGCGCCGAGCCACGCGGGCCAGGGCCCACGCCCGGCCACGAGCACGAGCCCGGCCAGCACCGCGATCGCGGCGAGCATGCGACGGCCCGGCGTGCGCACCGCCGCGAGCGCGAGCAGCGGCGCACCGACGAACAAGCTCGGGGCCCACGCGACCTCGCCGGCGAGCGCGGTGATCGCGCGATCCGGATCTGCGTGGCCGAAGCTGCCCGGCACGATCAGCTCGATCAAGCGCGCGAGCGGCATGGCGTGCACCGACGCGCCCGCGCCCTCGCCCAGCTGCAGCACCGCCGGGATCCACTGGATGCAACCGATCGCGAGCCCGGCGACGATCGCGACGGCGAGCATCCGTGCCCCGCCAGCACGCCGGAGCGCCGGTGCGGCGATCGCCAGCGCGAGGATCACGGCATCGACGAGCGCGCCGAGCACGCCCGTCAGCGCGATCAGCGCGAGCAGTCCGGCGAGCGCGATGGTGGCGCGCACGCGCGCGTGCGCAGCGTCGGCCTCCGCGAGTGCTCGCGCCGCGACCGCGATCCACGGCAGGTGCGCGAGCGCCGGCAGTGCGCCGCGCAGCGCCGCGCTCGCGAGCAGCCCGGTCGAGGCGACGAGCACGCCCGCGACGAGCGCGCCCTGATCGCTCGCGGCGTCCCGCGCGCCGGCGCGGCCGCGCGCCCACACAGCGACCCCGAGCGCTGCCCACGCGAGGTGCACGAGCGAGAGCCAATCGAGCGCGCGCGGGCTCGCGGCGACCCACGTCGGCGGATACAGCGCGCCGTGCGAAGGCTCGGCGGCGAGCGGCACACCGAGGCCGGTGCCGTCCCACCACGCCGGAAGCTCGCCGCGCTGGATCGCCTCGGCGGCGGCCATCCGCGGCGGCGCGACCTCCGTGTGATAGCGAACGTCGTCCCACGTCTGCTCGCCGAGCAGCACGCGCGCGTGCCCGACGATCACCGCCACGGCGAGCGCGAGCGCGACCAGGGGCAGCGATCGCGGAGAGGACACGGCCCGACTATACTTGCCTTGACATGCTCGGTGCGGAAGCCGAAAACCCACTCGTGGTGCGCGCCCTGCTCGTGCTCGTCTTCGTCGCCGGCGGCTGCAAGCGCAACGCGGATGCACCTCCGTGCGGCGCGGTGGGCGCGACGTTCTTCGCGCTCACCAAGGACGGGTTGTCGCACGCGACCCTCGACACCGACCACGACCTCCGGCGCGCCGTCGAGGACCAGTTGCCCGCGATGCGCGACTCGATCGTGCACGCCTGCACCGAGTCCAAGTGGTCGGCGGCGGTGCGCAAGTGTCTGGTCGAGGCCAAGGACCACGTCGCGTTCCAGGCCTGCGAACAGCAGCTCACCGACGCACAGCGGCAAGCCCTAGATCGCTCCGGTGAGCCACAGGCCCCCCAGTAGCCCCGTTCCCGTGCTACACCATCGGACCTAGGGATGGAGATCGACTTTCAGTACGTCCTCTCCGATCAGGATGCTCGTTCGCGGCTCACGCGGCTCGGCGAGTACCTGGAGAACAAACACGGCATCAAGGTCACATGGGTTGACGACAAGCGCGCGCGCTTCTCGGGCAAGTACATGATGGTGAAGATCGAAGGCGAGCTCGCCCTCGGTAACAGCCGCGCGACCTTCAAAGGCGAGGATCCGGGATTCCTCCTGCGCAACCGCGCGAAGGACTACATCCACGGCAAGCTCGCCAAGTACCTCGACCCCAAGGTCTCGGTCGCCGAGCTACCCACGAACTGACGACCCGCTAGCGAGCCATCACGAGCTGGCGTAGCGCGAGTGCCACGGCCCTGTCGGCCTCGGCGGCGCTCATGCCCCGCCGCTCGAGCCTGCGCTGGAGGCGCTCGATGATGCTCCAGAGGGAAAGGTCGTTCTGTGCCTTCATGGTGTTTCCTCACGTACAGGAGACGTTGTGGGTCTAACCGCGTACCCGCGACCCTCATTCCGGGGACAGCCACGCGGCGGCCGGGTTGCGAGAAACCCAGATGCAGCGTGCGGGCCACGGCTGTAAGGTCGCGGCCCGCATGAAGGTCGTCACCTGGAACGTCAACTCCATCCGTGCTCGGAATGAGCGGCTGTTCGCCTGGATCGAGCGCGAGCGCCCCGATGTTCTCTGCCTGCAGGAGACCAAGGTCGAGGACGCGGGATTTCCTGTGGAGGCGATGTCCCGCGCCGGCTATCAGGTCGTGACCTACGGCCAGCGCAGCTACAACGGCGTCGCCATCGCCTCGACCGCTCCGTTGACCGAGGTGACGCGCGGCTTTGGCGACGGCGAGGCCGACGAGGACGCACGAGTGATCGCCGCGACGACCCACGGCATGCGCGTGGTGTGCGTGTACGTGCCCAACGGCGGCGATCTGACCTCCGACAAGTATCCCTACAAGCTCGCATGGTACCGGCGCCTGCGCGCCTACCTCGAGCGCACGCAGCAGCCGAGCAATCCGGTCCTCGTGCTCGGCGACTTCAACGTGACCGCCGACGACAAGGACGTGTGGTCACCCGACGCGTGGCGCGGCCAGATCCACTGCAGCGAGCCGGAGCGCGCGGCGCTCGCCGAGCTGCGCGGCTGGGGCCTCATCGACGTGTTCCGCGTGCTCCGCCCCGACGGCGGCGTGTGGTCGTGGTGGGACTACCGGGGCGTATCGTTCTTCAAGGACCAGGGCCTGCGCATCGATCACATCCTGGCGACCGAGCCGCTCGCGAAGCGCACGTCCGCGGTCACGATCGATCGCAATGCGCGCAAGGGCCAGGACGCCAGCGATCACGCGCCCGTGATCGCGACGATCGATTAGATCCCGAGCTCGGCGCTCTCGCGGAGCTTCTGCGGCACGAACGGCAGCTTCGCCGTGGCCGAGTCATCCGATGAAACCTGCGACTCCGGCTCGGACGCAGCCCGCTTGGCCTGCCTCGCCTGATTGGCGAGCACGCGGTAGGCGGACACCCAGCGCGTGATGGCCGTCGCGCCCGAGGTGACGCCGCACACCAGCATGGTCACGCCGATCGCCGGGCCCGCGAGGTGGGCGGTGTCGGGACCGATCGCGCACCAGGCTGCGACGAGCGCGCCGCCGGTGATGAGCACGATGCGCTCCGCGCGCTGCATCATCCCGCCGCGCAGCTCGACGCCGAGCCCCTCGGCGCGTGCGCGCGTGTAGCTGACCATCATCGATCCGCCGCAGGCGGCCATCACGGCCAGCATCCACGGTGAATCGTGCAGGTACCAGAGGTACCCCGTGAACATGAACAGCTCGCTCCACCGATCGGAGACCGAGTCGAACAGCGCGCCGGCCTGGGTCTGCTCGCCGTTGAGGCGCGCGATGCGGCCATCGAGGGCGTCGAGGATGCCGGCGAAGGCATAGGTCCACAGCGCGACCACGAGATGGCCGGTGGCGGCGGCGACGCCGGTGACCGCGCACAGGAACAGCGAAAAAGCGGTGATCGCGTTGGCCGAGACCCGCCCGATGAGGAGGCGCTCCAGGGGCAACATCATCCAGACCAGGAAGCGGCCGAAGAACGGACCGAACAGCTGGTTGTGCTTGGCCCCCGCGAGCTCGGGTGATTTACCCAGGACGGTCAGTGTCGTGAAGATGACAAGACCGATCGTGAAGGCACCGGTCAACAGGAGCGCGGGCGCTAAGAGATAAAACCTTTCCACGTGAACCTTCGGCTAAGACGGCGTACTGGGTAAGTAATTTTGGGGTACCACGCTCTGATTGGTCTGTCTAAGGTCAAACCTTGGCACCGATCCCGCCAAGTGTCGATTATGTCTACCCTGGCGTATTGTTTCGGCGCGTGAACACCGTGGCCAAAGCGCTCGCGACCGCCCTCGGCGCCGGGTATTCGCCGATCGCGCCCGGAACCTGTGGAACCGCGGTGACCATCCCGCTCGCCTGGGCGCTCGCGGGGCTCGCCGTGTGGCAGTACGCGCTGGTCTTCGTGGCGGTGACGGGGCTCGGGGTGTGGGCCGCCGCCCGCGCGGATCATGCGTGGGGCACGCACGACAGCGGCCGCATCGTCATCGACGAGGTCGCGGGATATCTGGTGACGATGACGTTCGTCGACCGCGCGAGCTGGATCGCGCTCGCGATCGGCTTCGTCGTATTTCGCGCGCTCGACATCATCAAGCCTCCGCCCGTGCGCTGGCTCGACGAGCACCTGCCCGGCGGCTGGGGCGTCGTGCTCGACGACGTCGCGGCCGGCGTGCTCGGCGCGGGCATCATGTACGCGCTGGCCCATTTCGGCGCGCTCGCGTACCTGGCGGGACTATAGTCGCGCCCGTGCGGTGGACGCTTGCTCTCCTCGGCGCGTGCGTGGCGGTCTCGGTCGCTCACGCGAACGGCCGCCCGCCGCTGACCAACGGCATCTACTTGCGGTCGACCGATCCGCACTCGCTGTACGTGCGCACGACGTTCGGCCTGCTCGTCTCGCACGACGACGGCTGCTCGTTCCGCTGGGTGTGCGAGAAGGCGATCGGCTACGGCGGCGAGTTCGATCCGAAGTACGCGATCGCCGACGACGGCACCATCTTCGCGACCACGTTCACCGGCCTGCGCGTCAGCCGCGACGGCGGCTGCAGCTGGGAGACCGCGACGGCCGGTGAGGCAGCGTCGGCGCCGGGCCGCATCGCGGACATGTGGATCGATGGCATCGACATCGCGCCCACCGGTGACGTGTGGGTCGTGACCGCCGACAGCGGGCGACCGAACAACGTCTACCGCTCGACGGACAACGGCGTGACGTTCACGCCGAGCAGCCTGTCGTCGGCGCAGATCTGGTGGAAGAGCGTCGAGGTCGCCCGCTCGCGCCCGCAGCGGATCTACATCACCGGCTATCAGGTCGCACCGGTGGTGCAGGCCCACCTGCGCTCCTCCGATGACGACGGGGTGACGTGGACGCCGCATCCGCTCGCCTCGACGATGAAGCTCGGCACGACCCCGGTGATCCTGATCGCGGCGGTCGATCCTACCGACCCCCAGCACCTGTTCGTGCGCTCGATCGCCGCCAACCCGCCCGAGGGCGACGTGCTGTACCGCTCCACCGACGGCGGCGTGACGCTGACCGAGGTAGTGACCACGCGCGATCCGGTGCGCGACGTCGTGTTCCGCAAGGACGGCAGCGTCGTGATCGCGACGCTGAGCAGCGGCACCTACGTGATGGCGAAGGACGGCACGCTGACCCCGCTCGGCGAGGTCTTGCCCAACGCGCCCGACATCACGCCACCTCGGCTCGGCTGCCTCGCGGAGCAGGCCGACGGCACGCTCGTCGCGTGCGGCGCGAACTGGCAGCCCGACTACATGGCCGTCGGCAACGGGCCGAGCCCCGTCGGCATGAAGAAGCTGTTCCGCTTCGTCGAGCTCGCCGGCCCCCTCTCCTGCCCTGCCGGCACGACATCGGCGACGCAATGCGATCCGCAGTGGCCGGCGCTCCAGCAGCAGTTCGGCGCGACCGGACCGGCGGCGT
>DATLHR010000133.1:0-3317 GCA_035539815.1 Kofleriaceae bacterium
CGCGTAGATCGCCAGCACCGTGGCGATCACGGTGCCGATCACCGAGGTCGCGCCGTTGACGCCCCAGCCCCACGGGACCAGCGGGCTGTTCGCGTCGGAGAGGATCCGCACCATCGACGGCACCATCGCGCCCATCACCACACCACTCGGACTGACAAGCACGATGGTCAGCGCGATCCGCGCGGGGAGCGACGAGCCGATCGCCGCGTGCAGGATGCTCGGCAGAACGTACGCGCCGATGACGGCGAGCGCGGCGAGAATGCTGCCGCCGATCAGGATCACGCGACCGAGGCTCGCGATCGGGAACCGCGATGTCGCGTAGGCGCCGATCGCCGTGGTGAGAAGCAGCGAGAACAGGATCACCAGCAGCGAGTACGAGGGGTGGCCGAGGAACAGCGTGAACCGCTGGAGCAGCGCGATCTCGACGACGATGAACGCGAAGCCGACGAGACCGAAGTAGCCGAGCACCCCGCCCTGGCCGTGCGTCGCACTGCCCGGCGCTTGCTTCTGCCAGTGCAGGATGAGCGGCAGGATCACGAACGCGGTCGCGAGCAGGAGCACCGCGCCGAGCGAGAGCAGGATCCACAGCCCCGGGTCGTCCATCTTGCCCGTCGGATCGAGGAGGTCGCGCGCTTTCTTGAAGTAGAAGAAGAACGGACGATCGTCGGTCGGTGGGCGCAGCTCTTCGGACGCGTTCGCGACGAGGCTGCTGGACGGCCCCGCGTCGAGGTAGCGCGCAAGCGGATCGGTCGCCGGGGAGGTCGGCGTGATCGACGCATCGAAGCCGGCGGCGGCGCACGCGGCCTCGAGACGCGCTCGCTCGTCGGGCGTGATCGGCGCGCGCTTGACGATCAGCGTGCCGAGGCCGGTGGCCCCCGCGGTCGCGTAGAACATGTGCTTGCGCGCGTCGCCCGTCTTCACGCCCGCGTGCTCGAGCGCGGCGGCCGCGAGGATGAGCAGGCGCGCGGTCTCGCCGCTCGCGCCGGTGTGCCAGCGCGTCATCGTGAGGACGCCGCGATCGGAGAGGTGGCCCAGATAGTCGTCGAAGGCCTCGACGGTGTAGAGCGCGTTCTCGGTCAGCGCGAACGCGCCGGCCGCGGTCGCCGCCCAGGTATCGACCAGCGAGGCCTGCAGGACGTCGTACTTCTTGTCCGAGCGCCGGACGACGCTGCGTCCGTCATCGACGACGATGTGCACGCGTGGATCGAGGTAGAGGCCACCCGAGGCCTTGCGATAGGCGCCCTTCATGATCTCGTCGGCGATGATCGGGTTGACCTCGACGCCGGTGACCGACGTCGCGCCCGCCGACAACGCGTGCAGGACGTCGCGGCCGCCGCCGGGACCGATGACGAGGACGTTGTCGGCGGGCTGGTCGAAGATCGCGTACGCGAGCGCCGAGATCTCGTTGCGGTGCATCCCCGGCACCAGCGTGCGCAGGTCCTCGATCTGCGTCGCCGCGCTGGCGTCGATCTTGATCATCTTGCCGCCGTCGACGGTCACGCGCGAGAACGCGTTCCAGCGCTCGAAGCGCACCGCCTCCGCATTCACGCCCTTGGTCGACGGCACGCGGATGAACGGGTGGTTGACGTTGGCCACGATCGCCGCGAGGCCGAGCCACACGTAGACCCAGCGGGTGGTCCCGTTGCCCTCGAACAGCGCGGCGGCGACGAGCGCGACCACGATCGCGACGAGCACCGCCGTCGGCCCGCCAACGAGCGACAGCACCACGCCCGTGGCGAGCGCGGCGAGTGCAGCCCCCGCGAGGTCCCACGCGTAGACGCGCCCGGTGTCCTTCACGAACGTGAGGGCGAGCGAGACGACGAGCCCCGCATAGAAGAACGGCACCGCGGTGATGCCGACGAGGAACAGCAGCTGCCACGCCTGGCGCGTCGTGAAGTCGGGCACCACGTTCGCGCCGGTCACGATCACGACGTCGATCGGATTGGCCATCGCATAGGCGAGCGCGACCAGCGCGCCGAGCGCGAACCGCCGACTCGCGCGCGAGCGGTTCTTGAGCGACGTGCGCGGCGAGATGGCGCGCGCGATGAACACGTAGACGCCGCTCGCCGCGATCCCGAACAGCGCGAGGGCGACCGCGAGGAACGTGAAGTGATAGAACATCGTGGCCGAGAACAGCCTCGTGACCACGACCTCGAGCAGGAGGTTGGCGAAGCAGACGAGGAAGACCCCCGCCAGCAAGCTACGGTCGGCCCGCACGCCGCCAGGCTAACAGCTCGCGCGACTCGATCGGGCCGCAAGGTGCCCCGGTGCGGCTCGGGGCCAGCTCGCTCCGAGCCGCGACTCAATCAGGCTGCAAGGCGAACCAGTGCATCGCGCGGTAGGAGCCGTCGGCCTCGGTACGGATCGAGGTGGAGCCCGCCGGCAGCGCGAACGGGAGCTCCAGCATCAGGCCCGTGGGAACCGGCACGACCACGTGGGCGACCTCGCGATCGGAAACGAAGATGCGCACCGTCACCGGCTTGGCGATCGGCTCTTGAAAGTCATAGGACCGCGCGCCGCCCGTGCGCAGGACGAGGCGCACCGGCTTCGCCGGATCGACGGCGAGCGTGAACGACTCGCGCCCGACGATCGTGCGGCCACCGTCGAGCAACAGCAC
Source organism: Kofleriaceae bacterium (assembly GCA_035539815.1). Lineage (GTDB taxonomy): Bacteria > Myxococcota_A > Polyangia > Haliangiales > Haliangiaceae > JABFXX01. Next base: position 2,618 of record DATLHR010000133.1, read on the forward strand.
CGGCGTCGTCTGCTTGTGGAAGAACGACCACCGCGCCGAGGGCGTGTCGCGACGGCGGCGGCCGAGCTCGCCGTGCCAGCCGTGCGCGTGCTCGGACGCGAGGTCCGCGATGTCGAGCCGGTCGGCGAGGTGCCAGCCCGGGTGCGCGTCGAGCGGGCGCTCCGCGGTGTGCACGTGATCGAAGTCGGCGGCGATGATCTGCATGTCCCTGCCGCCGACGAGCCGCTTCGGATGGATCTGCCTGCCGAGCTGCGTCCGTTCGACGAGCTCGCCGAAGAATTCGCGCTGGCCCATCCACTCCGGGTAGTAGGCGAAGTGCGTGGGCCGCTCGTCTACAGGCATGCTCTCGAGGAACTCGAAGCGCGAGCCCGGGCCGTGGCTCGCGATCTCCGCCTGACCGTTCGTGACGAGGCCGAGCATGTCGTAGACGCGGGTGTCGCCGTAGTAGGCGATCGCGCCCGCGTCGTGGAGCAAGATCGAAGCGTCCGGCAGCTTGCGGTGGATGTAGTGGCCGAGGTGCACGACCTGCGCGTTGAGGTCGGCGGCGTTCTGCGCGTAGAACGTCGCCTGGTCGACGAGCGCGGGCTTGGCCGCGCGCACGAACAGCGCGACGACGACGACCGAGAGGACGCTCCACGCGCGCTCGAGCCATGCGCGCATCGCGACTCGCTCGGGCAAGCGCGCTGGCGCGAGCGCGACG
>DATLHR010000134.1:0-4708 GCA_035539815.1 Kofleriaceae bacterium
GACGCCGATGTTGTACAGGAGCTCTGGCCGGTCGCTCAGCTCGTGCGCCCGCCGGAAGTGAGCGAGCGCGTCGGCGTAGCGCGCGGCGTTGAACGCGGTCTCACCGGCTCGGAAGAGCGAGCGGGCCTCCTCGTCGACGCCCTCCGCGTCATCGGGCTCCCCGGCCGACGTCTCCGCCTCCTCCGGCGCTGCCTGTGCCGACAGAGAGGCCGGCGTGAGGAGAACGATCGCGAGGAGTGCGTGCTTCATTGTGGCCAAGCGGGCCCCTTGTATTCGGAGTGCGCGAGGCGTGCAAGGCCGCCGCCCGGCCCGACGCCCGGTGGCGATGTCGAGGAGGGATCTGCAAGCCGTCGTCCCCACGCCTCGTTCAGGTCGAGCTCTCGCGATCGAGCCACTCTGCGAGCGCCGAGCGGAGCGGTACGCGCTCGCGGGACACCGGAGATGGGAAGCGCCCACCGGTCGGGACGGACGCGTAGCTCGGCCCGCTCGCGCGAATGCGCGCGCCAGCAAACTCAAATCAGCTCGGTCGGGCAGCCGAAGAGGACGTCGATGCGGCCCATGCGCAGCGACTGCGCGCGCTCGCAGGCCGGGCCGTGGAGGAGGATGCGGGCGCCGTCGTCGGTGTAGTCCCAGCCGTCGGCGCGGCTCGGGTCGCGCGGGATGGTCGTGGTGTCGCCGGCGTCGTCGACCAGGCGCACGTTGACCTTGGTCGCGTCGAACGCGCCGTCGGGGTTCGGCGGGATCGTGTACTCGCAGCTCAGCACCGACTCGCCGATCTCGCCGAGGACCTCGCGGAGCGCGGTCGCGAAGTCGAGCGAGGGATCGGTGAGGTCGTAGTGGCAGTAGAGCGGGCCCGCGTCGGAGCAGCCGGCGCGCGCGGTGCCGGCTGCGCTGGCCATGCGGGAGAGGATCGCGCGGTAGCTGGCCGAGCCGGGCACGCCGATGACGAAGGTGCGGATGCCGTCGTCCTCGGCCGCGCGGCGCACGTCCTCGACGAGCGCGTCGTTGTCGCGATCGAGCGCGTCGAACGAGCAGGCTGCGTCGCAGCCGAGGCAGACCGTCGCCGCGCCGTCGGTCGCGAGCACGAGGTGCCGCGCCTCGTCGGCGCCGCGCGCGCGCAGCCGAGCGAGCGCGAAGGTGACCGCGTCGCGGGTCGGGGTGATGCCCTCGGGGGTGATGGCGCGGAGCGCGGTCGCGATGGGCGCGCGGGTCGTCGAGAGCGCGCCGACGTCGACGAGCGCCTCGTCGCGCGCGCAGCTGAGGGTGACCGGGTAGTGCATGGCGCCGACCCGCGTCGCGTCGGGCAGGCTGGCGAGCGCCTCGCTCAGCACGGAGAGGAAGACGTCGTAGCGGGAGTCGTCGGGGGCGGGCGTGGGATCGCCGACCGCGCAGCTCGCCGCGGTGGCCGCGCAGTTCATCGAGCCCGAGGTGTCGACCTGGAGCAAGAGCGTGGAAGGCAGCGGATCGGCGAAGGCGCTCGCGGTCTCGCACGCGACGAAGCCGCCGTCCGGCACGAAGCGATAGGCGTCGACGCCGCCGCCGTCGCGCGCCGCGTCGAGCGCGCCGCCGCCGTCGGGCGAGGCCACGCCGGGCCCGCCGACGCTGCATGCGGTGAGGAGAGCGAGCGGGAGAAAGCGAGCGCGCATCGCGTGAGGATGACCGAGCGCGGCGCTCGTGGGAATGGCGAGCGTGCCCGTCTCGCGAGAGGGGCCGCTGACCCATCGCGGCACACGAGGCCAGCGCTTTCGTCCGAGCGTAGAGGTGGCACGCACCGTGTACGATGGGGCGTCACCATGAAGACGATCTCCATGATGGTGTCGATGGCGCTGGCCGGGCTCGCGCTGCCGGGCTGCATCTCGCTGATCTGCACGGACGAGGCGCGCTTCTCGGTCAACGTCACTGCGGTGGACGAGGCGGGCGCGCCGATCACGATCGAGCGCATCGTCTACACCGTCGACGACGAAGGCCCGTTCCAGGTCGACTGCCCGAGCAGCCAGGATGCGGTCTACTGCCTGATGGACTCCGACCAGGCGTCGGTCGGCGTCGAGCGCGAAGGCACCTTCGTGATCACGCTGCACCACGGGAACGCCACCGGCTCGGCCGAGGTCGTCGTGCCGACGGCCGAGTGCGATCACGTCGACCCGCAGGCGGTCACCATCACGCTCGAGGACGCGTCCTAGCCGCCCGCGGGTTCGGCTAGACTGGGCTCATGGACAGAGACGAAGACGCCGATCGCGATGCGATCCTGAAGCGCCGCCACCGCTTCATCGCGATGGCGCTCGCCGGCGCGAGCCTCTCGCTCGCGTCCTGCACCTCCGAGCCCGTGCCGTGCCTCCGCATCGCCTACGACGCCGGCCCGCCGGCCGACGCGGGCACCGACGATGGCGACGGCTCAGCCGACGCCGACCGCTAGCGAGGCGTGCCTCACGGCAGCGCGCGCCGCATGTGCTCCTCGGTGATCGACAGGCCCGCGGCGCGGAACGCGTCCGGCTCGACGCCCCAGGAGACGAACGCGAGCGCGCGATAGAGCGCCTTGGCCGCCTCGTTCTCGGCGCGGACCGAGAGCGCGAGCGCCTCCACGCCGGGCATCGCGGCCGCGCGCGCGATCGCCTCGGTCATCAGCGCGCGCCCGAGCCCTTTCCGCCGCTGCTCCGGCGCGACGTACATGCCCCAGAGCGTCGCGCGGTGGCGGACCTTCAGCTGGCTCGCGCGCGCCACGCCGACGATCCCGACGAGCTCGCCGCCAGTGTGGGCGCCGAGCACGAACGCCTCCTCCGCCGGCCGGGCCAGCCGCGCGGCGACCGCGTCGACGCCGCCCGCCGTCTCCTCCTCTTCGGTCATGAGAAACGCCCAAGGCTCCTCGCGCAGCGCCCGCAACCGCAGCGCCAGCCATGCCCCCGCGTCGCTCGGCCCAAGCCGACGAATCTCTCGGTCGCTCATGCGGCCCACTCTACACGCGCCGAGCGACCTCGAGCACGAGCGCGAGCACGAGCACGAACACGAGCACGAGCACGGGCGCGAGCACGGGCCGGTCCGCACCGGGTACATGGGTAACAGAACGAACCGGCGACATGGGTGACACCTTCGCGGGCACGCAGGAGGTGCGCGTGCCCTGGAAAGAGAGTCGTCCAGTGACGGAGCGAATGACGTTCGTGAAGCGGCTCGAGCAGGGTGAGCGGATGGCGGAGCTATGCCGCGAGTACGGCATCAGCCGGAAGACGGGGTACAAGTACCTGGAGCGGTTCAGGCAGCACGGGCCTGAAGGCCTGTTCGACTACTCGCGCGCGCCGATCGGCCGGCCTCAGACGACCTCGGAGGCGGTCGTGAAGCTGGTGCTCGACGCGAGGCGCGCACACCCGACGTGGGGGCCGAAGAAGCTGCGGGCGTGGCTGACGACGAAGCAGCCTGGGGTCGCGCTCCCTGCGACGAGCACGATGGGCGAGGTCCTTCGTCGTCACGGTCTCGTGCAGCCTCGCAAGCGTCGTCGCACCACGTCGCCGTACGAGGCACCACTGACCCGCGCGCGGGCGCCGCACGACGTCTGGTGCGCGGACTTCAAGGGCCAGTTCCGGCTGGGCTGCGGCAAGCACTGCTACCCGCTGACGATCACCGACCGCTACTCGCGCACGCTGCTGTGCTGCGAAGCGCTGGAGAGCACGAACGTCGACGGCGCGATGCTCGTCTTCGAGAAGGTCTTCCGCGAGCACGGGCTTCCTCGGGTCATTCGCACCGACAACGGAGTGCCCTTCGCGTCGAAGGGCCTGCTCGGTCTGAGCCGCCTCGCGGTTCGCTGGTTGCGGTTGGGCGTGTGGCCCGAGCGCATCGCGCTGGGGCATCCCGAGCAGAACGGGCAGCACGAGCGGATGCATCTCGTGCTGAAGCAGGAGACGACACGTCCTGCCTCGCACACGCTGCTCGCGCAGCAGGAGCGCTTCGATCGGTTCCTCCAGGAGTACAACCATGAGAGGCCGCACGAGGCGCTCGAGCAGAAGACGCCGGCGTCGCTCTACTGTCCCTCGTCCCGGCGCCATCCCGAGGTGCTCGGCGAGCTCGACTACTCGCTCGATGACCTCACTGCGAAGGTCGAGGACGGGGGCAACATCCGCCTCAAGGGACCGAACGGCGAGCGCGTCCTCGTGTTCGTCTCGAGCGCGCTGCGCGGAGAGCGCGTCGGCCTGCGCGAGATCGAGCATGCAATCTGGCGCGTGACCTTCGCCGACGTCGACCTCGGCACCGTCGACGCACGGACGCGCCACTTCGAACCGCGTTCCGCTCTCGGCACCGTCGGCGCCGACCCCAACGATTGAGCTCGGACCTCCCCGAGCGGAACGGAGTGTCACCTATGTCGCCGGTCTGATCTGTCACCCATGTTCCCGGTTGCACAGCGCGAACACGAACCCGAACACGAACCCGAACGCGAACACGAACGCGAACGCGAACACGAACGCGAACGCGGGCGTGTCGGCGATCGACTCGACGCCGACCACGTGGTCCTCGGGGCGCGGGGACGCCTGCGCGGGCGACAGCGTCGCCGCGTCGAGTGGAATGGCGGGGAACGGCAGTCAGGCACGTCGTGCGCGCAAGCTGCGCGCGCACGACGTGCCCCCTCTCGCATGAACCCCCTGACTGACCATCACCCACAGGAGGCCGGGTGGGTCCGCCCGAAAGCGGCGATCCCGAGGCTACCCTACGAGGTCCGTTTCAAAGG
>DATLHR010000135.1:0-3018 GCA_035539815.1 Kofleriaceae bacterium
GATCCCGAGGTGATCGGCGACGAGCCGCTGCGACGCGATCATGTCCTCGACGGTGACCCACGGATAGCGCGAGCCGTAGGGGGTGCCGGTCGCCGGATCGAGCGAATGCGGCGCGGTCGTGCCCCACGGCGAGCCCGGGAAATTCACGCACACGACGAAGAACTTGTCGAGGTCGATGCCCTTGCCGTAGCCGATCATGCCGTCCCACCACCCGGGCTTGGGATCGTCGGGCTTGTACTTACCGGCCGCGTGCGCGCCCGGCGTGAGGGCGTGACAGACGAGGATCGCGTTGTCCTTCGCCGGATTCAGCTCGCCGAACGTCTCGTAGACGATCGTGAACGGCGCGAGCCGCGTCCCGTGGTGAAACAGGAACCCATCGGGCAGCTCGAGGCGTCGCGGCGGGGCGGCCAGGAAAGTGTCGTCGAGTCGCTGAACAGCCACGTCGCATCATTCTAGACTGAGGGTTACCCGCCGCACCATGACCACCGACTTTTGCTTCGACCACGTGTTCCGCGCCCCCTCGACGACGGCGGTGCTGTCCGCCTACTTCGATCCCGATCACCTCGCGACCCAAGACAAGGTCGCCGAGCTCGGCGACCGCGTGGTCGTCGAGTCCGTCGATGACGGCGCGGTGTGGAAGGCCACCTGGCGCGTCAGCTCCCTCAAGCAGCTGCCTCTGATCGCCCGGCCGTTCGTCGCCGGCGGTCGGCTCACGTACCTCGAATCGATGACGTGGCGGCGCGCCGATGATGCCGTCGACCTGACGGTCACGCCGCAGATCCTCGACGGGCGCGTGACGATGGCCGCCGTCTACAAGCTCCAGAAGATCGGCGACAACCAGATCCATCGCCGCTACCAGGGCAGCGTGACCGTCAACATCAAGCTGCTGTCCTCCAAGATCGAGAAGGGCATCGTCAACGAGCTCGAGAAGGCGATGCCCTCGATGGCCGCCTGCACGCAGGGCTGGATGGATCGAAACCCCGGGCGGAATCCGCGGCCATGAAGGCGACGAAGCACGTCCTGTTCGCGTTCGCGATCATCGGCGTGATCGGCGCGTTCGTCCCGTTTGCTCAGATCAAGAGTCGCGGCATCACGCTCGAGCTCACGGCCAAGGAGCTGTCGCTCGGCCTCGAGAGCGTGCACAAGGCGATCAACTATCAGCTGCCCTCGATCGCCGAGGCGCGGATCCCGCCGGATCTCAAGTCCGCGCGCGATGACGCGCGCCTCGTCGCGCAGGCGCTCAAGTTTTCGCTCGCGCTCTACATCCCGATCGCGATCATCATGCTCGTCGCGGTGCGCGCGCAGTGGCGCGGTCAGCTCACCCGCGGGCTCGCGGTGATCGGTGCGCTCGCGGGATTGGCGTCCGCGGCGCTGTGGTACGTCGTCACCTACGCGCTCGACTACGGGCTCAGCGAGATCGCGCTCAAACGCACGACGATCGTGCTCCAGCTCGGCGCCCACATCCTGCTCGTCGCCGGCGTGGGCGCCGCGATCGCGGGCATCGTGGGGGCCATCCGGCCCGAGCTCGAACGTGCTCCCGTGACGCCGCTGCCGCCGCCGCTCGGGCCTCCGCCGATGCCGCCGCCCCCGGGCCCCGCACCCGTCTAACCCCAAAGCGAACCCTGGGGTTAGTCAGCGGCGAAGAACGTCACGGACGCGCCCGGCCGGCGCGCGAACAGCCGGCCGAGGTCCGCCTGCGCGACGACCGCGATCACCGGATAGCCGCCCGTCGTCGGGTGCTCGGGGCCCAGCACGATCGGTTGGCCATCGCGTGGGACCTCGATCGCTCCGCGCACCATCGGACGCGAGCGCTCGACCCACTCCGCGCGTCGCGGGATCGTGGGGCCGGCGAGGCGCGTGCCGACCCGATCGCTCGTCGCTGAAATCTCGAACGGCGCACCACACAGAACATCGAGCGCACCCTCGGTGAACGCAGCGACGTCGGGGCCGGGGAGGATGCGAATGCGATCGCCTTCGAAAAACGCTGCGTCGGCAGCGCGTGCACCGGTGTCGCCGTGGCGCGCGCGCGGGGTCGCGCCGACGTCGATGCGGTCGCCCGCGCGCACGAGGCTACCGAGTCCGGCCGAGAGCTGCGCGCCGCGACCGCCGAGGATGACGGGCGCATCGATGCCGCCGCGGACCGCGAGGTACGCCACGCGGCGCGCGCCGCTCGCGATGGTGAGCTCGTCGCCGGGGTGGAGCACGCGCGCGTGCTCGTCGATCGCCATCGTCAGCTCGCGCTCGGCGCGCACGACGAGGTGGCCCAGGACCTCGAGCGCGGCAGCGCCGTCGGCGTTGCCCGCGGCGCGGTTCGCGGCGACGAGCAGCTCGGGGACGAGGGCGCCGCCCGGAGCGAGTCCTTCGTGCATGCGCCCCGGACGTCCGAGGTCCTGCACCGTCACCATGCCGAGCGCGCGCACGACGAGGACGCTCATCGCACGAACCTCACGCGATCGCCGAGCTGCAGCCGCGCACCGGCAGGGCCGAACATCGGCTCGTCGACCGCCCCGAGCAGGTGCCATCCGCCGGGCGAGGCGAACGGATACACCGTCGTTCGATCACCGGCGATCGCCAGCGCACCTGCGGCCACGCGCGGGCGCGGCGTCGCTCGGCGCGGCACGACGAGCGCGGCGTCGAGACCGGCGAGATAGGCGAAGCCCGGTGCGAATCCCATCGTGTCGACGGTGTACGTCGCCGCGGCGTGCCGGCGGATGACCTCGTCGACGGCGAGGCCGGTCGCGGTGGCCACGCTCGCGAGATCTTCGCCATCGTAGCGCGCGCGCAGCTCGACCTCGCGTGGGGGCACGCCGGCGTCGACGAGCGTCGCGAGCGTCGCGATCATCGCGTCGTCGATCCGCGGCTCGCGATCGAAGTACGCGGCGACCTCATCGCGCGCGACCACGACGTCGATCACGCCCGGCCACGACCGCATCGTCTCGACGATCGCGCGCGCCGTCACCGCCGGTCGCGGGAAGCGCACCGCGCGCTCGCCGAGGGGAACCCACTTACCCATGCGCG
>DATLHR010000136.1:0-4806 GCA_035539815.1 Kofleriaceae bacterium
GTCGCGGGTTCGGCATCGGCATCGGCATCGGCATCGGATTCGGCGTCGGTCACGGGGTCGGCATCGGATCCGGCGTCGGCATCGGTGACACCCGCACGCGTGTGGCTCTCCGCGGGCGCGCTGTGGCGCGCGGGCCGGCTCGGCCCCGAGCGGATCGGCAACATCCTCGCGGGGCAGACCCGCGCGTGGGTCGTCGACAAGCTCGGTGTCGGCTTCTACCGCGCGGGCGGCTACGCCGTCGGGTTCGTGTTCCGCCCCGATCGCGGCCCGCTCGATGATCGCGTCGCGCTGCCGAAGATCCGCGGCCGGCTCGTCGAGCGCACGCGACGCTCGGCGACGACCGTGCGTGGCTGTGGCTCACGTGTGAAGAAGGCGGCCGCATCGTCACGACGTGCGTCGTCATCGGCGCGGATGCGAGCGTGCTCGCCACGTCGGTCCTCGATGCGCCGTGGGCCTCCGGTGTCGCCGGTGCGTGCGCGGTGGGGCCGCACCTGTTCGTACCCACTGACGACGGCATCGTGCGCGTCGAGCTCGTGCACGGCGCGATCGCGCAGACCCGAAGCTTCCCCGAGACCGCACCGCTCGTCGGTGCGGCTGATCGCCTCGCGCTCGGCGCACGCGGACTCGACGTCGTTCGACGCCGGGACGCGCTGCGCCTCCACCTCCGCTGAAAGGACTCGCCATGGCTCGCTCACAGGCTCCGCTTCCCTTGCCCGGCTGCTACGACGCGCGTCGCGCGGCCGACTACACTTATCGGCCCGACGCCGCGAAGCTCGCGGCCGAGGCCACCGCGTGGCGCGCGCAGCACGCGCTCAAGCCGTCGGCCGCCGACGAGACGCGCGTGCACCTGCTGCTCATCGACGTGCAGAAGGACTTCTGCTTCCCCGAAGGAACGCTGTACGTCGCGGGCCGCTCGGGCACCGGCGCCATCGATGACTCGCGCCGGATCGCCGAGCTCGTCTATCGCAACCTCGGCGTGATCACCGACATCACGACGACGATGGATACGCACCTCGCGTATCAGATCTTCTTCCCGAGCTTCTGGCTCGATCGCGACGACGCGCCGCTGACCGCACACCGCGTGGTCACCTCGGAGCAGATCGCGGCGGGCGAGGTCCGCCCGAACCCCGCGATGGCGAAGTGGCTGTGCGGCGGCAACTACACGTGGCTGTGCAAGCAGGTGCTGCACTACACCAAGGAGCTCGAGCGCGCCGGCAAGTACCAGCTCTACCTGTGGCCGCCGCATTGCCTCCTCGGCTCCGACGGGCACGCGCTCGCGGGCGTCGTCCACGAGGCGCGCCTGTTCCACGCCTTCGCGCGCACCGCGCAGTCGCACGTCGAGGTCAAAGGCGGCAACCCGCTCACCGAGAACTACTCGGTGCTGCGCCCCGAGGTGCTCTCGCGCTTCGACGGTGCGGCGCTGGCGCAGCGCAACACGCAGTTCGTCCAGACGCTGCTCGCGGCCGACGCCGTCGTGATCGCCGGGCAGGCGGCGAGCCACTGCGTGAAGAGCACCATCGACGACCTCCTCGGCGAGATCGCGGCGCACGACCCTGCGCTCGCGAAGAAGGTCTACCTCGTCACCGACTGCATGTCGGCGGTCACCGTCCCCGACAGCAACGGCGGCTTCGCCGTCGACTTCACGGAGCAGGCCGAGCAAGCGCTCGCGCGGTTCGCGAACGCGGGCATGCACCTCGTCCGGTCCACCGATCCCATCCCCAGCTGGCCCGGCATCCGGGTCTAGGAGGCACCATGTCCACGAACGACGACAAGAAGGTCAAGCAGCTCCTCGACGACGCCCACGCGCAGGGCACGCTGTCCAAGCAAGCGCTCACCACGCTCGACGTCGTCGACGTCGGCGCGCAGATCCAGGCCGGCCTCGGCGTCACGATCGACGACGTCGCCGCGAGCGAGGTCGTGCTCGTCACGATGATGCCCGACGACTCGCAGTCGATCGCGCACGCGAACAACGTCGACGCCGTCCGCGACGGCCACAACTTCGTCCTCGAGTCGCTGCGCGGCTCGAAGCAAGCAGGCGAGGTGCTCGCGCACACGCGCTACCTCAACGGCTGGGTGCTCACGCCGTACACCGCGCTCGAGCACGCCGCGAAGATGGACCGCGCCAACTACGATCCGCGCGGCTTCACGCCCCTCTACGACCAGGCCGCGGTCGTGCTCGGTACCGTCATCGCGAAGTCGCAGGAGCTCGCGCAGGCCGGCATCGCGGTACGCACGGTCACGCTGATCATCACCGACGGCGCCGACTACGGCTCGACGCGCTGCCGCCCCGCCGACATCGCCGCGCTGGTCGGCGACCTGCTCGCGCAGGAGAACCACATCGTCGCGGCAATGGGCATCAGCGACGGGCACACCGACTTCCGCACCGTGTTCCGCGGCATGGGGATCCCAGACAAGTGGATCCTCACGCCCGGCAACAGCGGCACCGAGATCCGGCGCGCCTTCGCCGTGTTCTCGCAGTCCGCGGTGCGCGCCTCGCAGGGCGCACAGCTCGGCGGCTTCAGCAACTAGGGCCGGTCGGCCGTGGACCACGCCACGGCGACCGGCGCCGCGTACCTGCGCTCAGGGCGACGTGACGGCGAGGGTGAACTTGCCGCCCTGACGCTGATAGAACGTGTCGACGATGATGTAGTACACGCCCGCGGTCGTGGCCGTGTACATAAACGTCTCGCCCGCACCATCGAGGCCAGCGTCGGCGCCCTTGAGGCACGCGATCGGGCTCGCGTTGCACACGGTCCCCGCGCCCGGGCCGACGATCGCGACGCTCGGGTCGAAGTTCGGGCTGACCGCCGACACCGTCACCGTGATCGCCTGGTTCGCGGTAAGCGTGACGGAGTAGGCGATGTCGCCGCCCGCCTGCGACGCGCCGGTGCAGGCCGCCGTCTCGAGCCCCATGTTGTAGTTCGATGCCGCGCCCGCGGTCGAGCCGGTGACCGGCGTGCCGATCACGAGCGGCGTCGCGGTCTCGCACGTGTCGTTCAGCGGCGCCGTCACGCAGAGGCCCTTCGTGCCGATGAGCGGGGCGCAGACCTCGCCGGTTGCGCAGTCCGCCGTCGCATCGCACGCCTCGCGGCAGCCGAGGTCATCGCCCTCGAACTTGTCGCAGAGGCCCGTGGCGACCGTGTTGCTCACACCGCAGAACAGCGCCGTCGCCGTGGTGCAGGTGCCACCGAGCGCGGCGGCGTCCACCAGCGTGGTGTCCGTGTAACAGATGTCGCGATCCGCGGTCTCGTAACCGCAGACGCCGGCCGGGCAGCCCACGGCGGGCGTCGCCAGCACGTCGCACGCATCGACGCACGTGTCGTCGACGCCGCACACCTGAGCGCCGGTGCAGCCGCCGACCGGCGCGTTATCGATATCGCAATCCGGGTCGTGCGCGCCGCACTCGCAGTTGCAGGTGGTGCCGTCGGCGTACTGGTCCTTCGGGCACGTCCACGCGGCCGGCACCGAATCGGCCATCAGGTTGATGGAGCCGAGGCTCAGGCACACGCCGCCGGCGACCGGCGTCGACGTGTAATCGTCGGCGACCGTCACCTCGGTGAGCGTCAGGTCCGTGGTCGTTCCCATCATGACGCGGCTGGTGAGCGGATCGGTGGCGAGCGTCACAGAACCGCCCGACTGGAAGAACTGCTTCTCGATGTCGTCACCTGCCGCGTTCAGGACGATCACGCGGAAGCACGCCGCACAGGTCGCGTAGTTGTTCTGGTTGCCCGTCGTGAGGTCGATCGTGCCGGCGAGCGACGATTCGATCCCGCCGTAGAACTCGAAGTTGAGCAGCGTGTCGCCCGAGCCGAGCGACGTGCTGACCGGCTGCGACCACATGATGAAGGAGTCATCCGAGTTCTCGTTGAACACCGGCGTATCGCTGACCGCGATCGCCGTACAGGAGGGAGCGTCGGGCTGCGGGGGAGCGTCGGGGGTGTTGCTGCCGCCGTCATCACCGCACGCCGCGAGGGCGAGGGTGGACGCGGCAACCGCGAGCAAAGTGGAGCGGCGAAGGCTGAGCATCGCGGGACGGTGCCAGAGCCTTCGCGGGACTTCAATCGTGAATGTCACATCCGCGATCAGGTCGCCGACGAGGTGATAGGGTCGGGCGGCTTGGCGGATTCCGCGTTGCACGTCCGCGGCCTCCGGGTCGCGCTTCCCGACGGGCGCGTCTTGATCGACGGTGTCGATCTCTCGATCGGCGCCGGCGAGGTCGTGGTGCTGCTCGGCGGCTCGGGCGCGGGTAAGTCGACGTTCGCGCGCGTGCTGTTCGAACGCGACGAGCTCGAGAGCGCCGGGTTCGACGTGATCGCCACCACACTCGAGCTCGACCGCGATCAGCTCGGGCTCGTGCCCCAGCGCGGCGCGCTGTTCGACCACCTCGACGTGCGCGGCAACCTCGAGCTCGCGCTGCGTCACGCCGAGGGCGACGCGTCGGGCGAGGATCCCGCCGCGTGGCTCGCGCGGGTCGGGCTCGATCCGAAACTCGCGGAGCCCGGCACGCCGGTCACCGGGTTGTCGGGCGGACAGGCGCAGCGGGTGGCGGTCGCGCGCGTGCTGGCGAGCCGGCGCAAGCTGCTGTTCCTCGACGAGCCGTCGGTCGGGCTCGATCCGCATCGCGTGCGCGTGCTCGCGCGGCTGATCCGCGAGCAGGTCAAGACGCTCGGCGTGTCCGCGATCGTCGTCACCCACGACGTCGCGCTCGCGGCGGGGGTGGCGGATCGGATGTTCCTGCTCTCGCTCGAGCACCGGCGCCTCGAGCAGCTGTTCGCGGATCGCTGGCCCGGCGCACTCGAGGATCCG
>DATLHR010000137.1:0-3374 GCA_035539815.1 Kofleriaceae bacterium
GTGGTGAGCGCTCACGTCGCGGGTGACCTCTCGCTCCCCGATCCCGAGTGCCCGCGCGTGATGGACCACGGCAACCGCCGCCGTCATTTACCCGTGATATATCCGGCTCGATGAAGACGGTCATGATCATCAGCGACGCAACGGGCGAAACCGCAGAGCGCATGGTGCGCGCGGCGACGCTGCAGTTCAGCGAGCCGGTGCAGATCCGCCTGTTCTCGCGCGTCCGCCTCGAGAGCGAGCTCGAGCAGATCCTCGAGAAGGCCTCCGAGCAGCGCGCCCTCGTCGTGTTCACCGTGGTCAACACCGAGGAGCGCGCGCTGATCAGCCAGCTCGTCGAGCGCTACAACATCGAGACCGTCGATCTGATCGGCGCACTCATCAGCAAGCTCGCGCTGTACCTCGGCTCGGCACCCGCGGGCGTGCCGGGTCTCCTCCACTCGATCAACGACGACTACTTCCGCCGCATCGAGGCGGTCGAGTTCGCCGTCAAGAACGACGACGGCGCCGAGCCCCGCAACCTGCCCAAGGCCGACCTCGTCCTCGTCGGCATCTCGCGCACCTCGAAGACCCCGCTCTCGACGTACCTCGCGCAGCGCGGCCTCAAGTGCGCCAACGTGCCCATCGTCCTCGGCGTCGACCCGCCCGAGGAGCTGTCGCTCGTCGACGATCGCAAGGTGTTCGGCGTGATCGTGCAGCCGGACATGCTGATGCGCATCCGCCAGGCGCGCCTCTCCCACCTCGGCATGCCCAACGACTCGAGCTACGGCCAGCGCGCGCACATCGAGAACGAGATCGCGTATTCGCGCGAGATCTTCCGCAAGCATCCGAACTGGCCGGTCATCGATGTCACGAACCGTGCGATCGAGGAGACCGCCGCGGACATCCTCCGCATCTACCAGGAGCGCAACGCGCAGGCCTGAGGCCGCCGCGCGGGCATCGCACTTGCTCCCTCGGCACTAGAGAGGTTGCCGATGGAGACTCCACAATCGAGCCTCGAGCCGAGGCCGCACCCCGACGAGCGCGACATCGAGGTCGACGAGATGTTCGCCGCGATCGAGCGGAGCCCTACGCTGCCCGCCGGCATCTCCGCCTTCGACGCGGCCGATACGGTCCTGTGCGCGCTCGCGATGCGCTTGCCGCGGGCCGACGCAGAGGATCTCTCCGCCGTCGTGCCACAAAGCATTCGCCGGATCCTCAGTCGCTGCGTCGTCCACGAAGATGACCTGCCGGAGATCTCGTTAAACCAGCGCGGCTTTCTGAACCTGATCGCCACCCGCCTCCGCATCTCGTTCGAAGCGGCCGAACGCCTCTCTCGCACGGTGTTCTTCGCCGTGCAGCGCCTCATGCCCGAGGACGAGATCTGGGACGTGCGGAATCGCCTGCCGCGCGACCTCGACGCCCTCTGGTATCCGTTCACGCAGTCCGGGCATGCGGCCTTCGAGGAGCCCGCCGAGCCGCGCGAAGACGTCCTCCGCGGCCCACGTCCGCTCGAGGAGCCCGCCGAGTCGATCCTCCGCGAGGTCGAGCAGAGCGGCGTGTTGCCACCGGAGGTCGGCCCCGCGACTGTCGTGCGCGCGGTCCTGTGCACGCTCTCGCTCGAGCTGACCGGCGCCGAAGCGCAGGAGCTCGCGAACCTCTCGCCGAGCTTTCACACGCTGCTCGATCGCTGCGTCGCGCATCGCGGCGAGCGGCCACAGGCGTTCGAGCAGGCGATCTTCCTCGGTCACGTCGCGCATCACCTCGGGGTCGATCTGGCCGACGCCGAGCGCATCACCCGCGCGGTGTTCGCTGCGCTCCGCGGCCGCCTCCCCTCCGCCGAGGTCCAGCAGATCGACAACCGCGTCCCGCGTAGCGTGCGCCAGCTGTGGAAGCCAACGTAGCGAGCGGGATACAGACGCGGCGCGGCGAAACGGATCTAGAATGTCTTCGGGGGGTCGCAAGCGTGAGGTCCAGATCGACAGCGCCCGGGGCCAAGCTCCTGGCAGACATCGACGCCGAGCTCCGGACGATTCATCTCGATCGCAGCTCTGTGCTCGACCAGCTCTTGCCGGCGTTCCGGGAGCTGCTCGATACCGAGCTGTTCCTCGTCGTCACGCCGATCGAGCGTTCCCAAGGTGGGCTCGTGCTCGATCGCTTCCACGTGAGCGGGATTGCAGACCCGAGCCGTCTCCGGTATCGCTTCAGCGAGTTCTTCAAGAACGCGCCGCAGCGCTACGCGTGGTTCGACGCCGTTCGACCGGAACCCGAGCAACGCAATCGCGTTCTCGATGCGCTCGACCTGATGTCGCAAGCAGAGTACGAGCAGTCGGCGATCTATCACAAAGTGATGTTGCCGATGGGGTTGCATGGGCATCGCCAGCCTCGCGTGCTGCTCTGCGAAGGCCCCTCGCTTCTCGCCTGGTTCGGAACCTTTCACCCGATGAGAGCGACCAGGCGCCAGCGTAATCTGCTTCGTACGCTTGCACGTCGCGTCCACCGCCGGTTGCTGATCGAGCGCCGCCTCGATCGAGCTCCCCGCAGCTTTGCCGCACTGGAAACCTGCCTCGATCGAATTGGCTCGCCTGCTTTCGTACTTGGCAAGGGCGGAGCTATCCTGGAAGCGAACCAAGCGGGACGCGCCTTACTCGACACGCGTGCCGTCGAGGCCCGCGCATCGTTACGCGATTGCTTGCGGGGGAGACCATCCGTGTTGCCGTTCGAGCTGACGCGGCTCGACGAGCAGGCCGCCCCAGACAGCTGGCTCGCGATCCTACCCGCGACATCCCGCGGGGATCGAATCCGTGCAGCCGTGGATCGGGCCTCCAGCCGCTGGGCCCTGACGCCGCGGCAGCGTGACGTGCTCGGTCACGTGGTCGACGGCCGCGCGAACGTCACGATCGCGGCGTACTTGCGCGTGACCGTTCGTGCGATCGAGCTCCAGGTCACCGTGCTCCTAGAGCGTGCAAGCGTCGACTCGCGCTCCGCGCTCGTCGCGAGCGTCCTGCTCGACGGGTAGCTCCACAATTCGTATCTTCGTGGTTCGCGCAGCACCCAGCAATGGCGAGCATGTCTCGGTGTTCGTGCGGTCGGGTGAGAACGCATACTTGGCCGACCTTCGGGCGTTTGCCGACGGTGTCATCGAATTGGGTCGGCTACCGAGCGACACGGCGCAGCTGGAAGCAGCTGTGTAGAAAGGCCGAGTCGTGATGGTCGAACGAGCGTGCTGCGAATGTGCAGATGCGCGAAACTACATAAGGCGATCACGCTCGAACCATGGAGCGCGCTGGCACCGCGGCGCAGTGCGAACACGTCGAGGTTCACGGGACGCTCGCGGAGCTTGAAGACAACCGTGTCCGTGTTCGCGAGCACGATGTCGATGACTGTCAGACTCGATC
>DATLHR010000138.1:0-9244 GCA_035539815.1 Kofleriaceae bacterium
CTACCGGGACTGCGCGCCGGGGACGAGCTGCGTCTCGCACGGCGACACGATCAGCTGCGACTTCAGCTAGGCGGTCGCCGCGGCGATCGCTTCGAGCTCTTGCCAGCGCGCGAACAGCCGCTCGATCTCGGCGCGCCCCGCATCGAGCTGCGTGACGAGCTGGTTGACCTCGGCGCCGCGGTCCTTGAACACCGTGGGATCGGAGAGCGTGGCTTCGAGCTCGGCGACGCGCGCCTCGGCGGCGGCGATCGTGGCCTCGATCGCCGCGAGCTCCTGCTTCTCCTTGAACGTCAGCTTGCGCGGGCCGGCGGGCTTCGGCGCGCGCGTGTCCCTGGACTCGGTGCGTGGGCGCGCGTCCGCAGACTTCGGCTTGGGTCGGCGCTCGGCGTAGAACGCGTAGCTGCCTTCGTACAGCGTGACCTTGCCGTCGCCCTCGAACGCGAGGATCGCCGTCGCGACGCGATCGAGGAACCAGCGATCGTGCGAGACGATCAGCGCGCAGCCGGGGAAGGCGATCAGGCCCTCCTCGAGCGCGCCGAGCGTCGGCAGGTCGAGATCGTTGGTGGGCTCGTCGAGGATGAGGAGGTTGCCGCCGCGGCGGAGCAAGCGCGCGAGCTGGACGCGGTTGCGCTCGCCGCCCGAGAGCTGCCCCACCTTGGTATCGGCGACGGAGTCGGGGAACGCGAGCATGCGGAGGAAGCCGCGCACGTGCACGCGCTGATCGGGGAGCTCGACGAAGTCGTTGCCGTCGCCGACCTCCTCGAGCACGGTGAGGTCGTCGCGCAGCTCGCTGCGTCCCTGCTCGAGGTACGCGGGCCGCGTGTTCGCGCCGACGATGACCTTGCCCGTATCCGGCGGCGCGAGGCCGAGGATGGTCTTGATCAGCGTCGTCTTGCCGGCGCCGTTGGGCCCGACGATGCCGATGCGATCGCCCGGCTTCATCACCAGCGTGAGGTCCTCGAACAGCAGCTTGCCGCCGAGCCGCTTGGTGGCGCGATCGAGCTCGACGATCGTGCTGCCGAGGCGTGGGCCGGTCGGCAACCGCAGCGCGAGCTGCGCGGGCCGCTGGTCGTTGCTCGTGGGGGCAGCGGCGACCGCCGCGTCGAACCGATCGATGCGCGCCTTCGCCTTCGTCGTGCGCGCCGGCGCGCCGCGGCGGATCCAGTCGATCTCGCGACGGATGAACGAGACGCGCTGGTACTCCGCTTCGACCTCGGTGGCGAGCCGCTCGGCCTGCTTCATCAGGAACTCGGCGTAGTCGCCGTCGTATGCGTAGACCTTGCCGCGATCGACCTCGAGGATGCGCGTCGCGATGCGATCGAGGAAGTAGCGATCGTGGGTCACGACGATCAGCGCGCCCGGCCACGCGGCGAGCCGGCCTTCGAGCCACTCCACGGTCGGCGTGTCGAGGTGGTTGGTGGGCTCGTCGAGCACGAGCACTTCGGCGCGCCCGAGCAGCGCGTGCGCGAGTGCGACGCGGCGGCGCTCGCCGTTCGACAGCGTGCCGACGCGCGCGTCCATCGGAGGCAGCTGGAGCGCGGAGGCGATCGTCGCCACTTCGTGCTCCGCGACGCCGTCACGCGCGAGCGCTTGCGCGACCGTGGCCTCGGGGATGAGCCGCGGCTCCTGGGCGACGTACTCGAGCACGAGATCGCGCTTCCACGTGATCAGGCCCTCGTCGGGCACGAGCGCGGGATCGTCTTCGCCCATCGCGCGCGCGACGAGCATCTTGAGCAGCGTCGACTTACCGGCTCCGTTCGCGCCGATCATGCCGACGCGATCGTGCTCGTGCAGCGCGAACGACGCGCCCGCGAGCACGCGGCGCGTGCCGTAGCGCTTCTCGAGGCCCTGAACGGTGAGGATCGCGCTCACGACTCAGGAGACTTCGGCGTTGTCGGTCTGCACGAGCAGGTACGTGAGCCGCAACAGATTGAGGCGCGCCTCGCGCGAGCGCACCTTGTTCGCGAGATCGCCGAGCCGGGTGCGCCCGTCGAGTAGGCTGTACACGCGCAGCAGGGCGTCGCCGAGGCCGAACTGCGCGAGCGCCGCTTCCTGGGTCGCACCGCGCACGATGAAGGCGTCCTTGTGCGTCGCGAGCCAATCCTCGATCAGCGGCTCGCTGAGCTCCTTCGCCCCCGCGCCGATCACCCGGAACGGATCGAGGTGGAGCGAGCGCGCCTTCCATGGGTTGGGATGGTTCACCGCCCACGTATAGCGGCCCTTCTGCCACGAGCACGCTTCCATCAGCTTCGCGGCGACCTGGCGCGCGAGCAACCGGTACGCCTCGAGTGGATCGAGGATGTCGAGGCCGACCAGCGTGTCTGCGAGCCGCCCGCCGAAGTGGTGCATCACCGAGATCGCGCGCTGCAGTGCCTGCGGCGTGAGCGCGCCCTGCGCGATGAGGAAGTTACCGAGGCGCTCCGACTCGACGTTCGAGTTGACGAACTGCGGCTGCCCGTCGAGCAGGTACGCCTCCTTGAGCACGCCCGCGCGTCCCTCCAGTGCGAGCATGCCGGACGCCTGGGTCTGCGCGAGTCGGTACAACAGGCGCAGCACGGGTACGTCCTTGACGTCGCCCACCTCGCGCGGACCGCTCGCCGCCTCGACGATCTCGGCGACGAGGTCGTCCTCGGTGATCGGGATCGGCGTCTCCGCCCGGTACGGCGCTTCGTTGCCGGCAATGTAGGCGGCACGCGCGCGCGCGGCTTCGACCTCGGCGACGGCGAGATCGAGCCGCGTGCCCGGGCCCGAGAGCCCGCTGACGGGTTGGCTCTCCGCGCGCACCGCGGGCTCGAGCTCCGCCGTGGGCGCATTGATCACCTGACCGATCAGCGCCGCGAGGTCACGCGACCCTACGCGCGAGGTGTCCCGGATCCACTCGTCGATCGCATCGCGAAACTCGGCGGCGCTCTGGAATCGATCTTCGGGACGCCGCTGCAGCGCCCGCACGGTGAGCGCGCGCAGCTCGGCGGGGAACTCGTCGGCGTACTTGTGCAAGCGATCGAGGCGCGCGTCGCGCACCATCAGCAGGATGTCGAGGTCGTTCGTCGACGTGAACAACCGGCGCGCCATCACCATCTCGGCGAGCAGGATGCCGACGGAGAAGATGTCGGAGCGCGCGTCCATCTCGCCGCCCGAGACCTGCTCGGGCGACATGTAGCCGTACTTGCCCTTGAGCGTGCCGGCCTCGGTCTTGTGGCGGCGCTCGGCGGCGCGCGCGATGCCGAAGTCCGTCAGCTTGACGTCACCGCGCCACGACAGCAGCACGTTACCGGGCGAGATGTCGCGGTGGACGATCCGCAGCGGGCGGCCGTCCACGCCGATCGCGTGGTGCGCGTAGTCGAGCGCCTCGAGGACGTCGCGCGCGATCAGCGCCGCGAGGTCGGGCGACAACCGGATCTGGGCGCGAGCGCACTCGCGGAGCAGCGCGAGCACGTCGACGCCGTCGACGAGCTGCATCGCGATGTACGGGGTATCGGCGTCGGTGCCGAGCTCGTAGACCTGGACGATGTTGCGGTGGTCGAGCTGCGCGGTGATCCGCGCCTCGTCGATGAACATCTCGATGAACGAACGGTCCTGCGCGAGGTGCGGCAGGATCTTCTTGATCGCGACCAGCTTGTTGAAGCCGTGATCACCGGTGAGCGTGGCCTTGTACAGCTCGGCCATGCCGCCCGTCGCCAGCCGGTCCACGACCTGGTACCGGCCGATCTTCTGAGGCGTCGCACTGCTCACGCCGACCCATCATGCCCTGGGTGGCAGAGCACCGCCCACCCGCGGCACCACGATTCCTTGCTCGGGAGTCCCCGCATCCCGCTATGTTCGGCGCGATCCCGGATGCCACCCCTCCTCGCACGTGCCTTCCTCCACGTCACCTCGGCGGTGTTCCGTGCACGCCAGCTCCAGGCACGCTTCCGCGGCGCGCCCGCCGCCCTGCCGGCGCCCGCGCGCCCGTCGACGGGGCTGCGTCGCCGCAACATCCTGTTCATCACGGTCGACCAGCAGCGGTTCGATGCGCTCCGCGTCCTCGGAGGCACGGTGGCGCGCACGCCGGAGCTCGACGCGCTCGGGCGCGAGGGCGTCATCTATCGCCGTGCGTTCGTGCACAACGTCGTGTGCATGCCGTCACGGGCGACGATGCTCACCGGGCAGTACCCGCGCACGCATGGCGTGATCGCCAACGGCATTCCGCTGCCCGATGATGCACCGAGCGTCGCCGAGCATCTGCGCACCGCCGCCGGCTATCGGACCGCGCTCGTCGGCAAGGCGCACTTCGATCCGCACCTCGACCCGTGGCTGTCGTTCGCGGAGAACCGACTCGCAGCGCGAGGCACGGGACCGTGGCGTGGGTTCGAGCACGTCGAGCTCGCGACGCACGGTCCGCTCGGCGGACATCACTACGCGGCGTGGCTGCGCTCCAAGCACTCCAAGCACGTGCACGGGTTCGCGGGCGTGCTGACCGGCGCGGGCGGCGGCGACACCCGTGCGCCCGAAGTGGCGCACAACCACATTCCGCGCGAACTCTATCACACCGACTGGGTCGCCGACCGCACCTGCACGTGGCTGCGCTCGGTGCCGACCGACGAGCCGTTCTTCTGCTGGATGAGCTTCCCGGATCCGCATCATCCGTTCGACCCGCCGTACGACGAGGTCAAGCAGCGGATCGACTGGCGCGACGTGCCGCTCGCCGCCGGCCATCCCGGCTCGCGCGAGCGCATCGAGGAGCTCCTCGCGAAGCGCCCGGCCCACTGGCTCGGCTACTGGAAGGGCACGTTCCGCAACGCCGAGGGCGGCCCGACGACCGTCATCCCCTCGCAGCTCACTATGGATCAGCTGCGCGAGATGACCGCGATGATCCACGTCGAGAACGAGCTGATCGACGAAGCCGTGGGCCGCGTGCTCGCCCTGCTGCGCGAGCGCGGCGTCGACGAGCACACCGACATCATCTTCACGAGCGACCACGGCGAGCTGCAGGGCGACCACGGGCTCGTGTTCAAGGGCCCGTATCACGTCGACGGCCTGCTGCGCGTGCCCCTCCTCTGGCGCCCCGCGCCGAGCGCTGGCCTCCCCCCCGGTGAGGTCCGCGCCCCCGTGGGCAACGTGATGCTCGCGCCGACGTTCTGCGCGATCGCCGGCCTCGACGTGCCCGCGTGGATGGACGGCACTCCGCTCCCCGCCTCCGACGCCGCGCCCGAGGCCCAGCGCTGCGAGCGCATCATCGCGACGTTCGACAGCAACTTCGCGCCCGTCGGCATGCACCTGCGCACGATCTATCGCGACGGTCACCTGTGCACCGTCTACGAGCCGACCACCACCGAGGAGGGCGGCCACTTCCCGATCTACTGGCGGATCTGGCGCAAGGGCTCGCAGATCCCGCGCTACGACGGCAGCGAGGGCGAGCTCTACGCGTGCGACGACGATCCGCATCAGCACCACAACCTGTGGGACGATCCGGCGCGCCGTCGCCTGCGGGACGAGCTGGTCGCCGACCTCCGCGAGCACCTGCCACCGCTGCGCCGCCGCCTCCGGTTCGCGGCCCCCACCTGACGTAGAGTCGCCGCGATGGTGAAGCTCTCGATTTCCGTGACCGGAGCCGCGGAGCCGGGGACGGTTTCAACTTCGGAGCCAGGGACGGTTTCAACTTAGCCAACTTAAGCGGCGTAGGTCTGCGAGATCGCTCGGTCCGACAGCGACGGTTTCAACTTAGCCAGCTACTTCTGTGAAACCGCATCGACGGACGACGGCTCTCAGCGACGGCTCTCAGCGACGGCTCTCCTCTCCTTGGGCGCACAACTTGAAACCGTCCCCTTCAGCGCTTGTGTGAACAACGAGTTGGGCGCGAGAACTTGGCTAACTTGAAACCGTCCCTGTTGCGGAGCGGTTGCCAGGTTGGCAGCGGATCACGCCGCCGTGGCGCCATCGTTGCGCGGAGTGCCCGTCGGCGCCGCATGCGTTCGAACGGTTAGCGCGTGGCACGCGGTGTGATGAAGGGCATGGCGTGGCCGACGTGCTTCGCCCCCTGCTTCGTTCCCTGCTCGTGGGCTTTGTTCGTCGGACCTGGCTCGTCGCGGTCGCGACGATCGCCGTGTGCTCGGTGATCACCGCGCGGACGGTGGAGGCGCTGTCCGTGGACGAGCCGGTGCGCGCGGATGGTGTTCCCCTCACATCACCTGCGCGCACCGCTCCACCTCCGCGCGTAGCGCCGGACGGCGCGCAGCTCGTCGCGCGCAACATGTTCTGCTCGACGTGCGGCGGCATCGTTGCCGGGCCGGCGGCGGCTGGCGCGGCGTTGTCGGCGATCCTGATCTCGACGACGGTGGCGCCCGATCCCATCGCGACGGTCCGCGTGCCCGAGACCGAAGTGCAGGGCAGCTGGGCGCTCGGCGAGCGCATCCCCGGGGTGGGGACGATCGCGCGGATCGGCAGCGCCTCGATCGATGTCGTCGACGACGCGGGCACGCACACGACGCTGTCGCTGCTGAGCGCGGTGGCCGGGCGAGGCGAGGACGGCGCGGCAACGCCGACCTCCCCGCCCGCCGCCGGTGCGTTCAGCGCGCGCGTGAGCAAGCGCGCCGACGGCAGCTACGAGGTCGATCGCTCGCTCGTGCGCGAGCTGGCGACCGGCGCGACCAAGGCGGGGAAGCTGCGAGCACTGCCGATCGTCGAGGGCGGCGAGGTGAAGGGGGTGAAGCTCTTGGGTGTGCGGCCCGACTCGGCGCCCGCGGCGATCGGACTGCGCAGCGCGGACGTGCTGGATTCCATCGATGGCCAGCCGATCAAGACCGCGCAGCAGATGCTCGAGCTCTACGCCAGGCTCGATCAGCTCTCGACCGTGACGCTGCAAGGCACGCGCGCCGGCAAGCCACTCGCGGTCACGCTGCACCTGCGCTGACCCTCGGCGTCCGCCGATCTCGCAGCAATACGGCCGCACGCCAGCGCGTTGGGATCTTGCTGTGGTGATCGCCGCCGACGAGAATCGGCCGATGTCCGGCGAACCACCTGCCCGCGCCCGCTCGGGCGGTGGTGCGCTCGCCGTCGGCGCCGGCATCTTCCTGTCGCGCATCGCGGGCCTCGTGCGCGAACGCGCGATCGCCCACTACCTCGGTCTGTCGCCCGCGGCGGGTGCATTTCGCGCCGCGCTGCGCATCCCGAACCTCCTGCAAAATCTATTGGGAGAGGGCGTGCTGTCGGCGTCGTTCATCCCGGTGTACGCGCGGCTGCTCGCCGAGGGGCGCACCGAGGACGCGTCGCGGGTCGCGCGCGCGGTCGGCACGTTGCTCGCGCTCGCGGCGAGCGCGCTCGCGCTCGTCGGCGTGCTCGCGGCGGGCCCGCTCGTCGACACGCTCGCCCCCGGCTATGACGCGGCGACGCAGGCGCTGACCGTGCGGCTCGTCCAGATCATGTTCCCCGGTGTCGCGCTGCTGGTGCTCAGCGCGTGGTGCCTCGGCGTGCTCAACAGCCACCGCCGGTTCTTCCTCTCGTACGTGTCGCCGGTGCTGTGGAACGCGGTCCTGATCGCGACCGCGATCCTCGCCGGGCGGCGCCTCGCGGGGCACGACGACGACATCGCGGTGTGGCTCGCGTGGGGCGCCGTGATCGGCTCGGGCGCGCAGTTCCTCGTGCAGCTGCCGACGGTGATCTCGCTGCTGCGCGGCCTGCGTCCGTCGCTGGCAGTGCACGACGAGGGCGTGCGCAAGACGCTCGGCGCGTTCGTGCCCGTGCTGCTCGGGCGCGGCTCCGTCCAGCTCTCGGGCTACATCGATCAGGTCCTCGCCAGCTACCTCGGGGCCGGCATCGTGGCCGCGATGTTCAACGCGCAGACGCTGTACATGCTGCCGGTCAGCCTGTTCGGCATGGCGGTGTCGGCGGCGGAGCTGCCCGAGATGTCGAGCGCGACCGGCGGCGAGGCCGCGCGCGCCGAGCACCTCCGCACCCGCCTGCGCGGCTCGCTCCGTCGCGTGGTGTTCCTCGTCGTCCCGTCGGCGGTCGCGTTCGTGGCGCTCGGCGGCGCGATCGTCACCCTGCTGTTCCAGACCGGCCGATTCAGCGCGCACGACACGCGCGTCGTGTGGCTCGTGCTCGCCGGCTCGGCGATCGGGCTGTCCGCCGGCACGCAGGGGCGCCTGATCGCGTCGGCGTTCTACGCACTCGGCGATCCGAGGCCCCCGTTGCACGCCGCCCTCGTCCGCGTCGCGCTCACCGCCTCGCTCGGCTACGCATTCGCGCTGCCCCTGCGCGACGCACTCGGCTACAGCGCGGAGTGGGGCGCGTTCGGCCTCACCGCGAGCGCGGGCGTCGCCGCATGGCTCGAGTTCGTGCTGCTCGAGCGCTGGCTGTCGCGCCGGATCGGCAAGGTCGAGCTTCCGGTTCGCCTCGGCCTCGTCACGCTCGCGTGCGCCGCGCTCGCCGGCGGCCTCGGCTATGGCGCGGGCGAGCTCGCGAGGTTCCTCGGCGCCCGCGGCTGGATGGCGTCGATCGTCGCGATCGGCGTGTTCGGCGCTTTCTACCTCGGTGTGACCAGCATCGCAGGCATCCCCGAGGCTCGCGCGTTCACGCGCCGCCTCCTGCGCCGCCGGTAGTGGTATCCATGGGCTCGATGCGCTCCGTCGTCGCGCTCGCGTTGCTGCTCGCAGGATGCGGGGACGATCTCGATCTCGATCGCTGCCTCCCCGAGGGCTTCGCGGACGGCGAAGCGATGATCGCCGGTGAGCCCCTCGGCCCGTTCGTGCGCGCCGCCCAGGTCACGACCTCGTCGTCGCAGGTGCCGCTCACCCACGCGTTCGTGTTCGAGGAGACCGCCGGCACGTGCGGCGAAGCCTCGACCACCGGCAAGCACCTCGTGATCGCCTTCTGCGAACCGCCGACCGAGACCGAGTACACGGTCGTCCCCGCGTCGCAGCTCGCGTGCCCGGGCCAGCAGGCGGTCGCGCTCGTCGAGCGCGCCGGCGGCGAGGACCTCATCCGCGCCAACGCAGGGACCGTCACGATCACCCACGCAGGCGCGTGCGTCGCCGGGACCTACGCGCTGACGTTCGGCGGCGACATGATCGAAGGCAGCTTCGATGTCGCCGTCTGCGAGTAGCTCGATCCTCTAGCGCTTGCGCCAGCGAACGAACGTGCGCTTCCCGAGGCGCAGCTCGGTGGTGTCATCCATCACGACAACCCGCGTGGGGTGGCCCTTCTCGAACGTGCCGTTGCTGCTCGCGGTATCGACGAGGAGCAACCGATCCTCGGAGCGGATCAGCAG
>DATLHR010000139.1:0-4479 GCA_035539815.1 Kofleriaceae bacterium
CGTGCGGCCGACGTCGGCGAGCTCGCGCTGGAACAACATCAGCTCCGCCTGCACGGTGCCGACGAGGCTCTGCGCACTCGCGATCGCGTCGCGCTTCATCTCGTCGACCATCAGCGAGCCCGAGCCCATGTCGGCGATGCCGGAACCCGACTTCACGATCACGCGACACGATCCCGCTGCGCGGCAGCATCCGACGACGGCGCTGCTCGTGATCGAGGTCTCGAATTCCTCGCTGCGGCGCGACCGCAAGATCAAGCGCGAGATCTACGCCGAGGCGAAGGTGCCCGAGTACTGGATCGTCGACGTGTCGAAGGACGACGACCTGACGGTCGAGGTGTACACGAAGCCCGAGGGCTCGACCTACACGCAGGTCGAGGTCCTTCGCGACGGCGACGTCCTGCGCGCACTGCATGCGCCGATCGTGATTCCCGTCGCCGACCTACCGCGCTGACGTCGCGCCGTGCGCGAACTGCGCGGTTGTTGTGTCCACCGGCGCCGGCGCGAGCAGCGCTTGCAGCGCTCGCGCGTTGCGGACGGCGGGGCCCTCGGCGTCGTTGTCGAAGTAGACGTGGACCTCGCGGCCCTCACCGCGCCAGCGCTCGACATCGGCGGCCCACGTCCGCAGGCTCGCGGCGCTGTAGCTCGACGCGTACTTGCGCGTGTGGCCGTGCAGGCGAACGTAGACGAGGTCCGCCGTCACCTCGCGCCACATCGGGAAGTCGGGCGCATCGCTGAGGCACACCGCGACGTCGAGGGCGCGCGCCGCGCCGGCCGGCCCGCCGCCGAGCTGCTCGCGAAGGAGGCGCTCGCCGCCGGCATCGACAAGCTCGTCGATCCGGAGGAGCTCGCGACCTGGCGCGCGCGCGTCGCGTTCGCCGCCAAGCTCAACCCCGAGATCACGGCGCCCACCGACGAGGGACTCGCCAGCGTGCTCGCCAATGCGTGCGAAGGCGCGATCTCGTTCGCCGAGCTGCGCGCCTCGAACCTCCTGTCGCTGCTCGACGCTGGCCTCGGCCCGCACCGTGCTCTCGTCGACCGCCTCGCGCCGACGCACATGGATCTGCCGCGCCGCCGTCGCGCACCGATCCACTACGTGCTCGACCAGCCGCCGTGGATCGCGTCGCGCATGCAGGACTTCTTCGGCCTCGCACGCGCGCCCGCGATCGGCGGTGGCGCGGTGCCGCTCGTGATCCACCTGCTCGCGCCCAACCAGCGCCCCGTGCAAGTCACCTCCGACCTGCCCGGCTTCTGGGTCAAGCACTACCCTGCCCTGCGCAAGCAGCTCATGCGTCGCTATCCGCGCCACCAGTGGCCGGAAGATCCGACGCAGCTGATCGCCGAGGACTGACGGATCACCGCACGCGGACGACGGGAATATTCGTGCGTGCGGCGTGCCTCGACATGCGCGGTACATTGAAAGCAAATGGCGAACACGGTCTACCAGCAATGCCGTGTGACGCTCCAAGCGGAGCGTCGAGCCCTCGAGCTCTTGCTCGACAGCAATCCGAGCGATGAGCTGCGCATCCACCTGCAGGAGATCGAGGATGCACTGCGGCGTCTGGTCCATGGCCACTTCGGCACGTGCGAGCACTGCAAGCGCAAGATCCCCGACGAAGAGCTCGGTCACGTGCCGGCTGCTCGCTTCTGCACCGAATGCATCGCCGTGCGGCGGCCCGTGATCACCAGCTCGCCCGACGTCGAGTAACTCGACGTCACGCACCGCGGCGACCGGCGGGTGCTCGCGTCCCGCGGCGGGTCATGACGATCTGGAACAGCTGCTGAGCGCGAGCACGGAACGATCCGGCGCTCGCGAGCAGGTAGAACTTCCACATCCGGTAGAACTTCTCGTCGTAGCGCGCGCGCAACTCGGGCCACGCGGCGTGGAAGCGCGCGTACCAGGCCATCAGCGTGGGGTCGTAGTCCTCGCCGATGTTGTGCACGTCCTCGGGGATGAAGATGCCTTCCATGGCCGTGACGAGCTGCGCGAGCGACGGCAGCGCCGAGTTCGGGAAGATGTACTTGTCGAACCACGGATCGATATGGGCGCGCGCTCGGTTGCCGCCGATCGTGTGCACGAACGCGACGCCGCCTGGCGCGAGGAGTCGATCGACCAGCTCCATGTAGCCACGGTAGTTCTTGAACCCCACGTGCTCCATGAGCCCGATCGACACCACGGCGTCGTAGCTGCCACTCGCGTTGCGATAGTCGTCGAGCCGAATATCGATCGGCAGGTGAGCGTAGCGTTCCTTGGCGAACCGCACCTGTTCGCGCGAGACCGTGAGCCCGACGACCTCCGCGCCGTGGCGCTCCGCCGCGTACGCCGCGAAGCCACCCCAGCCACATCCGAGATCGAGCACGCGCATGCCGGCGCGCAGGCCCAGCTTCTTGCACACGAGCTCGAGCTTCGCTTCCTGCGCCTCCTCGAGTGTGCGCGCGCCCGTCGACCACAGCGCACACGTATAGAGCATGCGTTGATCGAGCATCGCCTCGTAGAGGTCATTGCCGAGGTCGTAGTGGTGCTGGCCGTTGCCGAACGCGCGGCGCCGCGTTTGGAGATTGAGCACGCGCGCCTTCAGCAGGTGCGGCACGATCATCCAGTTCTTGCGCAGGGTATCGACCGCCTTGATCCGCTGCAGCCGATCGATCGTCTCGTCGAGCGCGCGGCTGTCCCACCAGCCCTCGACGTACGCTTCCCCGGCGCCGAGCGTGCCGTCTCGCAGCACGCGCGACCACACTCGCTCGTCGTGGATCGTCACGTCCCACGGCGCGGGCCCGTCGACCGTGATGCCGGCGGTCGCGAGCAACTCGACGCAGACGTCGCGGGCACGCTTCGGCTCGAAGCTCGAAAGTAGCTTGCCGGTCGCTGTGGTCTGCATGGTCACCGCCCACTGGGTAAGAGCTCGATCACTCGATCGATGAGTCGCGGCGCGGGCAGCTTCGTGCCCGAGAACATCCAGCCGAAGCCACGCGCGACCGCGTAGCGGCCGAGGTTCGATGCGAACCGCGACGAGCTCGTCGCGGTCCGGCGCCGTAGCTTGCCGGCGGCGGCGACGAGGCGGTGCACCCGGTGGTAGTCCTCGATCACCTCGTGGTGCGCGAGCCTCGCCGCGTAGCTGCCGGGGGCGCCGGCCAGGATCGCCTCGGCTGCGCACCGTCCCGACACCGCCGCAGGCAGGATGCCCTCTCCGGTGATCGGATGCGCCAGCCCGAGCGAATCTCCGACGAGCAGCGCGTCGTCGCGAGACGCCCGCTCGAGGTGCACCGGGTCGTACAGGAAGTACGAGTGTCCCTTGAGGTGCACGAGCTCGGCCTCGGCTTCGCGCGGTACGTGGCCCGCGGAGCTCAGGTGCGCGTGCGTCACGTTCCACGCGTCATGGACGGCGTTCGCGTCGAGCGTGCCGCAGCCGAGGTTGATCCAGTCGGACTTCGGAACGTTCCAGCCGTACCCGCCGATGTCGTCGAACAGCAAGAGCTCTGGCTCGCCGTCGCGCCCCAACCGCGTGCGCTCGATCGCAGCCGGATCCGTCTGCAGCTCGAGCTCCTGCACGCCGAGGGCGCGTCGCGGGCGCCTGGGGGCGAGCAACCGCGCAACCGGGCAATGCGTGCCTCCCGCGCCGACGAGGTAACGCGCGCGAATGGTCTCGCCGTCGGGGAGCTCGATCGTCCATCGCTGGTCGTCGCCGTCGCGCGCGAGTTGCTTGACGTGGACCCCGAGCCGCAGCTCGGCGCCCGACCGATGCAGCAAGAAGTCGTCGAGCTCGTACCGGCGGATGAACCACCCCTTGCCCGGAATCGCGTAGTCCTTGCCGCGATAGTGAACGTGACAGACGCGCCACTCCCAGAGCGCTCGCGGATAGTCACGCGGCGCGAGCTGCAGCACGTCCCAGATACCTGCCGACAGCCAACCCGCACACAGCTTCACGCGCGGGAACCTCGCGCGATCGATCACGACAACGCGCGCACCTCCGCTGACGAGCGTGCGCGCGCACGTGCTTCCGGCCGGCCCGCCGCCGACGATCGCGACATCGTACGAGGACGACATCATCGAGGTTACCTCCCGGCGGCACGGATGGCGCCGCCCCTCCTCCGGGCGTGAGCGTCGCGTACTCCCGTCCCGTGCGGAGATCGACGAGGGAGCCAGCGGTGCGCTAGCCCCGCGCGGGATCGAGCAGCGCGGCGCGCTCGCGCGTGAGCTCGTCGATCTTCGAGGTGAGCCTCGTCTGCTGCGTGCGCAGCTCGAGCAGCTGCTCGCGCATGCGCACGACCGCGTCCTCGAGGACGGTGTGCGACATCCTGATGCGCTCCTGCACCGGCATCGCGCCGAACAGCAGACCGTCGAACCAGGTGTCCCACACGGCGCGGCCGACGGCGAGATCCGGCAGCGCGATGTTCAGCGTGCGGCCGACGTCGGCGAGCTCGCGCTGGAACAACATCAGCTCCGCCTGCACGGTGCCGACGAGGCTCTGCGCACTCGCGATC
>DATLHR010000140.1:0-6529 GCA_035539815.1 Kofleriaceae bacterium
CACGTCCTGGAAGCGCGCGCGCCCGCCGAGCGGGACGAGCCCGAGGCTGCCGACGAGCGCGTCGCCATCGAACGCTCCCCAGAACGTCGCGAGGTCGCGCTCCACGAGCGACTGCTGCCACGCGGCGCGCCGATGCAGGAACCGCCGGTGTTGATCATCATGGATGTCGCCGTCGGCGTACTCGAGCTCGGCGGTGGCGGGGAGCTCGCGCGCGGCGAGGGGACGCACCTCGTACGGCACGGCGGGCGCGGTGATCGCGTCCGCGATCATCACGACCGAGCGATCGACGGTGAAGCCGGCGGCCTCGAGCTCGTCGGTCGCCCCGGCATCGCCGTGGATCCCGTCCCAGCACAGCGCGACGTGACGCACGTCGGGGTTGCCGCCGAGCTCGGCCGCGAACTTGCGCGTCCAGTACGCGACCTCGCCGACCTGCGGCGCCGCCGGAAGCACGAGCAGATTGCCGTGGTAGTAGCTCGGATCGTCGGGCGTGGTGACGACGAGGTAGTCATCGCGATCGAGGACCGAGCCGCGCGTCCGTGCGAGCTCGAGGTCGGTCGCGAGCCCGACGCTGCGGACGTGCATCAATTGCGGACGAGGCCGAGGAGCTTCGACATCGTCTTCTCGTCGGCCGGCGGAAAGTCGTAGTCGAGGAACTCGCGCGACGTGACCCAGCGCAGGTCGGCGACCGCGGCAGGGTAGGGCCGCGCCTCCGCGGGCAACTTGCACGAGTACATCGTCAAGTGGACCTGGTAGTCCGTGTAGTCGTGCAGGTGCTCGCCGAGCTTGGCGCCGACGATGACCTCGACGCCGATGCGGCCCTTGACCTCGCGCAGCAGCGCGCCGGTCTCGCTCTCGTCCTGCTCGACGCGGCCGCCGGGGAACTCCCACAGCCCGGGGAGCACCGCATTCGAGTTGCGCTGGGTGATCAGGTAACGGCCGTCGTGCTCGATCACGGCGGCTACTACACGGATCACCTCTTTGCTCATCGGTCGCGATTATCGATGCTTTGGCTCGGATTGCAACCGAAGCCATGTACACTGCGCCCGCTATGGCGATCCGGTTCGTCGAGATTAAGGCCGCGGACAACGCGGAAGCCCTCAACTCCGAGTGGGTCATCCTCGAGAATGACGGCAAGACCCCGTTCAACACGCGCGGTTGCGGCATGACCGTCGGCCGCCGCGGCTCCTCGAAGAAGTCGCTGCTCGGCGTTATCGATCCGGGCTTCGTGCTGCAGCCCGGCGAGCGCATGCGGATGTGCACGGGCAACCCCGCGACCGAGAAGCATGGCGCGCCGCCGCCCGAGGATCAGGTGAAGAATTACTTCCTGTTCCTGCCCAGGACGTACCTCTCCGGTGGTCCCGGTACGGTGCTCACGCTCGTGCTGCGTGGACTCCCGGTGTCCAAGGCGGAGTTCGATCCGGCGCAGCCCGGCGGGGTCGCTCCCGCTCCCGCGTCGTCCACGAGCTCCTCGGCTTCGCCTCGGAAATGACCGCGACTCCCACGCCGGAGAGTCAGCAGGTCTTCGCGCCCGGGACGTTCGCGGGCGCAGTCGCGCTGGTCACCGGCGGCGGCTCGGGCATCGGGCTCGCGACCGCGAGGGAGCTCGTGCGCCTCGGCGCGCGCGTCGCGATCTGCGGCCGCACGCAGGCCAAGCTCGATGCGGCGGTCGCCGAGCTGTCCGGGATCGACGCATCGCGCGTGATGGCGAAGGCGTGCGACATCCGCGAGCCCGCGCAGGTCGAGGAGCTCGTGAAGGCGGTGCTCGCGACCTGGGGCCGCATCGACATCGTCATCAACAACGCGGGCGGTCAGTTTCCCTCGCCGGCGCAGCACATCTCGCCGAATGGCTTTCTCGCGGTGATCCGCAACAACCTCGTCGGCACCTTCCACGTGGCGCGCGAGGTCGCGAACCAGTGGATGATCGCGAACGGCGGCGGTCGCATCATCAACGTGATCGCGAACATCTATCGCGGCTTCCCGGGGATGGCGCACACGGGCGCCGCGCGTGCGGGGGTCGAGAACCTGACCATGTCGCTCGCGGTCGAGTGGGCGCAGTTCGGCATCCTCGTCAACGCGGTCGCGCCCGGCATCATCCTGTCGTCGGGCACGAAGCAGTATCCGCCGCAGATCCTCGAGCGCGGCATCGAACAGACCCCGCTCAAGCGCGCGGGCACCGTCGAGGAGGTCGCGGCGTCGATCCTGTTCCTCGCGTCACCTGCGGCGCAGTTCATCACCGGCGCCACGCTGCGGCTCGACGGTGGGCAGGCGCTGTGGGGCTCGCTCTGGGAGATCCCGTAATGGACCTCGGGCTCGCCGACAAGCTGTGCCTCGTCGCCGGTGCGAGCCGTGGCATCGGGCGCGCGATCGCGATCGCCCTCGCGCGTGAAGGCGCGCGCGTCGCCGCCGTCGCGCGCGGGGCGCAGGATCTCGCCACGCTCGCCCCTGATCTCGCGGCCGCCGGCGGGGGCGCGCACACGACGATCGTCGCCGACGTCGCGACCGCCGAGGGTGCACAGCACGCGATCGACACCACGCTCGCAGCCTTCGGCGGCATCGATGTCGTGATCGCGGTGGTCGGCAAGTCGTTCGCACGCGACGCGCATGACATGACCGATGACGACCTCGCGAAGTCGCTCGACATGAATCTGTGGTCCGCCGCGCGCATCGCCCAGCGCGCCTTGCCCCACCTCGTCGCACGCGGCGGGGGTTCGATCACGTTCCTGTCGTCGATCTGGGGGCGCGAGGCCGGCGGCGCACCCGGCTACAACGTCGCCAAGGCCGGCGTCATCGCGCTCGCGAAGGCGCTCGCGCGCGACTACGCGCGCCACGCCATCCGCGTGAACTCGATCGCCCCTGGCTCGATCCTGTTCCCCGGCGGCGGCTGGGATCGCCGACAGCAAGCCGACCCGGCAGGCATCTCCGCGTTCGTCGAGCGCGAGATCCCGGCCGGCCGGTTCGGGACACCTGCGGAGGTCGCCGATGTCGTCGCGTTCGTCGCCTCACCCCGCGCGGGCTGGATCACGGGCGCCTGCATCCCCGTCGACGGCGGCCAGGGCCGCGCGTTCTGATGGCGCGCTGGCTCGTCGCGGTGCTCGTGCTCGCGGCGTGCAAGGAGCACGCGCCCTCGAAAGAGCGGTTCGCGCCCGACGAGATCGCGGTCGCGCCGCCTGCCACGTCGTGCCTCGCCGACGGCCTCGGACCGCTGACGGCCGCGCCCACGTTCGGCGGCGGCTGCTCGGACGCCGGAGAGTGCGAGCTCGCGTGCACGAATGGCGTGGCGAATGCCTGCGTCGAGCGGGCGTTCCTCGTTCAGGACGCCAACCGCAAGGATCCTGCGGCGAACGAGTGGTTCGCGCGCGCGTGCAAGCTCGGCGAGGCGCTCGGCTGCACGAACGTCGCCGCGTACCTGTGGCTGGCGAAGCAGCCGGCCACCGACGCAGACACCGCGTGCGCGAAGCGCCTGTTCGAGCGCGCCTGTGCGGCACGCGAGGCGATCGCGTGCGGGATGCTCGGTCGCGTGGCGCTCGCCGAGGCCGAGACGCCCGAGCAGCGACAGGCCGCGCGGCAGAAGCTCGCGACCGCGTGCGAGGCGTACGGCGGGATGTCGTGCTGGATGTACGCGACCCACCTCGAGCAAGGCGACCTCGGGCCGCCCGAGCCCGGCACCGTGCGCACGTTGATGCAGCGCGCGTGCGCCACCGGGTTCGACGAGGCGTGCGGGCGCGAGACGGCCGGTGAAACGGCCCGCGGCTCCGCCGGTGACTGACGCGATCGGCGTCCTTACGGCAGTACGAACGTCGGCTTGCCCGCGGCGTCGAACGTGACCGGTGGCGGTTGCTCCGCGCCGTAGTCGTCGGGGTCGGCCTTCTTCTTCGGCGCCTTCCACGCGAGCTTGGCGGTGCCATCGACGAGCGTGAAGGCCGAGCCGCCGCCGTCGCGCACGTAGAGCGTGCCGTCGGGCGCGTACGACGGGGACGTGTAGCTCTCGATCGCGTTCACTTCGAGCGACGGCAGCGTGACGAGCCACAGCGACGCACTTCCGACCGCGGCCTGCGCGCCGTCTTTGTGCCACGCGACCGCGACGTCGACGACGCCGTCACCGAGCTCCTTGCGCGTGCCATCGGCCGCGAGGATGAACAGCCTGGTGTGGCAGAGGTCGCCGCACTGCTCGTCGGCGACGAACACGGCAAACTTGCCGTCGGGCGAGCGCTTGAGGCCGCTCTCGGTGAGCACGCGCGCGGCGGGCAGCGTGCCCGTCTTGCCGTCGACCTCGACCTCGTGCGTGATCGGCTCCTGATCGCTCATGTCGGCCTCGCCGGCGCGCGTGATCTTCACGCGGGTGCCGTCGGCGAGCTGAGTCTTGCTGCCGTCGGCCGCCATCAGCTCGACCGTGCCGCCCTTGGTCTCGGCGAACACGACGCCCTCACCCTCCGCGAGCTTCGCGGGCAACAACGTCGCCGTCGCTGCGGGTGCCGTCGCTGCGGCGGAGCCGGACGCCGAGCCCGAGCCCGTGGCGGAGCCCGAGCCCGCGGACACCGTGGCGGCGCTGCCCGCGGACGGCTGCGGCTTCGTCTCCTTCTTGCACGCGGGCGCGACCAGCATCGCGGTGACGATGACGA
The DNA here is from genome assembly GCA_035539815.1 of Kofleriaceae bacterium. GTDB lineage: Bacteria > Myxococcota_A > Polyangia > Haliangiales > Haliangiaceae > JABFXX01. The sequence goes on from DATLHR010000140.1 coordinate 4,620, forward strand.
GCTGGTGGGCGGTGCGCATCACTTCGCCTCGGCCCACGCCGGCGGCGTGCAGGACCTCTTGGTCTTGGACTCGTCGCAGCTCCACGTCTGCGCGACCTTCGGCGCGCCACCGTCGAACGTGATGAGGCGCAGCTCGTAGGCGGCGAGCGCGCCGACCTCGGGCTCGCGCCCGACGATGTCCGTGCTCTCGAACAGGATCCCGTCCTTGCGGGCGGTCAGGTTGTTCGACGTGCCCCACGCGGATAGCGACTCGACATCGGCCGGCGCACCGGCGCCGAACGCGCGCAACACGAGCTTGTCACCGCGCACGACCGCGACGAGCGTCGTGGCGTCCTTGCCGGACCCCCACGTCGCCTCGACGCGCGCGTCCGACGGCGCGTCCTCGCTGGGCTTCTCGAAGGTCTCGCCGGCGGCGAGCTCGATCTTCGGCGTGCCTGCGGCGGCGGGCGCGGCCGCGGAGCCGCCCTCGACCGGCGCCGCGTGCGGCGCGGGTGCACTTCCTGCCGACGGCTGCGGTGCCCCTTCCTTCTTCGTGTCGCCCTTGCAGGCGGTGACGAGGCACAAGGCCCCGAGACAGGTCGTGGTGATGAGCTTCATGTCTCTACGACGCTGCGGATATCAGATGTGTGCGGAATTTTGGGGGTGAAACTGCGGTATCCGTGCCCACATGAAGAAGCGAGGGGTGCTGCTGGCGTTGGCTGTGGTCGCCGTCGCAGGAATCGCGCTCTGGTACACGAAGTGGCGCGACCGCCCTGCGACGCGTGCGACGCCGGCAGTCACACGCGGCGCGACAACGGCGGAGACCTCGCCGCCGACCACCGCGATGACGGCACCGCAGCTGCGAGCGCGCGTGATCGTCACGGTGACCGAGCGCGGCAAGGGACCGATCGCAGGCGCGAGCGTGCGGGTGATCGGCGAGGACGGTGCGCCAGCGGTGGCGATCACGGACGCGAATGGCGTCGCGAAGCTCGAGGACCTCGAGCCCGGTGACTATCGAATCAGCGCGTCGGCGACGGGCTTTGTTCCCGCGGCCTCGCCGGCGCGCACACTCGCGGCCGGCGCCGACGAAGCGCTCGCGCTCGCGCTCGAGCCCGGCGGGCGACCGCTCACGGGCACGGTGAGCGATGCGAGCGGGGGCCCGGTCACCGACGCGCGCGTGTCGGCGGTGAGGATGGGCGCGAACGGTCGCGCGGGCGAGGCGGTGGCCACGACCGTCACCGCCGTCGACGGCACCTACGCGCTCACCGTCGCCGAGGGCCACACGATCGTCTCGGTGACCAGCCCCGACTACGCGCCTCAGGCGCGCAGCATCGAGATCGGGCCCGCAGGCGCGAAGGCCGACTTCGCGCTCGTCCCCGGCGGTGTGATCGAAGGCGTCGTGCGTGATGCGCGCACGAGCGAGCCGGTCCCGGGTGCGCTCGTCGAGGCCGAGCGCGATGGAGGTATGAAGTTCGGTGAGGCGGGCCGCCGTCGCGCGAAGGCCGGCACCGACGGACGGTTTCGGATCGGCGGCCTGCGGCCCGGCGCCTACGAGGTCAGCGCGACGGCGGAGTCTCGCCGCACGCGCGAGCCCACGGTCGTCGGCCTCGGCGTCGCCGAGCAGGTCACCGACATCGAGCTCCTCGTCGGCACCGCGCCGACCATCGCGGGGACCGTCGTCGATGAGACCAACGCGCCGGTGCCGGGCATCGCGGTGCTCGCGATGGGACGCGGCCGCGATGGTGCGAGGACGAAGACCGATGCGAAGGGAGCATTCGTGATGAGTGGGCTCTCGCCCGGCACCGGCGCGTTGGTCTCATCGACGACGGTCCCCGCGATGGTCGGCGCGGTGCCGACGAGGAGCTCGATGTCGGTGACCTGCTCGGCGACGCCGAGGCCGACGACCGTGGGCTCGCGCGTGCGGCGAGACT
>DATLHR010000141.1:0-6745 GCA_035539815.1 Kofleriaceae bacterium
GGATCTGGGCCGAGAGGCGACGAGGGGCTACTCGTTCGCGGGAGCCTTGGACATCGATGCGCGCACGGTGAGCACGCCGGGCGACGGAACGGCGTAGTCGATCCGCGAGCCACCCTCGTTGGCGATGCGCAGAATGCCGAGCCCGCCTCGCTCCCTGCGCTCCGTCGTGACCTGCGCGAGCGCCGCGGCCCACGCTTCGGCGGGATCTTGGTGCGACGCGAGCCACGCGAGCTGGTCCGCGAGGCGCTGGATCTCCTCGTTGCCGACGATCGCGTTGGTGACCTCGACGACGATCGCCGAGGCCGACTCGCGGATCGCGAGCTTCACCAGCGTCTGCGGCGATGCGTACTTGATCGCGTTCTCCAGCAGCTCGCCGCTGACCATCGCGAGCGCATCGCGGAGGTCGCCATCGCCATAGCTACCAAGCGCGAGGAGCGCGACCGCTTCGCTCGCCCGGGTGACGTTGTCCCACTCGGGCTGCAGCTCGACCTCGAGGCAGAGCGCCGTGCTCATGCGGCCTCCATGGGACGCAGCTCGAACAGGCCGTCCCTCTTGTCGAAGATGCGAAGCGCATCGAAGCTGAGCCGCTGCCACTTTCGCGTCGGGTCGTAGATCACGACCATCGGGGTGTTGCGGTTTCGTGCGGCCTGGATCAGCTGGATGATGCTGAGGATGGTCGAGCTGTTGAAGCGCTCGATCTTCTCGAAGTGCAGCTCGAGGACCCGGGGCTGATCGGCCACCGCCTGCAGCAGCGCGGCGAAGAACGGGCCCAGCACCTTTTCCGGTTGCCGGTCCGTGCTCATGCCGAGCCAGTGGAGGCGGATCGCTTGTGGATCGGTCGTGTCATCGACGTTGATCCGCAGGTCTCCTGCGACGAGGCTCTCCATGCAGGTCATCCTTTCACCCGAGGTGCTCGACTGCGATTAGCGTTGCATCGTCATCGGGCCGATTGGCCCCGAGGAACGTCTCCCACTCGCTGACCAACCGAGCGACGGCGTCCTCCAGCGCGAGCGAGCGGTCGCGAACCGCAGCGGTCACGCGCTCGATGCCGAACTCGTCGCCGCTCGCGTTCAACTGGTCCTCGAGCCCGTCGCTGTACGCGAGCAGGCGGTCGCCCGGTGCGACCTCGAGCTCGACGGCCTGCAGCTCGATCTCGGGCACCACGCCGATGAACGGGCCGGGCTGATAGATCGACCGCACCTCGCTGCCGTGGAGCACGAGCAGGGGTGGGTGCGCCGCGGTGGCGTAGCGGACGCGTGCGGCACCGTCGCCGGCGGTGATGAGATCGAAGCAGGTCGCGGTGCACTGCATCTCGAGCCCCGGGTACGCCGCGGCGATCCGTGCGTTGAGCGAGACCAGGGCTTGCTCGGGCGTCAGTGCCTCGAGCTTGACGCGGTCGTACTCGGCCTTGAGCAGCATGGTGCGCAGGGCTGCCTGCACGCCGTGACCGGTCGCGTCGGCGAGGAAGAAGCGAAACACACCGCGGCTGCGCTCCCAGACGTCGTAGACGTCACCACCGACGAGCTCGGCCGGCCGGTACAGCACCGCGGCTCGTGCCTGCTTGCTGGCGGGGAGCGAGGGCAGGATCCGCTGCTGAAAGCGGCGCGCTTGCTCGAGGTCCGAGGTGATCCGGCGGTCGCGTTCTTCGAGCGTCTGCAGCGTCTCGGAGAGGCGCGCGTTGACGCGACGGATCTCCTCGTTCGCAGCGCGCAGCTCGGCGGCGTGCTCCTCCATCTGCAGCGCGCGCTGCTGATACGTCGCCATCGCCCGGGTCGCGATGCGCGTCTTCGCGTCGAGTTGCGCGCGAAGCTCTCGGATCTGTTCCTCTAGCATCTCCGGTTGGGACATCGCTTACGGCGTGTTTCCAAACACGAGCGACGTGAGCGTCGTGTTGATGTGGAAGCCGCAATATATCTCGAAGTGGACGTCGAAGCCGACGCACGGCGGGGCGGCGGCGAACGTCGCATCGAGCTCCTCGCTCTTACCCATCGAGCGCGCGAGCCAGCTGCGCGCGCCACAGTGGAACAGCAGCGCCGCGGTCGGGTTCGGGACTCGCGACGGCATGGCCTCGGTGAAGAACCGGCGGGTCGCACCGGCGATGTCTCCGAGCTTCATCACTTCGAGCTCGGCGCCCTCCTCGAGCATGTTCGCGAACAGGATCGAGCCGTCGGGCAGCGGCTTCCACGGCGCGCGCAGGAAGTATTCCTTGCCCACCTTGAGCGCGGTGGGACGGCTCGCGAAGCCGGTGGGCTGGGTGAAGTCGAGCTGATCGATCGGAACTCCGATGAGCTCCGCGTAGCGGGCTGCGGCGGGCTTGCCATCGATCTCCAGCGCGCGCTGGTGCGACTCGTCGATCTTGGTGATCGCGAGCGTGTCACCGGTCGGCTCGTACCAGTGGGCGCGCAGCGCGGCGAACGGGGCGCCGGTCCGGAACATCGCGACGAGCGTGGCGTCCGTGGAGACCTCGCCGTCGACGTGGATCAGCGCGGTCGTGACCGACGGATCGTGGGAGGCGTCGGTGGCGCCACCGCCGACGAGCAGGACGTCGGGGTTGCGCTCGAGCATGCCGAGCAGCAGCTCTTCCTTCTTGTAGCGGAACCCATCGTCGATCACGACGCCGACGTGCTTGTCGGTGCTCAGGTCCTTGGCCTTGGTCCCGAGCTGCTCGCACGCCTGGAGCATCGCGTTCGACCCGGCGCTCATCGCGTCTTTCGACAGGCCATGCCCGATGCCGATGCCGACGTCGAAGTCACCCGAGAATGCGCCGAGCACCACCTGCCCGTCGGTCCTTCCCTTCCGATCGATCTCGCCGCCGGTGCTGGCACCGATGAGGCGGGTGCCCCTGGGTAACCGCGCGCGCACCGCCTTGTTCAGCGCATCGTGGTCGTAGCTGCGCGCGGCGAACAACGTGACGAGCTTGGGGGCCACGCCGCCGAGCTGCTCTACCAGGTCGTTCGCGGCGCCTTCGGCGTCCTGCTTGGCCGTGCGGGCCGAGCGAAAATCGATGCGAGCCATCGTCCCTCCCAGTGCGGAGCGTAGCTCGATTCGGCGCTCGGCGGTGGGCGCTCACGACAAGCGGTGTGGTTCCGCGCGGGCGCGAAGCGAGCGTGTAAGCTGCGGGCGATGAAGCTCGCAATCGCGGTGGTAATGACGATGGCGCTGGCCGGCTGCAAGCGCGCCGGGCACGAGGAAGCAGGAAGCAAGCCGGGCGTGACGAGCCCGGCGATCGACGCGCTCATCGCCGGCGTCCCGGGGAACGCGGCGGCCATCGGGTTCGTCGACCTCGACAAGCCGCCGTGGACGTTCGTGACCGGGGGGGTGATGCCGCTCGCCGACGCCACGCGCACCACGCTCGACAAGGAGCTGCGCGAGTACATCGATCGCTACGTCGGCCTCGATGTCTCGAAGCTGCAATACGCGGTCGGCTTCATCAGTGGCCCGCCCGCGGGCGGTGCGGTGCTGCTGAAGACGATCGGCGGGACGTTGAAGCTGCCGGGCGCGACCGACTTCGAAGGCGCCAAGCTGTGGGTCATCGACGACGTGCTGGTCGCGACCAAGGGCGACCTCGTGGTGCTGGGTAAGGACGACGCCGTGCGTGCTGCCATCGAGACGCTCGCGGGCAAGCGCAAGAGTGTGACCGCCGAGAACAAGGCGCTCGTCGACTGGCTCCACGCCGAGACCCAGGGCGCGGTGTTCGGCTTCGCGGCGATCGTGCCGAAGGGCTTGCCGCTGCCGCCGCAGGTCGCGGGCCTCCAGCGGACGGCCGTGTCGATCGGCCGCGGCGGTGTGCGCGCGGTGATCGACGGTGAAGACGCGGCGATCTCCTCGATCCAGAAGATCATCGACGAGGCATTCGCCATGGCGCTCGGGGAGGTGCAGCGCGCGCACGATGCGGCGATCGCGGGGGACATCCCGCCGCCGGAGGGCGCGTTCGCGATCATCGCCTCCGCCTATGCGAAGGACTACGCCGCCAAGCTCAAGCCGCGCCGCGAGGGCAACCGCCTCGTCGCGTCGCTCGATCTCGCCGCGGGAGGCGGAGGCGAGATGATGACCGTGGTCTCGGTCGTCGGCATCCTGTCGGCCGTCGCGATCCCCGCGTTCATGAGCTACATGAAGAAGTCGAAGGTGAGCGAGACGGCGCTGCAGCTCAACAAGCTCGGCAAGAACCTCAAGGTCGTGTACGCGGAGAGCTCGACGTTCCCCGTCGGAGACGCGCCTCTCACGCCGGCCGAGAGCTGCTGTAACGGGCCGAACCACAAGTGCGCTGGCGATCCGTCGGCGTGGATCCAGATCCCGATGTGGCGGGAGCTCGACTTCCTGATCGACGAGCCGCACCTGTTCCAGTACCGCTATCACTCCGACGGCAAGACCGCGGTCGTCGAGGCGATCGGTGACCTGGACTGTGACGGCAACACGATCACGTACCGGCTCGAGGCGACGAGCGACAACGGGATGCCGCGCGTCCAGATCACCGAGCCGGCACCGGGCATGGATTGAGCGTAAGCTGAGGCGTGCTTCGACACGCCGCGCTGATCGCCGCGCTCGCCGCATGCTCCGAGCCTGCGACGCCGCCGCCGGGGGATGCGTGGACGCTCGGCACGCCGCTGCCCGAGGCGCGGCTCGAGCCGGGTGTCACGTCGATCGGCCAGCGCCTGATCGTACTCGGCGGCTTCGACGCGACGCTCGCGATCACGCGTGACATCGACGCCTACGACGCGCTCACCGACGAGTGGCACTCCATCCAGGACGCGCCCGTCGCGTGGACCCACCCGAACGTCGCTGCTGTCGCCACGACGCTGTATCTGCTCGGCGGGCTCGAGGGCACGAGCTTCATCCCGCGCGGCGACTCGTTCGCGCTCGACCTCGAGACGCCGACCGCGGCATGGCGTCCGCTCGCGCCGATGCCCCCGGGCTACGAGCGCGGCGCCGCGGCGGTCGTGGTATCGCCACCGCACGTCTTCTTGCTCGGCGGCGCGACGATGACCGGCGCGGTCGCCACCAACCTCGACTACAACCTCTCGACGGACACGTGGTCGCTGCTGCCCGAGCTGCCGTCGCCTCGCTCGCACGCCGCGGCGATGCGCATGGCCGACGGCACGCTGATCGTCGCCGGCGGCCTCGCCTCGCTCGAGGCGACGAGCGCGCTCGACGAAGTGTGGGCGCTGCCCGTCGGGGCCACCGAATGGCAGCCGCGCGCGCCGATGCCGACCGCGCGAGGCGGATGCGCCTACGGCGAGCTGTTCGGGCAGCTCGTGTGCGCCGGCGGCGAGCGTGACAGCGAAGCGCTGGCGGTCGTCGAGAGCTACGACCCGCTGTCCGACGCGTGGATGGTGCTCGAACCGATGCCGTTCCCGCGCGCAGGGACACAAGGCGCGGTGATCGGCGGCCGGTTGTTCGTCCCCGGCGGTTCCGGATCGCTGCGGTTCGAGCCGACGGATACAGTGCTCGTGTTCTCGTTTCTTGAGGCCCTGAAATGAGCTCGCCCGCGTATCGCGTGACGATCACGCGCGTGATCAACTCGACGGCCAACGAGCTGTACGACGCGTGCACCGATCCCACGATCGTCCCGCGCTGGTTGAATGCGCGGATCCTCGAGGCCGATGTCCGCGTGAAGGGAGCGTATCGGGTCGAGGTGGTCGAGGCCGACGGCCGCGTCCGCACGTTCGCCGGCCGCTACCTCGCGCTCGACGTCGGTCATCGCATCGCGCTCACGTTCGCCGACGTCGCCGCGCCGCCCGGTCTCTACAGCGACGAGCAGCTCGAGATCCACCTCGCGCCGCAAGGCTCGCTGACCAAGCTGACCCTGACCCACAGCTGGAACGGCGCCGAGCTCTCTCCCGAGGAGCGCAACGCGCGCGAGGCGCGGTGGACCGCATCGCTCGAGCGGTTATCGCTCGCCGTCGAGCTGCCCAGCACGCTCGACTCGTGAGCTGCTACGCTGTGAGCATGTCCTGCGCGCGCTGCAACACCGAGGCGCCTCTCAGCAAGCAAGGCTGGTGCGCGGAGTGCGATCGCGCCTACGACAAATGGGTGCGCCAGTACGCGAGCGACGTCATCTGGCCGCTCCTCACGGGGATGACGATCTTGACCTCGGTCGCGCTCGTCCTGCCCCTGCTCGGGGTCGGCTCGCTGATCGCGACGCTCGGCGTGTTCACCGGATTCGGCACGTTCTACGGCCTGTCTCGCTACAACGTGCGGCGCCGGCGGCGTCAGTTCCTCTCCGATTCGCTTCCTCGTGCGTACCTGCCGTCGAAGACGTAGGATGGCTCGATGATCGGGATCCCGGCCGCCCTCCTCGTGTTCGGTGCCGGCGAGTGGGCGATCCACAAGCACGTCCTGCACGGGCTCGGTCGCAAGCGGGGCGGCCTGTACTCGTTCCACTACCACGATCATCACCAGGCGGCGCGCCGCAACGGCGGCTACGACCCCGCGTACGAAGGGCCGCCGTGGTCCTCGGGCACGCAGTGGCGCGAAGCATGGCAGCTCGCGGTGCTCGGCGCGCTGCACGTACCGCTGTTCCCGATCGCGCCGTTCTACACGTCGACGCTCTGGTACTGCCTCTGGCGCTATCGCCACGTTCACCGCCGCGCGCACCTGGACCCCACGTGGGCGCGCGATCACCTGCCGCACCACTACGATCACCACATGGGCGATCAGGACAAGAACTTCGGCGTCGTGTGGTCGTGGTTCGACGTCGTGATGAAGACGCGCGAGGTGTTCGTCGGGACGCCGAAGGAGCGCGCGC
>DATLHR010000142.1:0-6045 GCA_035539815.1 Kofleriaceae bacterium
CTTCGAGGCGTGCAAGCTCGCCGCGCGCGGCGACGTGGGGGGCCTCGGCACGGCGGTGCGCAAGAAGCTGATCCCGTTCGTCGAGCTCATGCAGGGCCTCGCGGACGTCATCGCGCAGGGCGCGTCGGTCGCCGAGACCATCATCCAGATCGTCGATCGCAGCGGGCTGCGCCAGAAGCTCGAGGCCGATGGCTCCACCGAGTCGCGCGATCGTCTCGACAACCTCGCCGAGCTCGTGACCACGGCGTCGGATTTCGACGATGAACATGGCGACGACGAGCATGGAGACGGCGGAGGCGAGGTGATGTTCGACGACGACGAGGCGGTGCCGGCGGCGGGCGCGATCAACGGCTTCCTCGAGCGGATCGCCCTGTCGAGCGCGGGCGATCAGACCGCGAGCGAGCAAGTCGTGCTGATGACGATCCACATCGCCAAGGGGCTCGAGTGGCCGCTCGTGTTCATCACCGGCATGGAGGATGGGTTGTTCCCGTCGCTGCGCGAACGCGACGGGCAGAGCGAGGACGCGGCGCTCGAGGAGGAGCGGCGGCTCGCGTACGTGGCGATCACGCGCGCGCGGGAGAAGCTGGTGCTGTCGTACGCGCGCACGCGCCGGGTGTGGGGCGAGATCCGGATCCAGGGCCCGTCGCGGTTCATCCAGGATCTGCCGCCCGGCTCGCTCGCCGCACCGCGCGGGCGCACGCCGTCGACGCCGGCGCCGCCGCGGATCGTCGATGGCAACTTCCTCGGACGCGGCGAGCGCGGGCCACGCGGGGGCGCGGGACGTGGGGGCGGGCGACGAAGCGCGCGGGACGAGATGGATCAGCGGGCCGAGTACGACGACGACCCGGTCTACAACATCGACGACGACCTGCGCGGCGGCAAGCTCGCCGTCGGTGCGACCGTCATGCACCAGACGCTCGGCTACGGACGCGTGGTCGCCGTCACGGGCAACGGCAGGGACCAGAAGGTGACCGTCGACTTCGGGGCGATCGGCCAGAAGACCGTGATGGCGCGCTACTTGACCAGCGGTGACGACGGCCTGAATTAGAGTCGATTTCGGGCATCCGCCCCCCGGTTTCGCCCGTACCATGGGGACGATGAGCGAACGCGCGGGCAAGGAAGAGGCGAGGACCAGGGCCGACAGCGACCACGCGAACGAGCACATGTCCCCCGCGTCCGTGCGCGCGCTGGAGCCGTTCATCACGAACGCGAAGAGTCCAGACGACATCGCGAAGCTGATGCTGGAGATCTTCGTTCGGTCTTCCGGCTCCAACTTCGGCAAGGACCCGATCTCGGAGATCATGCGGCTCACGCAGCAGATGCGCGGCAACGCGTGGGCGACCGCGGCCTACAGCACGTTCATGTGGGACGCGTCCCGGCTGGATGCCGAGCGCCACGGCACCACTCCCAAGCGGCCCGCTCCCCACCTCCACGGCGCTCCTATCGACATCGACTACATCGGCAACGGCGACGACCACGTGATGCGGGTCGAGCGCGCGCTTACGTTCGGCGAGGTGATCGGTGGCTCGGTTCAGGAGATGGTCGACGTGATCCTGGAGCGCGCGCAGGCGCGACCGATCCGCAAGCTGACGATCACCGGGCACGGCAGTCCCGGCCGGCAGGGCGTCCAGGACGCCGAGGGCGGTCTTCACCTGGACATGCGGGCCGTCGATCGCGACCAGCTCCGGCGCCTGCGCGGGCACTTCGCGCCGGATGCCATCGTCGTCCTTCACGGCTGCAACGTCGGCGCCGGCCCCAAGGGGGAGGCGTTGCTGTTGATGCTGAGCGAGCTCTGGGGCGGTGTCAGCGTGAGGGCCGGCACGGCGTATCAGCGCCTGTTCGGCGGTAACGAGGGCTCGACGACGACCGTGCATCGTGACGACAAGGGGCGGATGCAGACCGACCGTCATGACAACCCTCGTAACGAGATCGCGCAGTCGGGACCGCACACCGACGCCCGCGACGCGCGCGGCACGATGAAGCAGTGGACCGACAAAGATCTGGCCGGGATGTCGCTCGCGGATCGGTATCGCACCGCGCGCTCGCTGATGACCGCATCCAACGTGAAGGAGATGTTCACCGGCGGGACCTCCTCCGAGGAGGCCAACGGCGTCATGCGGCTGTTCCGCACGGCGTCGCCTCAGGATCGCCGGGAGCTGTACCTGTATCTCGAGAACCACCCGTGGACCGGTGACTTCCACCACGGGGTGCTCCAGGACGATGACATGCTGTGGAACGCGCTCTCGAATGCGCAGCTGACGGAGCTCAAGACCCTCCTCGACGGATGATCGTCACAGCATCGTCGTGACCCAGAGGTGGATCGCGCGGAGGTCGCGGCCGCGCGTGCCTTCGGGGAGCACGGCGTCGCCGGCGACGAGCTTGCCGTGGGCCCACGTCCCGCCGAGCGTCCAGCTCGGCGTGATGGCGTAGGTGAACCCGCCGGCGAGCGCGAGCTCGTAGCGCTCGCCGAGCGACGCGAGCGGCCCCTTGACGCCGGCGGCGACGCTCGCGCTCACGCCGCCGCCGAGCGCGTAGCTCGCGATCACGGGGAACCAGAGGAGATCGCGGTTGGGAGGCATGCCCTCGCGCGCGGTCGCGGCGACGAACACGCTCGGCATCGAGGTCAGCGCGGCGCGCCCGTGCGTGTACTTGAGCTTGAAGCCGAGCTTGGCGCCGTGATGCCCGGCGTCGAGATCGAGGGCGTAGGCGCCGAGGAGCGCGCTCGCGCCGAGCGCGCCGTGGACGAGCCCGAACGTCGCCTCGAGACCACCGCCCGGGTAGACGCGCGGGCAGCCCGCGTCGGCGCCGGTGACGCACAGGCCGCGACCGGCGCTCCCGCGGAAGCCGGTGATGCCGAACGTCGAGTGGATGATCGCGAGGGTCAGCCTCGGCGTGACGCCGACGGCGAGGTCGGGCGCGATCGACACCGGCTCGCCGGACGCGTTCCTGGATGCATTGACCTCGGTGGTCAGCGTGACCGAGCCGGTTCCGGGCGCGAGCGTCCCCGGCGCCGGGCCGGCGGCGGCGACGTGGTTCGCGGCAGCCACGCCCGCGATCGCGGCGAGCAGGCGGTGGTGAGTGTTCACGCGGCGACCACTCACGAGGAGGCCTTGGGGGCGTAGCCCTCGAGCTCGGCGACGCGCGCGAGCACTCGGGCGGGCGAGTCGAGGTGGCCGAGCTCGTCCGCGAGTCCGCGCGCGCTGAGGCGAGCGATGCCCACGAGGCCCGGCATCCGCGCACCGGCGCGCGGCGGCCCCCACAGGACGATCACGAGGCGGACGGGCTGGCCATCGGGGCTGGCGCGGCGCAGCGGGCGGGCGAGCGTCACCAGGGCGGCGGCGGGCGCAGCGCCCTCGACGTACGCGCACGGCACGGCGATGCCGTGGCCGATGGCGCTGGAGAGCTCGGCCTCGCGTCGCGAGAGTGCGGTGGTGACGGCGCGCACGTCGACGTGTGGATCCGTGGCGAGCCGGCCGACCGCGACATCGAGCACGTCGTCGAGCTCCTCGCAGCGCAGGCCGACGACGATGCGGTCCCGCGCGAGCAGGTCGGACAGCCGGTGCATCGCGGGCGCGGCCTTGCGCGTGGAGGGGAAGCGCTCGTCGAGGAACCGGCGCACCTCGGCGAGCTGATGGCGATCGAGCTGGCGATGCGCGATCTCGAGGAACAGCGACCCGGCGTCGGGCTCGCTGGCGACGTAGTCGACGAGCAGCGGGCTCACGCGCTGCGCGAGCTCGATCAGCACCGCAGGCGGCACGCGCAGCTCGTGCGCCATGGCCTCGAGCCGCTGCGAGGTCGGCGCGGTGTCGAGTCCGTTCTCGATGCGGCTCAGGTACGTGCTCGACACGCCGACCCGGCGCGCGAGCTCGCGCAGGCTGAGGCCGGCCTCGAGGCGCAGCAGCCGCAGCGTCACACCCAGCGTGGCGCTCACGACGCGGCCTCGCGTGGCGCATGGACCGCGAGCACGGAGATCCCCGCGTCGGAGAGCACGCGCTCGCGGCTCACCCCGACGACGACGAGGTCGTAGCCGCTCGCCGCCGCGGCGAGCACGGCATCTTCCGACGCGCTCTCCATCACGGTCACCTCCGCGGAGGAGGCCGCGCCGAGCTGCCTCGCGACCTGGCGCACGGCAGCGTCATCGGCGTTGCCGGCGACGGCGACGAGCACGCGCCCGAGCTGCTCGAGCCCGCGATCGACGAGCACGCCGACAGGCCGGCGCGCGTGAGCGAGCACCTTCTTGACCGTGCCGCCGAGCACGCCCTCGAGCAGCAACGGGCGGTGCCAGCCGAGGAGGATCATCGAGGCCTGCTTCGCCTCGGCGGTACGGCAGATGTCGAGGCCGGGCTCCGTCGAGACGAACTCGAGGGTACGCAGGTCGAGCTGGACCTCGTTCGCGCGCAGCTGCGCGACGAGCAGCGGTGCTGCCTGCTCGTTGGTCTCGCGCCTGCGGCGCTCGGTCGCCGGCCGGTCGGTCGATGGGCTGAGGTGAAGAGCGTAGGCGCGTGCTCCTTCGGCGCCGCGCGGCACGAGCCCGGACGCGAGCGTCACCATGCCGTGACCGGACTTGTCATCGGCCAGACAGATCAGCGGCGTGAACGGGGCGCCGCGCTCCACGAGCTGAAGCGACTCGCGGCTCGCGGCGACGTGCATGCGCGTGTGCTCGGGGTAGACCCAGCGCAGCAGCGGAGTGGTCGCGAAGGTCGTCACCAGCGCGACGATCACGAGCATCGTGAACACGGTCGGCGAGATGACCCCGAGGTCGAGGCCGATGTTGAGCACGATGAGCTCCATCAGGCCGCGCGTGTTCAGCAGGATGCCGATCGCGCTCGCTTCGCGCCACGGCAGCCCTGTGATGCGCGCGGCGACGGCGCTGCCGCCGAACTTGCCGACGCTGGCGACGATGACGAGCCCGAGCGTCACGAGCCAGTCCTGCGCGCCATCGACGAGGCCGATCTGCGTGCGCAGGCCGCTGAACGCGAAGAACAGCGGCAGCAGCAACACGACGGCGACCGACTCGAGCTTGTCCACGAGCATCTCGGCGAACCGGCCGTCTTTGGGCAGGATCGCGCCCAGCAGGAACGCGCCGAACAGGGCGTGGATGCCGATGACCTCCGTGATCGATGCCGAGGCGATCAGCATCACCAGGATGATCGCCATCATGTCGGGCGTCAGCCCGCTGCGCTCTCCGACGCGCTCGGCCAGGCGGCGCAGGAAGGGCCGCACGACGAACACCATCAGGCCGATGTAGGCGAGCGCGAAGCCGGTCGTCCACAGCGCTTCGGTCACCGCGTGGGCACGGGCGACCGCGACCACGAAGGCGAGCAGACACCACGCGGTCACGTCGTCGACGGCGGCGCACGCGATGGCGATCGCGCCGACCTGCGAGGACATGAGGTTGCGCTCGGACAGGATGCGCGCGAGCACCGGGAACGCGGTCACGCTCATCGAGATCCCGAGGAACAGCACGAAGCCCGTGGTCCCCACGCCGTGGGCCGCGTAGCTGTCGTACATCCACAGGCCCGTCGCCGCGCCGAGGCTGAACGGCACGACGATGCTGGTGTGACTGATCAGGATCGAGGTGTGCGTGCGGCCGCGCAGGAGCTTGGGATCGAGCTCGAGGCCGACGAGGAACATGTACAAGACGAGGCCGATCTGGCTCAGCATCTTGAGGAGCTCGAACGACGGCTGCGGGAACAGCGTCGTCATGCCCTCGGGCCACAGCGCGCCGAACACCGACGGTCCGAGCGCGATCCCGGCGATCACCTCCGCGATCACGAGCGGCTGATCGAGCCGCCGCATCACGATGGCCAGCAGCCGTGACGCGATGATGATCGCGGCGATCTGGAACAGCAGCGTCGTCAGCGCGCTGAGCTCGAGGTTGGGCACAGTGTTTAGTTCCCACTTAACACCAGCGCCAGACAGGCTGCAACGGCGGCGCCGCGGGTCCGCGCTTACTGGGGCATCTTTTCCGTGGCGACCGGGATCAGCGTCTCGACGCGGTTGCGGAGGACGACGACGTTGGTCGCACGGCCGACGGGCGTGCCC
>DATLHR010000143.1:0-5380 GCA_035539815.1 Kofleriaceae bacterium
GGACAGACCGCCGCCGAGATCTCCCGCGCGCTCGACAGCTGCTCGAGCACGCGCGCGCGATCGATCGACGCCTCGACGCCGCGCTCTTCGCCGCGTTCGGCGAGGCCGGCGACCACGTCCTCGCGCGCGAGCCGGCGCGCGTCCGCGCGGCGATTCATGCGCCAGCGGTTGCGCAGCACGGTCGCGAGCCACGGCCGCATGGCGCCGTCCGCGGCGGGCGGATGGGTGATCGCGGCGACCGCGGTGTCCTGGAGGAGGTCATCGGCCTCGGCGTCGCCGTGAACGAGCGAACGCGCGAGCGCCCGCAGGCCCTCGAGCTCGTCGAGGATGGCGGTCTCAGAGACGCGCGCAGTCACGCCCTACAGCATGCCGCGGCAGCGCGAAGTGTTGGCGCTACGAGGCGTCGCACATGAAAAAGGGCCACATCCGCGGTCTAAGGCGTTGAGGCCTCGTTCCGCAGATGTGGCCGGAGAGAAGGGTCACGTCCGCATTCCTCGGTTTTTTACGCCTCGGCGTACTGACGTGACCGGAACTAATGGCACGACCAAGCGTGTGACCTACGTGACCTCGCCATCGTGTGTCGCATCATCGCTTCCGCTGAACGCTTCCACGATCGATGTACTGCTAGTCGATGTTCCAGCTCGTACATCTCTTGGCCGTACCTGACTCGAGGTATTGCGATCGCTGTGCCAGGCGAGTGGGTCGTCGTCGTCTCGCGGGCTTGAGCTCGCGGAGGGGACCGTAGGGGCCTCCTCGGCCGTCGAGAACCACGCGAGCTGTGCCTCCGCGCGCGCCACGAGTGTGCGTCGTGCGTTCGACCAGTCGTCGCACCATCGGATCATGCCGAACAGCTCGTCGCGCCGAGCCGCGTCGCGCAACACCTTCACGACCTCGATCCCGTGGCGCAGCTCCGCCAGCGCGGTGCGATACGAGCGTTCCGCATCGACGACGCGATCGAGCACGATATAGCGCAGCGTCGTCAATGCGCCGACGCCGAACCGGTGCAGCACCAACCCATAGCCCGCCACCATCGCCTCGAACCGTGATCGCATCGCGGCGGCGTGGCTCGCGATGTCGCGGAGCGCCGCGACCGGAGGCACGTCGCCAAGGCGTCGCGCCTCTCGCCCCGGCTGATCGACCACCTGCCCTTCGACGCGGAGAACCTCGCGAGTCAGCTTGTCGAGCAAGCGACGGTGCTCGGGACCGGTGAGCGCCATGCGGGCAGCTCGTGCAGTCGGTGTGCCGCGTGGTCACGTCGTGCATTCGGTAGCAAACCATTCGGCAGCAAACACCGGCGACCGACGCGCCGGGCGAGCGAGGGCGCGCGCCGTGCGCCGGCGTCACGCGGAGCGCACGCGATGGTGGCACGTACGATGCGTGCACATCGGTAGGAGGCGGTGACATGAAGCTCTACTACGCACCCGGACGATGCTCGCTCGCGGCGCACATCGCGTTGCGCGAGGCCGACCTTCGCTTCGATCTCGAGCGCGTCGATCTCGGGACGCTGCGAACAGCGAGCGGTCGTAACTTCCGCGACCTCAACCCCAAGGCCGACATCCCGCTGCTCGAGCTCGACGGCGGCGAGATGTTGACGGAGACGCCGGTCGTCCTCGCGTACATCGCGGATCACGCCCCCGACAGCCACCTCGGGCCGCCCGCCGGCGTCTCGATGATCCGCTACCACTTCCACGAGTGGCTCGCGTTCATCGCGAGCGAGCTGCACGCGCCGTTCACGCTGCTCTTCGATCCGACGACACCGGCCCACGTGCAGGCCATGCTGCGCGGGAAGATCAGCGATCGCCTCCTCTACACCCAGAAGGTGCTCGAGGACCGCGCGTTCCTCATGGGCGAGAGCTTCTCCGCGGCCGACGCCTACCTGTTCGTGATGCTCCAGTGGTGCGAGCGGTTCGGCATGGACCTGCCGCTGTGGCCCAACATCGACACCTACGAGTCGAAGATCGCGCACCGCCCCACCGTCGAGGCGACGCTCGCCGCCGAGGGGTTACTCGATCGCCACCGCCACTTCCGTCGCACGGCATGAACGAGCCCGAGCCCAGCGCGAAGCGCGGAGCCCGAGCCCGAGCCCGACAAGCCAATGCTCACAGGGCATTGAACGCTTCGAGTCGAGTCCTCCTGTGTTGCCGTGCAACCTCCCTCGATGTAGAGGCTCAGCAGATGTCAGCGCTCGCAATCGCGCCGCTCGGCGGTGCTCGTTCGATCTCGAAGATCGGGCTCGGGCTCGGGCTCGGGCTCGGGCTCGCTCATCGCCAGGCGCGGACGTGGCCGTCGCGGGCGTCCATCAGGGCGCCGATCGTCGTCGCCGCGTGGATGAGCCCGACGTGCGTGTAGGCCTGCGGGAAGTTCCCGAGCAGGCGCCCGTCATCGGGCTCGATGTCCTCGGAGAACAGGCCGAGCGGGTTGGCGTGGGCCAGCACGCGCTCGAACACCGCGACCGCCTCCTCGAGCCGGCCCGCGAGCGCGAGCGCCTCCGCCCACCAGAACGAGCAGATCGTGAACGCGCTCGTGGTCTCGCCGAAGTCGTCGAGGTTCGTGTAGCGCTGCATCAGCCCGGCGCGCGTCATCCGCTCGCCGTAGTTGTCGAGCGTCGCCAGGAACCGCGGGTCGCGCGCGTCGACGAGGCCGATCGTCGGGAACAGGAGGTTCGCCGCATCGCCGGCCTCGCCGTCGAGCGACTGGCTGAAGCAGCCGATCCGCGGGTTGTAGCCGCGGGCGAGGATGATCGCGCGCTCCTCCTCGGCGATGGCGCGCCAGCGTGCGGCGAGCTCGCTCTCGCCGAACTTGGAGGCGATGCGAGCACCGCGATCGACGGCGGCCCAGCACATCGCGCGCGAGAACGTGTAGTGCCGCGGCAGGGTGCGGAACTCCCAGATGCCGGTGTCGGCGAGCGGTGCGAGGGCGATCGCCTGCTCGACCAGGCGGTGGACGAGCGGAAAATACCGGTGCGGATCGTCGAGGATGAGCCGTGGATCGCCGAGCACGGTCTGCAGACACAGGATCAGCTCGCCGTTGAGATCGTTCTGCTGCTGCTCGGCGGCGGCATTGCCGATGCGCACGGGCCCGCTGTTGCAGAACCCGCTCAGGTGCTCGAGCACGTGCTCGGTGAGCTCGCGTTCGCCGGCGACGCCGTACAGCGGCTGCAGCGGCCCGGCCTCGGCGACGTCGCGCAGGAACGCGATGAACTGCTCGCCCTCCTGCAAGTGCGAGAGCCGGCGCAGCGCCTCGACGACGAACGCCGCATCGCGCAGCCAGCAGAACCGGTAGTCCCAGGTCCGTGGCGTTCCGATCGCCTCGGGGATGCTCGTGGTGGCCGCCGCGATGATCGCGCCGGTATCGACGTACGCGTGCAGCTTGAGGCACAGCGCCGAGCGCAGGACGTGCGCGGGCGCGAAGCTCGGCAATGCGCACGTCTTGGCCCACAACCGCCAGCCCTTGATCGTCTCGGCGAGCAGGTGCTCGACCTCCGACTCCGTCGGCGGCGTCGGCCGCGAGCCGTAGGTCAGGACGAAGTAGAGCGGCTTGCGGAGCGTGAGCTCCGTGCCGTTGACGACGTGGTCGCCGGGAAGGTTGGTGAACAGGTGCAGCGGCGCGCCCGCGTCGAGGACCTCGACGCCGTGCTGGGTCACGAGCAGCTTGCCGTGGGCGCGGCCGTAGTCCGGCTTCGGCGTGAACTCGACGGAGATCCGCGGCTCGCCCGCGAGCGGCCGGACGACGCGAACGATCTCGAGCGGCGTATCGACGCGTCCGCTCGCCATCGACAGGCGCGGCGCGAAGTCGAGCACCTCCCACCGCGCGTTGCCCAGGCTCTGCTCGATGCGGAGCACGTTGGTGTTAGCGAGGTAGTCGCACTCCCCCTTCACCACCTGCCCGTTCATGCGAAAGCGGAACCGCCCTCCCCGCTCCTGATCGAGCAGCGACGCGAACACCGACGGCGAGTCGAACCGCGGCATGCATAACCACTCGATCGCCGTGTCCGGCGCGACCAGCGCGATGAGCCTACCGTTGCCGATCGCACCGTGATCGAGTCGGCCGTCCATCGTAGGAACCCTACTGCGTACCTTATGCCGGGTGTAGTGAGGCGCGCCTCTCCGGGCGCTTTCGCTACATCTCGAGTCCGAGGATCGCTCTCACCGCGAAAGCGTCGGCCTCGTCGGTGACGCCGAACCCGGCGCCCACGGTCAGCCAGAACGAGCTGGTCGGAAACCAGTTGACGACCGGCCCCAGGGAGATCGGCTGGAGATCGCTCTCGAACGTGCCGACCCCCTCGGCGCCCGCGCGGAGCGTGGGGTGCAGCTGGTACGAGGCCCCGGCCGCCGCCGAGAACACGAGGTCGTGCCCATCGACATCATTGCCGAGATCGAGCTCGAGGATCGCGTTGGCCGCGACGGTGATGCGATCGAAGTCGCGTGCGCCGACGAGCTTGCCCTCGAAGCGATAGATGCTGGCGCCGAAGTCCTTGGCCGCCGACACGTGGACCATGGTGTCGATCGGCCACTCCGCGCGCTCGACGAACCGATAGCGCCCGGTCACCCGGGTCTCGCGCAGCGACAGCGCCGTGGTCGCGCGCCCGAGCGTGACCTCCTCGAACGTGGTCAGCAGCGCCAGGTCGATCGAGTCGGTGATGCCGTGCTCGACCTCGAGCACCTGCGCGAACGCCTGCGCGGTGTCGGCGTCCCACGACGTGCGGCCCTGCGTATGCCACAGATCGATCGTGGTCCTGCCCTCGGGGACCGTCGAGTACTCGTACGTGCGGGTGAACAGGCGCACGTCGGCATGCGCGGTGCCTCCCGCGAGCACGAGCGCGCCGACGACCAGGGCTCGCATCAGATCGAGATCGAGCCCTTGCGGAAGTCGGTCTTGCGCAGGTGGACGTTGATGCACACCGGGCGGCCCGCCTTCGCGATCGCCTTGGCCTCGGCGAGCGTCGCGTCGACCCGCGCGGGATCCGTGAGCTGGAGGCCGACGCCACCGTAGCCTTCGGCGACCTTGTGATAGTCGGTGCGCCGCAGGTCACAGCCGAGCGTGGTGCCCAGCATGTCGATCTGCTCGCGCGCGATCTGCATCCACGACGCGTCGTTGCCGATCACCGCGATCGGCGCGACGCCGTGACGGACGTAGCTGTCGAACTCGGCGAGCGTGTACGCGCTCGAGCCGTCTCCCCAGATCAGCCACACCTCGCGGCCCGGGCGCACCAGCGACGCGCCGAGCGCGAACCCGCCGCCGACGCCGAGCGTGCCGAACACCCCGGGGTCGAGCCACGACAGCGGCGCGCGCGGCGCCTGCCGCGAGCACGAGGGCCGCGACGACTGCCGCCCTCATCAGATCGAGATCGAGCCCTTGCGGAAGTCGGTCTTGCGCAGGT
>DATLHR010000144.1:0-14546 GCA_035539815.1 Kofleriaceae bacterium
AAGCGCAACGGCGGCTTCAAGCGTGTCGCGGACCTGCGGCGTGTGAAAGGCTTCGGCTATCGCACGTACAAGCGACTCGAGCCGCTGCTCGTCGTGAAAGGAGAAACGACGCTCGCGGCGAAGTGACGCTCGCTCGGGCCGCGTGGTGGGCGCGGCTCGGGCACCTCTTCGAGGTCCGGCGATTGGTCGTCGCCCCGGACCTCACGAGGCCTGGCGGTCCCCTGGTTCGTGGATGGCGCACGACGCACGTGTGTTGTCGCGATCGGCGTACCCGCATCGTCAGGCCTCACCTTTTTCGCCGGTGCGACGAGGTCTCCTCCCTCCCTCGTCGCGCCGGCAACTTTTCCCGCGTAGAGTGCCTCGATGCAGTTGCCGTCGCTCGCCGAGGATACCCGTCGTATTTGCCAGGCGCTGCTGCGCATGGACACGACGAATCCGCCGGGCAACGAGCGGATGTGCGCGCTGTACCTCCGCGATCGGCTCGCCGAGGTCGGCCTGCATGGAGAGCTGCTCGAGGCCGAGCCCGCGCGCACGAACCTGGTCGTGCGGCATCGCGGCACGGGTAAGCTGCCGCCGCTGCTGCTCACGGCGCACCTCGACGTCGTCGACGCCGACGCGAGCAAGTGGCGGAGGCCTCCGTTCTCCGGGGAGGAGTACGAGGGCTGCTTGTGGGGCCGCGGCGCCGTGGACATGAAGCACATGGCCGCGATGAGCACGGCGATCCTGCGCCGGCTCGCCGCGACCCAGACGCGGCTCGATCGCGACATCATCTTCGCCGCCGTCGCCGACGAGGAGAACGGCTGCGATCTCGGCTCGCGGTTCTTGTGCGAGCACCACCGCTCGCTCGTCGAGGCCGAGTACGCGCTCGGTGAGGTCGGCGGGTTCTCGCTCCACCTCGGCGACCAGACGTTCTATCCGATCCAGGTCGCCGAGAAGGGCTTCTGCTGGGTGCGCGCGCGCGTGAACGGGGCCGCCGGTCACGGCTCGATGCCGCGCTCGGACAGCACCCTCACGCGCCTGGGCGAGGCGCTCACCGCGCTCGGCCGCGCGAACTTTCCCGTCCATCCGACGAAGGCGCTCGGCGACTTCATCGACGGCATCCGCGCTCAGCAGCCGGCGCTGATCCAGCCGCTGCTCAAGCTCGTCGCGACCCCGCAGCTCCTCGCGCGCATCGCGCGGCTCGTGCCCGGCGCGTCGTTCGCGCGCGGCTTCTCGGCGCTGCTGTCCAACACCGCGGCGGCCACGGTCGTGCGCGCGGGCACGAAGACGAATGTCATCCCCGGCCACGCCGAGTTCGAGATCGACGGCCGCACGCTCCCCGGCCAGAGCGACGAGGACTTCCTGCGCGAGCTGCGCGCCGTCCTCGGGAACGACGTCGAGCTCGAGATCATCAAGTCCGCACCACCGATCGTCACCGAGCCCGTGGCGTCACCGCTGTTCGACACGATCCGCCGTCAGGTCGAGGCGCGTGATCCGGGCTCGACCGTGGTGCCCTACCTGATCCCGGGGTTCACCGACGGCAAGTACTTCGCGAGCATCGGCGCGCGCTGGTACGGCTTCGTGCCGCTCAAGATCGAGCGCGGCTCGGGGATCCGGTTCGCCGACATGTTCCACGGCCACGACGAGCGCATCCCCGTCGCGGGCCTGGCGTGGGGCGTCGAGACCCTCGACGCCGTCGTGCGCGAGATCTCGACCGCGGGCTGATCACGCCGCGCCGGGGGTGTACCCACCGGCGCCTGGATCGAAGTACTGCATCGGGCGAATCTCGAACGCCCCCGCCGACCCACTCGCGCGGGCGAGCTCCTTCGCGACCTCGATCGCCGCGTCCATCGACTCGCAGTCGACGACGTAGAACCCGAGCAGCTGCTCCTTGGTCTCCGCGAACGGTCCATCCATGATCACGGGCGCGCCGCCTTTGCGCACGGTGCGGGCCTTCGTCGTCGGGGCCAACCGCGCCACGGGGCCGAGCTGCTTCTTCTCGGCGAGCTTGGCCGTCACGGCGCCGAGCTGTTGCATCACCTGATCATCCTTCTCCTTGCTCCACGCACAGACCTCGGCCTCCGAGTCGTAACAAAAGATCGCGTACCGCATCGCCCGGCAGTATGCCGCAAGCGCTCGTCAGCTGTTCAGGAACGACCACGCGAGGGTCGGGTGCTCCATCAGCCGATCGACGGCGGCGTCCAGGCTGCGCCGCTGCTGCTTCACCAGCATCGCGTCGACCCGCTTGTACGTCGCCATCAGGCGGGCGTCCTCGGTACGGCGGAGCGCCGGGTCGACGCGCATCGGCCGGCCCGGTCCCACACCGACGTAGCGGCCGGGCTCGCCGGCATCGTCGGGCGCGACGCCGATGAACGGCTCCTGGATCGCCGCGATCTCGGACTGCGTGAAGCCCGACGTGAGGATCCAATCCATGAGCTCACCATCGGTGACGTCGGCGAGGCGGATGAAGTTGTTGGTGGCGCCGACCTGCTGCACGAGCTCCGCGTGGCCGGAGGCGTTGATGATCGTCGCGGCCGCGCACAGGTGGCCAGCCCCGTCGATCCACACGTTGAGCTTGCCGGGCGTGAACGTGTTGCTCGGGAACACGCCGTTCGCCTGGTACGCGCGGAAGCGCGCGAGGTTCGCCTTGCGGTGCTGCGCGAGCTTCGCGCGCAGCTCGGCGCGGTTCGGGGCCTGAAGGCGCGTGATCGAGACCTCGGAGGAGACCGGCGCGTCGGCCGGCGGCTGGGCGAAGCGCTGGGCGGCAGCGCCGGAGGTGAGGGCAGCGATGAACGAGAACGCGAGCAGGAAGCGAGACATGACGAGTCCTTCTGACACCAGGAGGGGCGCCGCTTTCGAAGCAGCGCGCGCGGTGTATGGCGCTATCAACGCGGGTCGTCGTGCGGCGGTCTACAGGTCGCCTGTAAGGCGTATGTAAGCCGCGGATTCACTGGGCCGCGGGCGGCATCTCGCGCAGCTTCCACAGCGGCAACAGCAGGAGCGGCGGCACCAGGCCGATCAGCACGCCGATCCACACCGCGGTGCGCGTCGACAGCGCCTCGGCGAGCACGCCGGCGATCACCGAGCCGATCGGCAGCAGGCTCGCGGTGCACACGTGGATCGCGGCGTTCGCGCGTCCGAGGACGTCCTTCGGCAGCACCGTCTGCCGTAGCGTGACCGCCTGGATCACGAACGCGACCGAGAAGCCGTCCGACAGCAGCTGGTGCGCGACGAGGAACGTGATGACCAGCGCGAACGACCCGCCCGCGAGCGGGATGAACAGCGCGCACGCGAGGCTCAGCGCCGACGTCATCACGAGCGTGCGTCCGAGCCCGAACGTGCGCACGAACACACGCGACAGCAACGAGCCGGCGAGCGCACCCACGCCACCCATCGCGACGACCACACCGAACACCGAGGTGTCGAGCCCGAGCACGCGCAGACAGAACGGCGTGTACAGCGCGATGAAGAACCCGCCCGACAGCGACCACACCATGTGCGAGACCACGATCGGCCGCACGATCGGATGCCCGAACACGATGCGCATCCCGACGGCGAAGTCATTCCCGGCGAGGCGAGACGAGTGCGCAGGATCCGGCGCCGGCTGCTCGCGCGCGCGGATCTGGCGCAGCAAGACCGCCGACCAGAAGTAGCTCGCCGCATCGATCACGATGGCGAGCGGCGCGCCGAGCACCTTGATCAAGACGCCCGCGCTCGCCGGCCCGGTGATCTCGGCGATCGCCTCGGTTGCCTCGATCTTCGAATTGCCCTCCTCGAGCTGCGACTTGTCGATCAGCGCCGGCAAGTACGTGTTATCCGTGATCTGAAACAGCGCGCTGGCCGCGCCCACGATCGCTCCGACGGCGATCAGGTGGACCATCGACAGCACGCCGACCCCCCACGCGAGCGTCAGCGAGGCGACCGCCACCCCGCGCACGAGGTCAGCGCCGATCAACAGGCGGCGCTTGTTACCGCGATCGACGATGCCACCCGCGAACACCGCGAGCACCACGCCCGGCGCGAGCTGGCTCGCCATCAGGAGACCGACGATGCTCTCTGGCTGATCGAGCATCGCCACGGCGATGATCGGCAGCGCGGTGCGCGTGATCCTCGACCCGTACGCGCTCACCGCCTGCGCTGCCCACAGCCGCAGGAAGTCGGCATGGCGCCACAGGCCGGCGCGCGAGGAGAACATCGCGGGAAATCTACCCCAACCGTCCGTGCGACGTGGTCTACGATGGCCGCGTGCGGTGGGCGCTCCTCACGATGTTGCTGGCGGGCTGTGACGTCACGCTGTCCGACATCGACAAC
Organism: Kofleriaceae bacterium; assembly: GCA_035539815.1. Classification (GTDB taxonomy): domain Bacteria; phylum Myxococcota_A; class Polyangia; order Haliangiales; family Haliangiaceae; genus JABFXX01. The sequence continues at coordinate 4,291 of DATLHR010000144.1, forward strand.
ATCTACTCGCGGGGCCTCGACGGTCCGGTGGTGTGCGGCATGAGCGTCGACTACAAGAACACGGTCTCCGAGGACTCGATCGCCATCGGCCTCGAGCGCGCGCGGGTCGAGGGCACGGTGCTGCACCTGTACACGCACCGGCCCGAGGTCACCGTCGACGTCAGCACGATCGAGCACATCCTCGCCGGCGCCGCCGACCGCGGCATGGAGTTCGTGACGTATCGCGCGCTCGCCGAGGGCGCTGCGACCAGCGGCCTCGCGTTCAGCTTCGACGATCACGACATCCAGGGCTGGATCTCGCTGCTGCCGATGTTCGAGCGCTACGGCGCCCGCGTCACCTTCTTCGTCAGCGCGTACCACGGGCTCGAGGTCGAGGACCAGCAGGCGATCCACGAGCTCGCCGCCGCCGGCCACGACATCGAGTATCACTCGACGAATCACCGCGACGCCGAGGTGGTGACGTCGGAGCAGGGGCTCGACGCGTACCTCGCCGAGGAGATCGAGCCCGACCTCGCGCTGATGCGGGAGGCCGGGTTCGATCCGGTCGTGTTCGCGTATCCGTTCGGCCACCGCACCGACGACACCGATCGCGTGCTGCTCGAGCGCTTCCACCTGCTGCGCAGTAGCTCACACGACTGCCCGCGCTGATCTGGCGCCCGCCTGCGGCGGCGTGCGACAACGCGCCTCGATGTTCCGGGTGGTGGCCGTCGCAGCGTGCGTCGCGTGGAGCATGCCTGCGCGCGCCGATCGCGACGCGAAGCGCGACGCGTCCGGCGAGCCCGACGAGATCGTCGACGACGAGCCCATCGCTTCGACGACGTCGAGCCGGCTCGATCGGCGGGCGCTCGACCACCGCCCGCACCTGCGCCCGACGGATCTGTTCCGTCACTTGCCGGGCGTCGCCGCCATCGGGCGGAGCGGCCAGGCCGATCAGCTGCTCCTGCGCGGCTTCGATGCGGGACAAGGTGCCGCCGCGGCGGTGCTGGTCGATGGCATCCCGCTCAACGCGAGCAGCCACGCCTACGCGCACGGCTACGCGGACACGCACCTGCTGATCCCCGACGCCGTGGCGTCGATCGGCGTCTACGAGGGCGGCTATGCGCCGCGGTTCACCACGTTCGCGACCGCCGGGACGCTCGACGTACGAACGCTCGATCACGTCCCCGGCGGCGCGGTCGTCCGGATCACCTCGGGCACCGAGCTCACCGACCCGCTGATCCGAGAGCGCCTGCGCCGCCTGCGCTACCGGCTCGTCGGCATGGCCAGTCCCGAGCTCGCGACCGGCAGCGCCGTGCTCGCCGCCGAGGTCGGCCTCGACGACGGACCGTACGTGCACCCCGAGCGGTTCCGCCGCGGCGCCGTGCTCGCCAAGCTCGTGCGTCCGCTCGGCGACGGAACGCTCCGCGCTGCGGCACAACTTTACTCCGGGCGCTGGCTCGAGTCGGGGCTCCTCGCCACGAGCGAGCTCGCCGCCGGACGCCTGCGCGCGTTCTCCTCGTCGGATCCATCGCAGGGCGGGATCGCGCTGCGCAGCGCCGCGAGCGTCGGCTTCGAGGCGAAGGCGTGGGGCGTGCTCGGTTACATCGTCGACTCGGACCTGCGGCTGTACACGAACCCGTCGCTGTTCGCGCGCGATCCCGATGCCGGCGATCAGCTCGAGTACGCCGACGAGCGCGTGACGTACGGACTCGAGGCGTTCTATCGCCGCGGGCACCGCGTCCTCGGCCTGCGCGGCCGCCTGCGCGTGGGCATGCAGGCGCGCGTCGAGGCCGCGACCGCCACGACGTGGCACGCCGAGCGTCGCCTGCGTCTCGCCGACTGCTTCGCGACGGCGAACCCGTGCACGGCCACCGCGCCCGGCATGCGCAGCATCGCCGGCTACGCCGAGGAGGTGCTCGACGCTTCGCGCCGCGTCCAGCTGTTCGGCGGCGTCCGCCTCGATCAGGAGATCTGGGATGTCGACGATCGCGATCCCGAGACGACGCTCGGCGCGAGCACGCTCGGCGGCACCGGTGCGCGCGCCCGCGTGAGCCCGACCGTCGGCGCGCGCTATCGCGCTCGCGATCTCGAGCTCCAGCTGCTCGGCAGCGCTGGCGCGCACGCGACCGACGCGCGCGCCGCGGTCGCTGCGAGCGGGTTCGGCGCGTTCGTCCGCACGTACGATGCGGAGCTCGGCGCGCGCGTGAAGCCGGACACCCGCGTCGAGGCCGCGTTCGCGGCGTGGGCGTCCGAGCTCGAAGCGCACCAGGAGTGGAGCGCGGATACCGGCGCCGCCGTGCACGTCGGCGAGACCCGGCGCTACGGGTTCGAGGCGCGGGTCGTCGCACGACCGGTCCCGTGGCTCGAGCTCGACGGCGCCGCGGCGGTCGCGCGCGGGCGCCAGGCGCACGCGGATCGCGCCCTGCCCTACGCCCCGCGGCTCCTCGCGAATGCGGGCCTCGCCGTCGCGCGCGGCGACACCTACGCCGGCGTTCGCCTGCGCGTCATCGGAGCCCGCGCGACGCCCGATCCGGCACTGATCGCGGCGCCATCGTCGATCGTGGACGTCGTCGCCCAGCACCGCTGGCGCTGGCTGCTGATCGGCCTCACCGTCGACAATCTGTTCGACGCCGAGTGGCGCGAAGCGCAGGTCGCCGACGCGGTGCGGCCCTCGCGGGGCGTCGAGGCGTCACGCCAGCTGCTGGTCGCCCCCGGGGCGCCGCTGACGCTGATGGTCACGGTCGGCGTCGCGCCCTGACGATCGAACCGATCAGAACGGGATGTCGTCGTCGGGACCGCCGCCACCACCACCACCACCACCGCCCCCGTAGCCGCCGAACTCCGCATCCGACGGAGGCGGCGGACTGTCGTCGCCACGACCGCGGCCACCGCCTTCACCCTTACCACCACCGAGGAACTGCACGTCCGAGGCGATGATCTCGGTCATGTAGCGCTTGATGCCTTCCTTGTCGTCGTACGAGCGCGTCTGAATCCGACCCTCGACGAACACCTGGCGGCCCTTCGACAGATACTTCGAGCACACCTCGGCGCGCTTGCCCCAGACGACGATGCGGTGCCACTCGGTCCGCTCCTGGCGCTGGCCGTTCTTGTCGTTCCAGCTCTCGCTGGTGGCGAGCCGCAGCTCGCACACTCCCTGTCCACTCGGCGTGTACCGCATGTCCGGATCCGCTCCGAGGTGACCGACGAGGATGACCTTGTTCACTCCAGCTGCCATGACGTTCTCTTTCGCGTACCGAGGCACCGCCTCGGTGGTTCTTGGGTCCGGGGACACCGCGTCCTCGGCGACGAACAGGACGTACCACGGAGTACTGACACTGGCCGCCCGTGTGTATAACCGCCGGAGATGTACCGATCGTTGCGGCTTGCCGTCGTCATCCCCGCGTTCAACGAACGGCGGGCGATCGTCGACACGGTGACCACGGTCCCCGAGCTCGTCGATCACATCATCGTCGTCGACGACGCCTCCACCGACGACACGTCCGCCGAGGCCACGCGCGCCGCGCGCATGCGCCGCGAGCCCGAGCGCGTCGAGGTGCTCCGCCACGCCGCGAACGCAGGCGTCGGCCGCGCGATCTCGACCGGCTACCGTCGCGCGCTCGCCGTCGGCGCCGACGTGGCCGTGGTGATGGCCGGTGACGGCCAGATGGATCCCGCGGACCTCACCACGCTCGTCGATCCGATCGCCGTGGGCGACGCGGACTACGTGAAGGGCAACCGGTTCAAGCACCCGGCGATCTGGTCGACGATGCCGCCCGCGCGCATCGTCGGCAACGTGCTGCTCTCGGCGGCCACGAAGGTCACGTCCGGCTACCGCCACGTGTTCGACTCGCAGTGCGGCTACACCGCGATCCATCGCCGCGCGCTCGAGCGCATCCCGCTCGACGAGCTGTTCCCTCGCTATGGCTATCCGAACGACCTGCTGTCGCGGCTATCCGTCGCGGGCATGCGCGTGGTCGACGTGCCCGTGCGCCCGATCTACGGCGCGCACTGGAAGAGCGGCATCCATCTCGGCACCGTCGTGCATCCGATCCCGTGGGTCCTGTTGCGCTCGTGGGGCACGCGGCTCGCCGCGCGGTGGTCACGCGCGCCGCGATGAAGCTCGGCGTCCTCACGACGTCGTACCCGCGCTGGCCCGGTGATCCGGCGGGCAACTTCGTCGGCGCGCACGTCGCGGCGCTGCGCGCGCTCGGCCACGAGGTCGACGTGATCGCGGCCGGCGAGCGCGACGACGACGCCACGCGGATCACGAGCCCGCTGTTCTTCCGCGGCGGCGCACCCGACGCGCTCGAGCGACATCCCCTGCGCACCGCGCTCGCCGCCGTGGCGTTCTCGACGAAGTTCACCGCCGCGGTCGCCGCACGGACCGCGCGCTGGGACTCGATCACCGCGCACTGGCTCGTCCCCAGTGCGCTCGCCGCCCTGCCCGCGCGCGCACCGCTCCTCGCGATCGCGCACGGCGGCGACGTCCACACGCTGCGCCGCCTGCGCCTGCTCGCGCCCGTGCTGCACGCGCTGCGCGCCCGCCGTGCCGAGCTCGTGTTCGTCAGCGCCGAGCTGCGCGAGCTCGCGCGTCGCGAGGTCCCGTCGCTCGATCGCTGGCTCGCCGCCGCGCGCGTCCAACCGATGGGCGTCGACCTCGCGCGCTTCACCGCACTCACCCGCGCGCCCACGGATCCACCGACCGTGGCGATCGCCGCGCGCCTCGTTCCGCTCAAGGGTGTCGACGTGGCGATCGCCGCGCTCTCGTATCTGAAGACGCCCGCCCGCCTCGTGATCGCCGGCGACGGTCCCGAGCGTGCACGACTCGAGGAACGCGCCGCCCGCGGCGTCTCGTTCCTCGGCGCCGTCGACACGCACGCGCGCGATGCGCTGCTCGCGTCGGCGAGTTGCGTCGTCGTGCCGTCGCGAGTCACCGCCTCGGGGAGGACCGAGGGCACGCCGCTCATCGCGCTCGAGGCCCTCGCGTCCGGCGTGCCGGTGGTCGCCTCGAGGGTCGGCGGGCTGACCGCCCTGGCGCCCGTCGCGCGGCTGGTCGCGCCCGAGGATCCGCGAGCGCTCGCCGCCTCGATCGATGCCGTCCTGGCCGCACCTCCGAGTCGTTATGAGCTCGCGCAGGCGGTCGCCCACCTCGACTGGATGGCGGTCGCGCCGCAGCTGGTGAGAAGCGCGTGACTCGGACGTGACGCTACGGTGCGTAGAGTAGTGCGCACCAAGGTCCGACCACCGGCCGCGGGAGCATGCCCAAGTTGCTGCAATTACGTGACGATCTCGTGGTGACAGAGGAGTCTACCAGCGGCACAGCGCGTGCTTGTCCTCCTGGCTTGATGTCCGAGACTGCGCGGTACGACGTCTCCGTCATTCTGCCCTTCAGCGACGACGAAGAAGCCGTCGGGATCGCGGTCCGCCGCACCGCCGAGCACCTCCGAGGTCTCGGCCTCTCCTTCGAGATCCTCGCCATCGACGAGGACTCCGGCGACAACTCGCATGCTGTCCTCGCGCTGCTCCGCGCCGAGGTCCCCGAGCTCCGCGTCACCCACGCCTCGGCGCGCGGCCGCGGTGTCGACGCCGGCGCCGCGCGTGCGCAGGGCACGCTGCTGCTGGTCTCCACGCCCGACGTCGCGAGCGCCTCGCTCGACGGGATCGGCGACGCGTGCCGCCGCCTGCTCGCCAACGAGGGCGACGCCGAGGTCGCGCTCACCCGCTACACGGTCGCGCATCGCATCCGCGCCCTGCCCGCGTTCCGCGGCGCGCGCCTGCTCGGGAACGCGATGCACCGCCGCATCGCCAAGCGCCTGCAGGTCCGAAACCTCATGATCCGCGTCTCGGGTGCGACGGGCGTCGCGGTGAAGTCGACGATCAACCCGCTGCGCGCGTTCGCTCGTTGGGCCTGATCGGCGGCCGGCTCTCCGGGCCGCTGCTATAGTCAGCGCGTGTACTACCTGCTCGCGGTGGCCGCGCTGGGCTTGTTCTGGAAGCTCGGCTACCTCAGCGCCATCATGGCGCTGGCGTTCCTGATCGTCGTCCATGAAGCCGGCCACTATCTGGTGGCGCGCTGGTGTGGGATGCACGTCGATCGGTTCAGCATCGGGTTCGGGCCCGGCATCTTCAAGCGCAAGAACAAGGCAGGCACCACGTTCCAGATCGCGCCGCTGCCGTTCGGCGGCTTCGTCGAGATCAAGGGCATGAACATCCTCGAGGAGGTCGATCCCGAGGACCGCAACGCCTACCCGAACAAGCCCGCCTGGCAGCGCTTCGTCACGATCTTCGCGGGCCCCGCGACCAACTACCTCTCCGCGATCGTCCTCGCGTTCGGTCTCTACACCTGCCACGGCATCCAGAGCGAGGAGCAGTACCACGTCGTCGCCGAGGTGATGCCGGACATGGATGCGGCCGGCAAGCTCCAGCCGCACGACCGCATCATCGCGGTCGATGGCAAGCAGGTCTACGCGAACGCCGGGCCGTCGCTGACGGAGCTGGTGACCGCCAAGAGCGGCGGGCCGATCACGCTCACCGTGCAGCGCGAGGGCAAGGCGCTGGATGTCACGATCACGCCGGAGAAGCGCATCGACTGGTGGACGGACGACCCGTACTACCTGCTGGGCATCACCCGGACGCGCGAGTCGGACACGATCGAGGTCGGGGTCGGCGAGGCCGCGCGCCACGCACTGATCTTCCCCGTGAAGCAGACGCAGCTCATCGTCGACGGGCTGCGCGGCATCATGGCCGGCCGCGAGAAGGCGGACCCGGGCGGGCCCAAGCGCATCCTCGACGAGTTCAAGAAGGCGTTCAGCTACAGCCTCGTCGCCGGCATCGAGCTGCTGATGATGCTCAGCGTCTACCTCGGCCTGTTCAACCTGTTCCCGCTGCCGGCGCTCGACGGCGGGCGTCTCGTGTTCCTCGGCTACGAGCTGATCACGCGACGACGACCGAACCCGAAGATCGAAGCCACGATCCACATGGGCGGCATCATGGTGCTGCTCGTCGTGATGGTCCTGGTCACGCTGCGCGACTTCAAGCTGTTCTGAACGAAGCCGTCACATCCTGCGAGCTCGATCCGTCATGGAGGAACCATGAAGATCGGCTTGCCCAGAATTCTCGCGCTGTCGCTGCTCGTGACCGGTGCCTGTGCCTCCACGCCTCGTCCGCCCCAGGCGCCTGCCCCCGCCGCCCGTGAGGGACTGCAGATCCGGCACACGAGCGTGTACGTCGACGATCAGGACAAGGCGCTGCGCTTCTATACGGAGGTGCTCGGCCTCGCCAAGAAGGACGACTTCTCCAACAGCGGCTATCGCTGGCTGACGGTGATGGCGCCCGGCGACCGCGACGGGACGGAGCTCCAGCTGGCGCTCGCCGACAACCCGGCGGCGAAGACGTACCAGGAGGCGCTCCTCCAGGCGAACCAGCCGTCCCTGATGCTGTACACCAGCGACGTGAAGCGCGACTACGAGCGCATCAAGGCGCGCGGCGCCGAGCTCACGATGCCGCCGACCGAGGTGATGGCCGGCTCGGTGATCGCGCAGCTGAAGGACGGCTGCGGAAATCTGATCCAGCTCACCCAGCTGGCGAAGTAACTCTCGGAGCTGCCGCGACCGCGACGCCGTGCTTCGAGGCCCAGGTTGCACGACGTAGTCCGCCCGCGGGCGCTCGCTCAGCTACCCGTCCGTTCACCGCCGGGCCGCAATCGCCCATTCGCGCGCCTGGCACGCTTCGTTCACCTCTTCTCCGAACCGGCACCTACGAGCCGAGCGGAGGAGACATGAAGCGCATCGCGATGGGGTTGGTTTGTGCGGGCGTCGCTGCGGGCTGCATGGACGCGGTCGAGGCCACGAACGAGGTGGAGCAGCACAGCCCCGCCGTCGGCGTCACGCCGACGTTGCTGGCGCGTGGTGCGTACCCGGCGTTCAAGGTCGAATCCAAGACCATGGACCTCAAGATCAACGCGAAGGACCCGATCGATCTCGTCGTGCGTCAGCACGACTACGCGATCGGCAGCCACACCGGCTGGCACCAGCACCCGGGGCCGGTGTTCATCACCGTGAAGCAGGGCACCCTGACGTTCTACGAGGCCGATGACCCATCATGCACCCCGCTCGTCATCAGCGCCCCCGGCGGCTACGTGGACACCGGCCATGGCCATATCGTTCGTAACGAGAGCGGCGCTCCTGCCGTCGACATGACCGTGATCACCGCGCCGCCGGGCGCGACGTTCCGCGGCGAGATCCCCCCGCCTGGCAATTGCCCGTTCGATCCAGAGCTGCCGCTCTGATCCCGAGTCGGCACCGCGGACCTCGACGAGAGTCGCGGAATAGCTGACATGCGGTGACACGAGCAGCGCGGTAAGGTGCGCGGGTCATGCCGCTCGCCGGCGAGGTGCTCGATCGGATTCCCACGGAGCCCGGCGTCTATCTGTTCAAGGACGCCAAGGGCACGGTGATCTACGTCGGCAAGGCGAAGAACCTCCGCACGCGCGTGCGCCAGTACTTCCGAGACGGCGGCGACGAGCGGTTCTTCGTCGCGGCGGGGTTCCTCGGACGCGCGGTCGCCGACGTCGAGACCATCGTGGTCACGTCCTCGAAGGAGGCGCTGCTCCTCGAGAACCACCTGATCAAGAAGCACCAGCCGAAGTTCAACGTCAAGCTGCGCGACGACAAGCAGTACCTCGTCCTGCGCCTCGTCGATCCGCAGCCGGCGCCCGAGGGCAAGCACGGCCCGACGCGCGAGCAGTTCCCGCGCGTCGAGGTGGTGCGCAACATCCGCGACGACGGCGCGAACTACTTCGGCCCATACCACTCGGCGACCGGGGCGCGCGAGACGCTGCGCACGCTCAACCGGCACTTCCAGCTGCGCACGTGCACCGATCACGTGCTCGAGACCCGCGGCCGCCCGTGCCTGCAGTACCAGATCAAGCGCTGCTCGGGCCCGTGCGCGATCGACGTCGCGCCCTCGGCGTACGCCGAGCAGGTCGAGGACGTGAAGATGTTCCTGCAGGGCAAGAACGCCGAGCTGCTGTCGCGCCTGCGTGGTCGCATGACCGCACGCGCGGCCGCCGAGGACTTCGAGGTCGCGGCGGTGCTGCGCGACTCGATCGCCGCCGTCGAGCGCACGCTCGCCAAGCAGCACATCGTGCAGGATGACTTCGTCGATCAGGACGTGTGGGGACTGTATCGCGAGGCCGATGCCGTCGAGGTCGTGGTGCTGTTCGTGCGCGCCGGCAAGCTCGTCGGCCGCCGCACGTTCCACCAGAAGGATCAGGAGCTACCCGACGGCGCGGTGATCGGCGAGCACCTGCAGCAGTACTACGCGACGGGGACGTACATCCCGGATGAGGTCGTCGTCGGGGTCGAGCTCGACGATGCGGAGGTGGTCGCGGATTGGCTCGGCACCGCGCGCGGCAAGAAGGTGAAGATCATCGAGCCGCGGCGCGGCGTGCGCGCGAAGCTCGTGGAGCTCGCGGACCGCAACGCGGCGGCGTCGGCGACCTCGCGGCGCGACAAGGGCGGCGACGCCGACGAGCTGCTCGCCAAGGTCGCCAAGCGGCTCGAGCTCAAGCGGCCGCCGCGTCGCATCGAGTGCTTCGACATCGCGCACATCCAGGGCGTGGAGACCGTCGCGTCGATGGTGACGTTCCTCGACGGCGCGCCGGCGCGCTCGCTGTATCGCAAGTTCAAGGTCCGCACCGTCGACAACAACGACTTCGCCGCGATGTACGAGGTGCTCACCCGCCGGTTCGCGCGCGCCGCGAAAGCCGAGGATGGCGACGATCCCGCGTGGGCCGCGCCCGACCTGCTCGTGATCGACGGCGGCAAGGGCCAGCTCGGCATGGCCGTGGCCGCGCTCACCGATCTGCGCGTGAAGATCGGCGGCGAGGACGGCTTGGAGGTGATCGGGCTCGCCAAGGAGCGCGAGCTCGACGCGGGCAGCGCGCCCGATCGCATCTACCGGCGCAACGTGAAGGACTCGATCCCTCTGCGCGCGAACTCTCCCGAGCTCTACGTCCTCGCGAGGATCCGCGATGAAGCACACCGCTTCGCCAACACGTTCCACCGCGACCGCCGCGGCAAGGCGACGCTGCGCAGCGAGCTCGATTCGATCCCGGGCATCGGTGCGACGCGCCGCCAGCGCCTGCTCAAGCACTTCGGCAGCGTGCGCGCGATCCGGCAGGCCACGGTCGAGGAGCTCGCGAAGGCGCCGGGCATGAACCGCAAGGCCGCCGACGCGATCGTCGCGTACTTCAGCGAGCGCGCGGTCGCCGAGGC
>DATLHR010000145.1:0-14048 GCA_035539815.1 Kofleriaceae bacterium
AGGTCGGCGTCGGTGAGCTCGGCGACCGGGGGCTCGTCGTCGGCGACGGCCGCGCGTCCGCCCCCCACGACGGTAACCGCCGCGAGGATCGAGCACGGGATCGAGGCGGACCTGCGCATCATTCTCGCGTCCGGCCTTGCACGGCCTGGGGCGCTGGTTCAACGATACGCGCTCCGGCGCACGGCTGCGTCGAAAGGCGGAGAAATCTCATGCATGAGTCGGTGACGAACGGAGACAGCGGCGACGTACTCATCACGAGCCAGGGCGACGTCCAGGCTCGCATCATCGCCAATCAGGAGAAGATCCTCGCGAACCAGATGCGGATCCAGGCCAACCAGGATCAGCTCGCGAAGATCCTCTCGAACCAGAAGCAGATCCTCGCCAACCAGGCCAAGATCACCGCGAACCAGAAGAAGCTGGACCAGGTGATCGCGAACCAGGCCAAGATCACCGCGAACCAGAAGAAGCTCGATCAAGTGCTAGCGAACCAGAAGTCGATCGCCGGCAACCAGAAGAAGCTCGACCAAGTGCTCGCGAACCAGAAGGCGATCGTCGGCAACCAGAAGAAGATCCTCGCGAAGCGCTAACGCGCCCCGTGGATCTCCTCGAGCGAGCGCGCACGCTGGCAGCTTGTCCGCTGTTCGCCGGCCTGCAGCCCGCCGTCGTGATCCGCCTCGCGGAGCGTGCGCGCCCGGAGGCACTCGAAGCGGGCGAGCGCCGCACCACCGACGACACGGTGTGGATCGTCGGCACCGGTTCGCTCGTGATCGTGTCGCGCGCGGCGGCCGCCATCGATGCGTCGCTGAGCACCAAGCGCAAGCGCGGCGGCACCGCGACGCCGGGTCACCTGCTCGGCCTCGTGCGTGTGATCGCGCCGCAGACGCGGCCGTCGAGGCGATCGCCGAGCGGGCGACCATGGTGGTCGGGCTCGCGCTCGATGATCTGCGCGACGTGCTCGAAGAGGATCCGCTCGCGCTCGCGGCTCTCGCCGACGCACTCGCGCGGGTGCTCCTGCAGGACGCGCGATGAACCGCCGCGCGTTCGTGCTCGGCGCCGCGATGGTGCTGCTCTGCAACGTCGTCGCGGTCGCGCTGCGATCGTTCGCAGAGGTCGCGTTCCTTCAGGCCTCAGAACTGGAAGTAGATGAACGGCACGATCTCGGTGTGCGCGAGCTCGCGCAGCACGAAGGCCACGCACGCGAGCACGAGCCCCTGTCCCCACGGCGGCAGCGCGACGAACCGCTCGCGCAGCCACCGATAGGTGCCGTCGGCGAACAGGTGGGTCGCAGTCGCGGCCACGAGCGCGACGGTGACCAGCGGCACGACGTTCGCGTGATCCGTCTCGAGCTGCGCCAGCTGCCGCAGGATCGCGAGCGCGTTGTCGAACGACGTCGCGCGAAAGAAGATCCATGCGAGGCACACATACGCGAACACGAGCGCGCCGCTCACTACGCGGCGCGCGACGTAGGCGAGGCGCGCGAGAGCCTCGTCGGTGCCGCGCTCGACGACATCCGCGGCCACGGCGAGGGCCCAGGTCACGACGATCGCCGGGATCCACGTGTCCGAGGACAAGTAGCGCAGCGCTCCGAACACGCCGACCGCCGACAGGCACACGGTGATCCTCAGCACCTCCGGCACCCACAGCCGCGGCGAGCCGCGCCACACCGAGAGGAACGGCGGGATCGGCGGCGGCTCGCTCGCACGTCCGCGCTCGCGACCGAGCCATGCGGTGATCACCGCCCACAGCGGTGTCGCATACAGCCAGACGATCACGAGCTGCCACCACGTCGAGAGGTCGCCGAGCGCGTACGTCTGCAGCGTGTAGCCAACGACGGCGATCAGCGCGCAGCCTGCGAGCAAGGCCCACGCCCGCTGCGCATCGCCTGTCGTCGCGCGCTGGAAGTAGCGCGTCACCGCGAGGCCGAAGCCATGCAACGCCCCCCACACGATGAACGCCCAGCTCGCGCCATGCCACAGGCCGCCGAGCAGCATCGTCAGGATGAGGTTCACGTACGTGCGCGCTGGCCCGTGCTTGTTGCCGCCGAGCGTGATGTAGAGGTAATCGCGCAGCCACGTCGAGAGCGAGATGTGCCAGCGGCGCCAGAACTCCTGGAGGTTCGCGGAGCGATACGGCGTACGGAAGTTCTCGGGCAGCGTGAAGCCGAGCACCTGCGCCGAGCCGATCGCGATGTCGGAGTACGCCGAAAAATCGAGGAAGATCTGGAATGCGTACGCCACGACGCCGACCGCGACCTCGACGGAGCTGAACCGCTCGGGTGCCTCGAACACGCGATCGACCATCCACAGCGCGAGCGCATCGGCGAGCGCGACCTTCTTGAACAGGCCGAGCACGATGCGATAGAGGCCGCGCGTCGCCTGCTCGAGCTCGAGCGCGGGCGGCTTCTCGAGCTGCGGCAAGAGCTCCTGCGCGCGCACGATCGGTCCCGCGACGAGCTGCGGGAAGAACAGCACGAACGTCGCGAACGTGATGACCGACTTCGTCGCCGGCAGCTCGCGGCGATAGACATCGATCGTGTACGACAGCGACTGGAACGTGTGGAACGAGATGCCGGCCGGCAGGATCAGATCGAGCCGCCCGACATCGAGCCCGAGCACGTCCTGCGTGAAGAAGTCGGCGTACTTGAACACCACGAGCACGCCGAGGTTCGAGCACAAGCTGACGATGAGCAGCGCCTTGCGCTTCCACGGATCCTCGGTGCGCTCGATCCAGACGCCGAGGTAGTAGTCGAGCGCGATGGTCGCGAGCAGCAGCGCCAACAAGTATCGATACGCGCCCGGCATCGCCGCCGCCCATGCCTGGTAGAACAGCGACGACGCGACGAACAGCAGGATCACGCGGCCGAGCGGGCGATGGTCCTCGCGGCGCGACACGCCGATGCCGATGCCGAGCACGAACAGCACCACGAGGTGGCCGTGCTCGATGATCTGCTCCGAGATCGCCGGCAGGCTCCCGTCGCGAACACCGACGACCACGGTGATGCCGATCACCGCGAGCGCCGCGACCAGGCCGCGCCCGATCGCCGACTGTCCCGACGGCGAGGCGATCCATGACGCGCGGTGGCGCCCGACTGCGATCGCGCCGACGAGCAGCGCGGTCCCAGCCACCCAGCGCACGACGAGCCACGCGGGCAGGTCGTGATAGCGCGCATCGCCGGCGGCGAGCTTGCACAGCAGGCCGCCGACCGGGTCCCACAGCAGATCGGGATCCTTCGCGATCAGCAGGAACACGATGTCCCCGAGCAGGACCATCATCGCGATCCGCGCCCACGCGTTCGCGGCACCACCCCAGCGCGCGAGCGCGTAGAGGAAGAACACCGCGATCAGGAACGGCGGGTAGTCCGGACTCGAGAACAGCATTTAATGCGGACTCTTCGCGCGCCAGCGGTCGTATTCGGCGAGCAGCGCCCCGGCGAGTGCGTCACCCCATTGCTGGTAGCCCACGTCGGTGAAGTGGACGTGATCCTTGTATGCGACCTTCGGCTCGGCGGTGACCCAGCCCGCCATCTTGTCGGGCCCGCCCATCGCCGCGAACGTGTCGAAGAACGCGACCTGGTTGCGCGCCGCGGCTGCGTGCTCGACGGCGATGATCTCGGCCAGCACCGACGGCGTGCGCCACTGGCACTCGGGCACCAGCACACCGTCGGGCGGGGGCTTCATGCGATCGCAGGCCTTGCCACCTTCGCGCACGCCCATGTCGGGCGGCCCGAGGATCAAGATCGATGCACCCGGCGCCGATGCGCGGATGCGCGCGATCATCTCGTCGAAGTACTTCGCGAGCGCCTCGAGATCGAGATCCGGATCGTCGGCCTCGTTGGTGCCGTACTGCAGCACGACGAGCCGCGGGTCGCGCGTCGCGAGCTGCTCGCCGATGATCGACCAGTCCCACGAGCGCAGGCTGCCGAGCCGCCGCCCGACGACGCCGAGCGAGTCGACGACCACGCCCGGTCGCATGCGCTCGAGCACCACGCCGTACAGGTCGAGCCCGCCGCCGCCGCCGTGCTCGAGCGTCAGCTTGTGCGGTCCGTCGGCGACGGGGATGACGAGGCGCGCCGGATGCGGCGGCTCGATCGGCGCGGTCCGCGTCGATTGGATCTGCCACGCGCCGTCGTCCACGCGATAGCGCAACACGCCGCGCTCGGGCGCCGCCTGGTACAGGATCTCGAACTGCGCGACCTTGGCGCCGGCCGTGCACTCGGCGCAGGTCTCGACCCACAGCTGCGCGCCCTTGCGCTCGCCGTACACGCGCAGCCCGGCGATGCCGAACGGCTCCGCATCGCCGCGGTGCCCACCGACCGCCGCGCGCCACGCACCGCTCGCGCCGTAGCGGACGTCGCGCTGGTAATAGTGCTTCGCGTTGGGCCGCCCCGCCGCGACGAGGCCGCGCCCCGCATCGCCGAACCGCGCCTGCAGCGTCGTGCGCACGCGCGACGTCATCGAGTCGCCCGCGGTGTGCGAGTCGCCGAAGAACACGAGCAGCGTCCGGCCCGGCGCCTCGCTGCGCTCCGAGGCCGCGAGCGCGGTGAACAGCGCGTCGAGGCTGCCCGCGGGTGCGTCGAGATAGCCGGGCAACGCGACCACAGCGTCGACCGGCGGTGCGCTCGCGGCATCCGCCGGCGCCGCTGGCCGCGGCGACTTCGGCGGCACCCGCTCGCCATCGCAGCTGCTGCAGCCGAGCAGCGCGAGCGCACCGCCGAGCGTGAGCACCGCGCTACTTACGCGCATAGCTTCTGTAGCCCGCCATCAGCGCCGCATGGACGGCATCCGCCATCTTGTTCGCGCCCTTGCGCGAGAGGTGCTGGAAGTCGCTGCCGACGAGCCCCTTCTTGAACCACTTCGCCGCGGAGCCCTTGCCGCCCATCCAGTCGTAGGTCGAGAAGAACGCGCACCCGTTCGCCTTCGCCGCCTTGCGCTGCGCCTCGACGAGCACCGGCATCACCGGCCGCGACGGATAGCCGCCGTCCTTCGCCTCCGCTTGATCGGTCGGCGACACCACGAGGCAGGTCGCGTCGGGGCGCGCCTTGCGGATCGGCGCGAGCACCTTCCCGTAGTTCGCGGCGTACGCCTTGGTGTCCGCATCGGCGGGCCCGAGCCACTGCGCTTCGTTGGCGCCGATCATGATCAGGATGAGGTCGGCGCGGCGATGCTCGAGCTCGCTCGCCCAGCTCGCCGACTCGCGGTGCGTGAAGTTCTTCACGTTCACGCTGACGATGCCGAGGTTGTCGACGGTGACGCCGCTCGCGTTCTCGAGCGCGAGCCCGAACAGGCGCACCTTGCCCTTGGTCTCGATCGCGAACTTCGACGCGCCGGCGGCCACGGTCGCGGTCGCCATCCCGCTCTGCTTCGCGTCCGCCCGCGTCTCGGCGCGCACGAGCTCCGCTCCATCGCCCTTGATGATCGCGGTGCCCCCGCCCGGCTGCGCGAGGTAGTGCAGCGCGACCGCCGTGGCCTTGCCGTGCACGAGCTTGATCGTGGCGCTGCCGCCCGCCGTTTCGGTGCTGCTGCCGCCGACGCCATAGATCGCGTCGCCCGCCGGCTGGGTCGACACGGCGTGTGTCAGCCACGTCCCCGACTGCGAGCGCGTGATGCCCTCGTGGTGCACGAAGCGATGCGGCGGGATCGCGAACACGAACCCGGGCCCCCCATCGCCGAGGTCCGCTTGCAGGCGCGTGCGCAGCCGGCCGGGAATCGCATCGGTCGCGACGACAGAGTCGCCGTACCACGACACGCGCACCGCGCGCCCGAGCTTGCCGGCCTCCTCCGCCGCGACCGCGCGATAGAAGCCGTCCATCGCCCACCGCTTGCACGCGGCCGGCGTTCCCTCGAGGCAGGGGTCCTCGAGTGCGCCGCCGCTCGCGCGATCGCCGGACGCGCTGACCGCGGGCACGCCCGGCGCATCGTCCGGGTCATCGCTGGCCACGTCGGCGACGACCACCGGTCGCGCCGTGATCGCGGGACCCGCCGGGCCGTCCTCGCGACGCGACGTCAACCGATCCGCGAGCGCGTGCAGGTCCGAGTCGAACAGCCACAGCCCCGCGACGACCAGGCCACCGAACCACAGCAAGGTCGGCGCGATGGTCCAGCTGCGATCAGGCGCCGACATCGGGACCGAAGGTATGCGAACGCCCGAGGGAGTCAAGGTAGCCGAGGTGGCGTGACGATCGCATACGCTCGGTGCTCGGGAGGTCCGTCATGCGATTCCTTAGTTCCATTGTCTTGCTCGTGCTCGCAACCGCCGGATGTGGCGACGACTCCGGCGGTGGCGAGGTCGACGCCTCGGGTCCAGCGGGGCCACGCGTCATCCCCGGTGGTGGAATTGGCGACGGTCCGATCGACGGTGTCGCGTATGTCTACGTCATCGACGACGCGACCCGCGCGCCGATCGCGGGTGCGACCGTGCGGGTCGGTACGCTCGAAGGAACGACCGACGCCGCCGGTTTGTTCACCGCCGACGGCGTGAGCGGTCCGCAGACGGTCGCGGTCAAGGCGAGCAACTACCGGTCCGAGGTGTGGGTCGGGGCCAACGGCACGAACCTCACCTTCGCGCTCCAGGTCGCCGCCCAGCCGTCGGCCCGCAGCGCGACGATCTCCGGCTCGCTCGACCTGAGCTCGTTCACTGTCCCGATCGGCCACACCAAGTATGCGTCGGTCGGCTACTCGCAGACCCACGACCTCGACGATCCCGGCAACTCCATCGTCACGCCGGACGCGATGAAGGCGTGCGCGACCGGCCTGTCGACCACCCAGCCCAACAACGGACCGTGCAATTTCACGCTCGAGGTCCGCGCGGGCAAGGTCGCGCTGCTCGCGCCCGTGTTCGACGTCGACATGAAGGGCTCACCGGTCGATCCGAGCGACGACGTCGTGACCTTGATCGGCTACGCCTACAAGGCCGGCCTCACGGTCGCCGAGAACGTCGACCAGACCGGCGTCACGCTGAACGCGCTCGACATCGGCATGCAGCACGAGGTGACCGTCGACTTCGGCGCGCCGCCGTCGGGCCACAACACGGTCGCCGGCGTCGTCGGCCTCGATCTCGGCGAGGACGGCATCCTCCAGGTGACGATCCGCACCCCGACGATGGCCACCGCGCTCATCCCCAAGCCCGAGGCGTTCGCGGGCAGCAGCTACCAGCTGGTCGGCATCGCTACCAAGGGCGACACGCCGACCGCCGCCCGCAGCTTCGTCCTCCGTCGCGGCCTCACCGGCACGAGCCTCGCCGCTGGCAGCTGGCTCGCCGCCCCCGGCAGCCCGACCATCACGCGCACCACCGCGGCGTGGACCGCGGTCCCCGGCGCGACGGTGCACGGCGTCGAGTACGCCCAGGGCAACGCGCGGCTGCTGAACATCTCCGTGTTCGACGGCTCGACCGAGGTCACCATCCCAGAGCTGGTGGCGATCCCCGATGGCCCGATCCTGGTGGTGGTGCAGGCGATCGGCGCGCCCGGCCTCGACGTCACCAACTTCTCCCTCGACGCCGACGAGGACAAGCTCGTGGAGGTCGGCGCGCAGCCCGTCGAGCTGCCCTGACCGCAAGCCTGCTAGGATGAGGCGATGCGTGCGTGGCTCGCGCTGACCATCGCCTCCGCTGTCGCCGCGCTCGGCTGTGGACCGCCGCCCGCGCCCGTCTACGTCTCGCCGCCGGTCGCGCCGCTGCCCGCCCCGGCGGTCGCGTCGCTGGACGCCGCCGGCCTCGGCGACCTCGACGACCGCATGATCGAGTTCGCGTTCGACGGCGGCCACCTCGAGTTCGAGCTGTACCGCAACGGCGATCGCATCCTCCAGGTCGCGCGCAACCGCTACGCCGTGCCGGTGATGATCGCGTGGACGCTGTCGGGCTTCGAGAACGTCGCGCCGGCCGGGCCGAGCTCGGGGGTCGCCTACCTGCCGCCCGCGCCGCGCCCACACGCGCTCGGCGAAGCGGTCGTGCTCGCCGAGCTGCGCCAGCCCGACCCCGGCGCACGCTACCGGCGCGACCTGCACTTCCGGGCGCGGTTCGGAGATCCACGCACGCGGCCCGCGCCGTATGCGTATGCCCTGCCCTATCCCCACGGGCTCACGTTCTCGGTGCTGCAGGGCTTCCACGGCGCGTTCTCGCACAAGGGCTCCAACGAGTACGCGATCGACTTCGACTGCCCCGTCGCGACCCGCGTGCTCGCCGCCCGCCCCGGCGTGGTGGTCGCGGCGAACGCAGCTGCGCAAGGCTCGGGCACCACCGCCGAGTACCTCGACTACAACCGCACCAACTTCGTGATCATCCAGCACGACGACGGCACGCTCGGCGAGTACATGCACCTCGCACCGAGCAGCATCACCGTGAAGCCCGGCGATCGCGTCGAGCGCCTGCAGCCGATCGCGCTGTCGGGGAACACCGGGTTCTCGTCGACGCCGCACCTCCACTTCCAGGTGATGACCGCCGGCACCGACGGCGTCTCCGCGCTGTCGTTCCCGTTCTCGCTCGCCGTCGCGCCGCAGCGCGTGGAAGCGCCCGTGCAGGGTCGACGCTACGCGGCGTGGGAGTAAGGCGGACGTTCTACCTGCATTTCACATCGTGCTCTGCCTTACGCACGAGATGCGGCGCGACGCGATCACGGTTGTTCGTCGGAACTGCGTTACTATGGCGACGTGAAGTGTCCGGTTTGTCGGCTGCGTGACGCCGAGGTCGGGGTCCTGTGTGAGGAGTGTCGAGATGACCTCGCGAGTCCGATCAAGGTCACGCCAGAGCAGATCCAGGCGCAGTGCACGTCGTCGACGAGCGCCGCGCTGATCGACCTCTGGGGGCGTCCGCACCGCCTCGCGACGCGCATGCTGATCGGCCGCCACGTCGACGGGCGGGGCCTCGCGATCCTCGAGCCTTCGGTGTCGCGCAACCACGCCGAGGTGACGCTCGAGAGCGGCCAGTGGATCGTTCGCGATCTCGGCTCGGCCAACGGCACGTTCTCGGACGATCGCCTGATCGAGGGACCCACGCCGATCAAGCCGAGCGATCGGATCCGGTTCGGTCACATCGCGTTCTACTTCGTGCCCGACGTCACCGAGCTGCCGACGCCCAAGATCGCGCGCACGCTGACCGCGACGATCCGCCCGCGTCCCGACGTGGCCGATGACGAGCGCACCGACGTCGGCCTGCCGACGATGGAGTTCCGCCTCCACGAGCCGACCGGCGGTGGCGGTGGCCTGATCGAGGTCAACGGCAAGCAGGTCCAGCTCACGACCACGCAGTTCGAGCTGATGGCGCTGATGATCCGGCGCATGGCGAGCGAGGCACACCAGCCCGAGCTCGTGCGCGGCTTCGTCCGCTCGTCGGAGCTGATCGCGGACCTGTCATGGGACACCCGCGAGCCCAGCGAGAACCACGTCAAGCAGCTCGTGCGCCGCGTGCGCCGCGCGCTCATCAAGTCCGAGATCGGCGACCTCATCGAGTCGCGCCACCGGTTCGGCTATCGGCTCCGCGCGATCCCTCGCACGGAGTAGCCGGTCAGACGTTCTTCTGACGGCCGACGCGCCCGTTGACGCGGTGACCGTTGGTGCCCTCGACCGTGGCCGCGAGCTCTTCGAGCAGCGCGCGCAGCGAGCGCATCTTCTTCGAGCCGAGGCGCGTCGCCCACTTCGCCTCGGTGGCGGCGGACACGCGCTTCACTTCAGCGGCCCACACCTTGCCCTTGGGCCCGAGGCGCACGCGCTTGATCACGCCGTGATCCGGGTCCGGGAACCGCTCGACCATCCGCATCCCCTCGAGCTCGTCGAGCAGGTCGCCGACGGTCTGCTTCGCGAGCGAGAGCCCCGACACGAGGTCCGACAGGCGGACGCCGCGCGCATCACCACCGCTGTCCGCGGCGAGCGTACCGATGGCGTTCAGCACCTGCACGTGCCCCGCGCGCAGCGACGGAAACCCGAGTCGCTCGAGCCGGCTCGCGAGCTGCGCCTGCAGGTCGTGTTGGGGGACGTGCAACAGAGCGCGAAGGTCACGCCCGGCAGCAACAGAGTTACCAGACGTGGCTCGGGAGGTTTTCCGCATGGTCACGTGTGCGACTTCCGTGAAGGAGTCGCGTCATATCAAAGCGAGCCGGGGATCGGAACCCCGATCTCGCGCAAAGTCACGTACGCCGGACCACGCTCCGGAGCGTCACCTACAAAGTGTGACGCTCAATGCGTCGCGTTCTTCGTGACGGCGTGGATGTCGACGATGCCGACCTCCGCCGCACCGCGATCCGCCGTGCCGTAGCGCTTGAACACCTTGCGGAACTGACGGCCCGCGAAGTTCGCGAGGTCGTCGAACCACGTGTAGATGACCGGGATGGCGACGAGCGACAGCAGCAGCGACAGCGTCTGTCCGCCGACGATGATCGAGGCCATCGCCTTCGACATGCCGGCGCCGACGCCGTGGCTGGTGACCAGCGGCATCATGCCGGCGACGAACGCGAAGGTGGTCATCAGGATCGGGCGCAGGCGGTCGCGGCTCGCGGCGAGCACGGCCTCGGTGCGCGGCAGGCCCTGCTTGCGCAGTCCGTTCGCGTGATCGACCTGGAGGATCGCGTTCTTCTTGACCATCGCGAACAGCACGATCAGGCCGAGCATCGACATGATGTTGAACGACCCGCCGGTGATCACGAGCGACATGATCGCGAACGGGAACACCAGCGGCAGCGACAGCATGATGATGAACGGGTACAGCCACGACTCGAACTGGGCCGCGAGGACCAGGTACATGAAGATGAACGCGAGGCCGATGGCGAACATGAACGCCTTCTGCATCTTCGCCATCTCCTTGCTCTGGCCGAACGGCTCGTAGGTGTAGCCGGCCGGCATGTCGAGGCCCTTCAGCGTCTTCTGCAGCGAGTCCACGATGTCCTGCTGCGAGAACCCGGGCTTGACGTTCATCGAGAGCGTGATCGCGCGCTCGCGGCTGGTGCGCGTGATCTTCGAGGTCGCGATGCCCGGCGCCACCGTGATGACGTCGGACAGCGGGACCTGACCGAGCGTGGCCGACGGCACGGAGATCAAGCTCAGCGCCGACGGGTCGTTGCGGAACCGCTCCGCGGCGCGGAGGTACACGGGGTACTGATCGCCGCGATCCTCGAACGTCGAGGCCTCCATGCCACCGACCAGGACGGCCAGCGTGGCCGTGATGGCCTGGGGGTCGACGCCGAGCAGCGCCGCGCGCTCGAGGTTCGGCTTGACCGTGGCCTCCTCGACCGGGTCGACGAGGCTGGAGTCGAGGTCGACCACGCCCGGGACGTCGACCATCGCCGCGATCACGCGCCGGCCGTAGACCTCGAGCTTGTCCAGGTCCGGGCCCGAGATCAGGTACATGACCATCGCGTTCTGGCCGCCCATCGAGAAGTCGTTGACCGGCTGCGCTGCGACGCGCGTGCTGACCTTCTTGTTGAGCTCGTCGAGCTGCGCCTGCAGCGTGGCCTTGGCGGCCGGATCGGTGGCCGCGGCGAGCTGCTTCTTGACCTCCGCCTTCTGCTTGTCGACCGCGAGCTGCGTGTCGAGCGTCGGGTCGGCGAGCACCTCGTCGCGCACGACCTGCATGACGTCGGCCTGGCTGCGCGTGCGCTGCGTCGGATCGGTCAGCGCGACGTACACGCGGCCGACGTTGGCCTGGCGCTGGTCGCTGTCCGCGATGGTCACGAGCGTGCTGTCGACCTCCGGGTACTGGCGCACCTTGCGCGCGATGCGCTCGGCGATCAGCGTCGTCGCCTCGAGGGTCGTGCCCTCCGGGCTCTGGATGTAGATCTCGAACTGCGCCTCGTCGTTCGGCGGCAGGAAGTCACCGCCGGGCTTGGGGAGCACCGCCACCGAGACGAACGAGCCCACGATCGCGAGGCCGACCACCCAGCGGCGGCGGAGGCAGAACGCGAGGACGCTCGAGTACACGCGGGCGATCGGCCGGTAGACGAAGTCGCTGCCGCGCTCGAGCCACGACCGACGGCGCTCCTCGCCCGGGGGCGGGGGCAGCGGCAGCATGCGCGCGGCCATCATCGGCGTGAGCGTGAACGCGACGATCATCGACACGCCGATCGCGAACGCCATCGTCATGCCGAAGCTGAACAGGAAGCGACCGACGATGCCGCTCATGAACGCGACCGGGAGGAACACCGCCATCAGCGACAGCGTGGTCGCGAGCACGGCGAGCCCGATCTCCTTGGTCGCGGCGATCGCGGCCGGGAACGGCTTCATCCGCTTCTCGTCGATGAATCGGTAGATGTTCTCGAGCACGACGATCGCGTCGTCGATCACGATGCCGACCGCGAGCGCGAGCGCGAGCAGCGTCATCATGTTGAGCGTGAACCCGGCGACCATCATCAGACCGAACGTCGAGATGATCGAGACCGGGATCGAGACCGCGGCGATGATCGTCGAACGCACGCTGCCGAGGAACAGCAGCACGATCAGCGCGGCGAGCCCGGCGCCGACGACGAGGTGCTCCTGCACCTGCGACGCGGAGGTCCGGATCTGCACCGAGTTGTCGCGCACGACCTCGACCGAGTAGCCCTTCGGCAGCTTCGGCTTGAGGTCCTCGACGGCCTGCTTCACGAGGTCGACGACGGCGACCGTGTTGGTGCCGGACTGCTTGCGCACCGAGAGGGCGACGGCCGCCCGGCCGTTGCGCACCGCGGACGTCTCGGCGTCCTCCTCGGAGTCGACGATGGTCGCCACGTCGCGCACGAGGATCGGGTGGTTGCCCGACTGGCGCACGACGATCGTGCCGATCTGGTCGGCCTCGATCGCGCGGCCCTCGACGCGCAGCGTCTGGTTCACCGGACCGGCCTCGATGCGCCCGCCGGGGACGTTGATGTTGCCCGCGGTGATCGCGCGCTGGACCTCGATCGCGGAGACGCCGGCGGCCGCGAGCCGGATGGCGTCGAGGTGGACATTGATCTGGCGCTGCTGGCCGCCGAGGATCACGACCTGGCCGACGCCGGCGAGCCGCTCGATGTGCTGCTTGACCTGCTTGTCGGCGAACCGCGTGAGGTCGCGCACCGAGACGTCCTGGTCCTCGGGCGCCTTGACCGAGAGCACGATCACGGGCGCCGCGTCGGGATCCGCCTTGCGGACCTCGGGACGCACCCCGGGCGGCAGGTCGCGGAGCACGCTCGCGATCTTCTCGTTGATGTTGTTCTGCGCCTTGTCGACGTCGACCTCGAGCGCGAACTGCGCCATCACGAGGGAGACGCCCTCGGTCGAGGTCGAGGTCAGCATGTCGAGACCGCTGACCGTGTTGACCGCCTCCTCGATCTTCTTGCTGACGTCGGACTCGACCGCGAGCGGCGATGCGCCCGGGTACGGCGTCACGATCATGATCATCGGGAAGTCGACCTTCGGGAACTTGTCGACGCCGAGCGACGCCTTGCCGACGAGCCCGATGACGACGAGCACGAGGATGAGCACGGTGGCGAACACCGGCTTCCGCACGGAAATATTTGATAGCCACTGCATGGTGCGGCTCCTCGGGGGTTACTTGGTGGCCGAGCCCGCAGCCGGAGCCGCGGGCTTGGCGTCGGCGGGCTTCGCGTCGGCGGGCTTCGCGGCGGCGGGGGCCGGCGCGGCGCCGGTCGCGCCAGAGGCTGAGATCGCCGTCCCGTCGACGATGTCGGGCGTCACCTTCGCGACGATCTGCTCGCCGGCGGCGAGGCCGCGCGCGATCGCGACGCTGCCGGCGACGCCGGAGGGCGCGACCTGGACGATGCGGTCCTCGGCCTCGCCGTTGGTCACGACGAACACGTGCTTGGTCTTGCCGCGCTCGGCGACCGCCGTCGCGGGGATCACCGGGCGGGTGACCGTCCCGGTCTGCACGCTCGCCTCGGCGAACATGCCGGGGACCAGCGCGGTGGGCGCCGCCGCCGCGAGCTGCTCCTGACACGCCTTGCTCTCGACCGGCGTCGGCGGCGTCTTGTCGAGCGTCGCCTCGACGATCAGCGAGCGCGTGCGGCCGATCTCGCCGCCGATGCGCGACACCTTCGCGGTGTACGTCTGATCCGGGAACGCCACGGCCTTGAGCTCGACGTCCTGCTTCTCGTGGAT